>JAQWBQ010000021.1 GCA_028706295.1 Bacteroidales bacterium
TCTTTATCTTTGCCATGCTGCTCGGCGCTGCACTTCAACTTACCAACGCCTATGGAGATACCTTCCTTCACGATTTCGCCTCCATTCCCGAGTTTCAGAATCTGATCGCTATTCGCTATCCTGCTATTATTATGTCAGTTTCTCAGATTTCTGAAACCCTTTTTATCCTTACCATTCCGTTTTTCCTGCGAAAATTCGGCATAAAAAAAGTTATGCTCTTCAGCATGTTTGCCTGGGTATTGCGCTTCGGCCTTTTTGCCTGGGGCGATCCGGCCGGCGGTCTGTGGATGATTATTCTTTCCTGTATTATTTACGGGATGGCCTTTGATTTCTTTAACATCTCAGGATCCTTGTTCGTCGAAACCCGGAGCGAACCCGGAATCCGGGCAAGCGCCCAGGGCCTGTTCATGGTCATGACCAACGGTTTCGGAGCCTTTCTGGGTAGCCGGATCAGCGGGCTTGTCATCGATAATTACTTTACCCTTTCATCTGGAAAATTTGACTGGCATGGCATCTGGATCGCCTTTGCCGGTTATGCGTTAGTTGTTGCGGTATTGTTCGCAATTCTCTTCCGGCACAAACACGACCCGAAAGCATTCTCTGGCGTGAACACACACTGACAATTCAGGAACTACTTTTTTTCTGACGCTATAAAACTGCATAAATATTCACCCGACCCTTGTATCACCTTGCTATCAGCCCATGAAACAATATCTTGATCTTTTACAACACGTTCTTGATAAAGGAATTCGGAAAACCGACCGGACCGGAACCGGTACCCTTAGTGTTTTTGGGTACCAGATGCGTTTTGACCTGACGGATTCGTTTCCCCTTCTGACGACAAAAAAACTTCATCTGCGTTCCATTATTTATGAGTTGCTCTGGTTTCTGAAAGGTTCAACCAACATCCGTTTTTTACATGAAAATAAGGTGACCATCTGGGATGAATGGGCGCGTGCAGATGGTGAACTGGGACCGGTTTATGGAAGCCAATGGCGGTCGTGGCCCCGGCCCGATGGTAGTGCCATTGATCAAATCGCCGGGGTGATCCATTCCATTAAATCCGATCCCGATTCCCGCCGCCATATCGTAAGCGCCTGGAATGTAGGTGAACTCGAAAAAATGGCATTGCCTCCGTGCCACCTTCTCTTCCAGTTTTATGTTGCGAATGGAACCTTATCCTGCCAGATGTATCAGCGAAGTTGTGACATTTTTATAGGCATCCCCTTCAACATAGCATCCTATTCCTTGCTAACCATGATGATGGCACAGGTGACCGGTTTGAAACCGGGTGAATTTATCCATACGCTGGGCGACGCCCATATCTACCTGAATCATATTGACCAGGTTAAATTGCAGTTGTCGAGAACTCCGTTTCCTCCTCCGGTAATGAGGCTGAATCAGGATATTCAATCGATCGACGATATTAAATATGAAGACTTCCAATTGTTGAACTATCAATCGCACCCGCATATCAAGGGAGCCATTGCCGTATAAAATCTTCTATGATATCTATTATTGTTGCAATAGCTGAAAATGGTGCCATCGGGAAAAATAACGACCTTCTCTGGCACATTTCGGGGGATCTTCGCATGTTTAAAAGGATTACCAGGGGACACACCGTCATCATGGGTAAAAAGACCTATGAATCATTGCCCCGCCGTCCTTTACGCGAGCGCCGGAATATTGTGATAACCGACCTTCCCGGCGAAACCATCGAAGGTTGCGAAATGGCTTATTCTATTCAGGATGCAGTAAATCTGTGTGATCCGGCCGAAGAAAACTTTATAATCGGCGGGGCTTCGGTTTACCGACAATTTCTCCCCCTTGCCGACCGGCTCTACATCACCAGGGTACATAAATCATTTGAGGCAGATGTCTTCTTTCCGCCTATCGATCCAGGGATATGGGAACTGACCGCTCAGGAACCCGGTGAGGTTGACCCGAAGCTGGCTTTTCATTATACTTACGAGGTTTACGACCGGCGGAAGTGACTTGGGTCAGGTCTTCCTCTTTTCCTTTTTCGCCGCCGGAAATAAAATGTTATTAAGAATAAGCCGGTATCCGGGTGAATTGGGATGCAGGTTCAGATCAGTCGGCGGATCCCCCACCAGATGCTGGTAGTCTTCCGGATCGTGCCCCCCTAAAAAAGTCCAGGTGCCCCTTCCGAAATCACCGTGAATGTACCTCGCTTCATCAAGTGCTTTCGCCTCCCCGAGTATGACGACGCCGGGTTTAAGATATTTTTTATTGAAAGCCGTTGTTTGTCCCATAAATCCATGGATGATGGCTACATGATCCTGGCATAACATACTGGGAACAGGATCCCATTTGGCCGAAAATTCGAACAAAGTAAAAAAATCATTTTCCTTTGTTACACTACGGGGCCTTGTCTCCGTAACATCGATCGATGAAATTTCATACTCGTAGGGATTCATATTCAGGGTGAAATTCTCAAAGGCAAATCCATTGGCAAAGTTTAACTTGGAAGATGCTTGAGGATCCGCTGCATCCCCGTCGAACATGACATCACAAATGTCGATCCCCTCTGAACACAACGCAACATCATAACTGTCAGGTGCCGAACACATTGAAAACAAATAACCGCCTCCGGCTACGAAATCGCGTATCTTACCGGCAACGGCCAGTTTCATCTGCGAAACTTTTTTGTAGCCAAGCCTTGCTGCTGCAGCTTCCTGGGCCGCGACATCCTCCCGGTACCACGGAAATGATTTATAGGCGGCCCAGAATTTTCCATATTGACCTGTAAAATCTTCGTGATGGAGATGCAACCAATCGTACACCGGCAAAATCCCCGACATGACCTCTTCATCGTAAATTACCTCATAGGGGATTTCTGCATAACTGAGCACCAATGTCACCGCATCATCCCATGGCAATTTGTTCTTCGGGGAATAGACCGCGATTTTCGGGGCCTTGTGGAGCTTGACTGTCTCCATGTTCACCTGGGTGTCGGAAATCTCAAGCTTTATCGCTTCAGCCTGAACATCTGCCAGTACCTGATAACTAACCCCACGGATTTTACACTCCTCTTCACCAATTTTATAATAGGGAAACAGGAAACTTCCTCCGCGGTAGTTTAAAAGCCAATCAACTTCAATTTCCCGCTGCAGTACCCAGTACGCTACTCCGTATGCCTTCAGGTGATTCCGTTGATCCTCATCCATGGGAATCAAAATAAAAGCGCAACGGGCACTTTGTATAAATGCAAACAAAAAACAGGTAAATAAAAAAATTACTTTTTCAAAATGGCATCTCATTGCGATCCTCATCATCCATTTTCGACATGATCGTCCGGGTTCTTAAAGAACCGTCAAACGATTCGTTAGCCGGAATATTGTTTACCGGAATGTAGTCCATCTCAGGATCAACAAACTTGGCATATTTCGAAATAAACCTGAGTTTGACATCTTTTAAAGGACCATTACGGTTTTTCGCAATGCTGATTTCCGCGACTCCGGAGGTTGAGTCGCCGCTTTGATCTACATCAATCTTATAATATTCGGGCCGGTAAATGAACAGTACCATGTCGGCATCCTGCTCAATGGATCCCGATTCACGTAAATCGGAAAGAATAGGCTTTGAGCCAGGGGCTCGTTTTTCAGGCGCCCGGCTCAATTGGGATAAGGCAATTACAGGCACCTCCAGCTCTTTTGCAAGAGTCTTGAGCGCCCTCGAAATGCTGCTGATCTCCTGCTCTCTGTTCCCGCGGGTATCCTGGCTTCCCTGCATCAACTGAAGGTAATCGACAATGATCATTTGCACATCGTGATGTGCTTTCAGCCTGCGGCATTTTGCACGCAGGTCAAAAATGGAGAGTGCTGCAGTATCATCGATGAAAAGCGGCGCATCGATCAAAGAAGAAATCCTGGTATTCAACTGGGTCCATTCATGATCCTCCATCGACCCTTTCCGCAATTTCTCCTGCGGAATCTCTGTTTCACTTGAAATCAAACGGGTTACAAGCTGTACGGATGACATTTCCAATGAAAACACCGCTATCGGTTTTTTGAAGTCAACTGCTGCATTTCGCGCCATGGTAAGTGCAAATGCCGTCTTGCCCATACCGGGCCTCGAGGCGATGATGATCAGATCGGATTTCTGCCAGCCTGAGGTGATCCGGTCAAGTTCGGTGAAACCTGATCCGACACCTTTCAGTCTCCCTTCCTGATTCCGACCGGCCGCAATCTCTTTTAAGGCCTCTTTGATAATGGCCTGCATATCCATGTACGATTTACCGATGCTGCTTTCACTGATCGAAAACAACCCGGTCTCGGCTTTATCCAGCAAATCGAAAACATCGGTTGTGTCTTCATAAGCATCCTTGATGATCTCCGATGAAACCCGGATCAATTCCCGCTGAATGAACTTCTGCAGAATAATCCTTGAGTGAAATTCGATATTCGCGGCAGAAGCAATGCGGTTGGTAAGCATCGTGATGAAATACGGGCCGCCCGTGACTTCAAGTTCACCGCTTTTCCGCAACTCTTCTGTGACCGTAAGAATGTCGACCGGTTCATTTTGAGCAAATAACCGCTGAATTGCAGAAAAAATTATCTGGTGATTTTCTTTATAAAATACTTCTGGTTTCAGGATTTCAATAACTTCAGCCAACCGGTCGTTTTCCAGCATCATTGCGCCCAAAACCGCTTCTTCAAGGTCCAACGCCTGCGGCGGAATCTTCCCGTGCTCGTAAACAGCATCACTGATGCCGTACTTGCGGCTCCTCTTTTTCAGATTCTTATCTTCCATGTTCCAAAATTACCTTTATTCACCGTCTGATTTTAACTGCAAAGATTTTTTATTTTTCAACAACTACAAGCAGAAAACAAGCGCAATATGTACCCATTTATGCCATAAACCTCCTGAGAATTCAGGACTTAACAGAAACTGCTCCATGTCGAGGCGGACTCCTCCCAGGGTCAGTGACAAACCAGCGCTGGTCTGAAATACGAATCTGCCTATTTCATCGTGTGAAATGACATAGGCACTGCTTTTATTGAATAGCCCGCCCTGTAATGTTGCATCATAGCCGACCAGTTTCCCGGAACCCCGCAGGAAAACAAAGAACTGGTTTTTTTTGAGACCTTTTCCCCTCAGAACACGCCCCTTTTCCACGCCCAGATTGGCAAAATAGGGATTGATCCATCCGGCCCGTAATCCGACCCCCCCAGAAGTATTGGTGTAAAGTGTCCCAATCTGTCCAACAGCCTGAAGATTCACCTCAAAATGGCTCGCCGAAACGATCCCTTTTTCATAGGCCAGGTTGTAATTCAATACCAAATCATTCTGAATCTGATACTCCCAGCCCAGCGGCTCATTATTTGTCGGAACCGAAGTGTGAAAAGCACGCTGCACCCATTCACCGTATGAATTCGGACCAATAATACCAACATCCAGCCCGGTGGTCTGCCTGAACCGGTGAACCGGATCATTGGTGATTTTTTTTGTGTTGAAGTACAGGTAAGCAGCGTAAGGTCTGTCACCGATCTTGATGCCCCCTGTTTTTGTAGTCGAGGGAGTGTACATGTTCTGTACTACGGCAATCCCGTAATAGTTGGTGGCGGAACTCCAGTACGGGATCATGGTAACCGCCAGCGGATTCGACCGGAGTCCGGGATGGATCAATTCAACCCGAATCCCGTTTGTATAAAAACGGTCGGTGTAATCCAGAATATCATTGTCGAAACTAAATTCAAGAAACACTTCATCCGAAAGCATCACCATGGAAGAGTAATCCGGGTTGTGGAGGCGCCCGGAAATTTGTTCCCGGCTGATGGGTTCATTGAGATCGATTTGCCGGTCAATCTTCCGCAAAGTGGTGATCCGGTGTAATCGTGCAGAATCTTCCGCCGCTCTAAAAGCGAAATTTAGCGTTGTGTCATTCTTTATGCGTTTCCTTTTTACACCGGAGCGCAACCGTATTCCAGAATGCCGGGGTTCCTGCGTGAGTGTCGGTCTCCCGGTACTCCGACCACGATACATTTTATTTTGTAATTCTCTTTTATTTTTATCAACGGATAAATCCCGATACCCGGCAACAGGCATATCGGTCCCACTATCCGAACAGCGGACAAAAAGTAAAATCAGGAAAAGGCAGAAGAATTTTTTTTTCATCCTTCCGCAAAATTAAGCATTTACCTCCACCCTCATGGTTATCTTTACACTCCGGAATATTCTGTTAATAGTTCCGGTACCATGAAAAACATTTTACTCCTGTTTATAATCATGGCCTTCACGGCAAGCGCTTCGGCACAGAAAACCATGATGGTAGAGAAAATCGGAACGAGCCACCGCTATTTTTTTAAGACCGGAGATTATATCAAACTGAAGATTTCAAAACCCGATACCCTCCTGAAAGGGAAACTGTGGAGTATTGACGACAGTGCAGTCTTTGTTTCGGATTTCCGTCCATTCGAGGTGTCTGTCAGGCAGATTAATGCCGTATATAAGAGATTTGATGCACCCAGGAAAATGGCTTATACTACCTTAATCGGAAGTTTAGGTATCTTCTGCATTATTACAATCAATCACGTCATAAACAATGAAACAGTGATCTCGCCCGATGCACTTCTGATCAGTGGAGGCGTCGCCGCAGCAGGATTGATAACCCTGTCTTTTTCGGAAAAAAAGATGAAAACGGGCAGCAGGTGGAAAATTAAAATTCTCGACCTGGTGGTGTATGAGTGACCTTATGCTATCAGTTCCCGGATGATCCGGGTCATAAAAGGTTCGGCCGCACTGGCAGCATCGATTACCTGTTTGTGCGAAATTTCGACAATCTTTCCCACAACCCCGAGATCTGAAATCACCGATACTGCGAAGCAGGTAAGCCCCATGTGCCGGGCGGCAATAACTTCCGGAACAGTCGACATTCCAACAGCATCAGCGCCTATTGCCCGGATGTATTTATACTCCGCCGGGGTTTCGAAGGTAGGACCCGAAACTGCTGCATATACACCTTTCTGTAATTTAATGCCATGTTGCTCGGCGATCCTCAGGGCTTTCTGTATCAACTCCTGATCATATGCCACACTCATATCCGGAAACCTTACCCCGATCTCATGTTCGTTCTTTCCGATCAGGGGATTGTCCTTCATAAGGTTTATATGGTCTTCAACGATCATGATATCCCCGACTTCAAAACCGGGATTAACTCCTCCGCTTGCATTTGACAAAATAAGCAACTTGATGCCCATGAACTTCATGATTCTGACCGGGAACGTTATTTCTTTCATGGAATAACCTTCATAATAGTGAAACCTTCCCTGCATTGCCATGATTTTCTTCCCGCTCAACGTACCAAAAATAAGTTGCCCCCGGTGACCCTCAACAGTCGAAACAGGGAAATTCGGGATATCTTCATAGGAGATTGATTGCTCAATCTCCATGACGTTGACGAGGCCCCCAAGCCCTGTCCCTAAAATAATTCCTACCTCAGGCCTGGTGCTGATCCTGTTTTCCAGGAATTCAACGGTCTCTTTGATCTTTTGTAGCATACTTTAGTATCTGGTTGTCAAATAATTCTTTGTCCGTTCCATGAAACGCTACTTCCATGGGAACGTAAAATAACGGCAATTTGCCCAGTTTAGTGTCCGGTTCAACCACTTTTAGCCGCATGGCATCTTTTTCAGTGGTTACCAAAACCTTTTTATGTGTAGGCAGATCATTGAAGATCCTGACGATCTCTTCGATATCTTTTACGGAATATGGATGATGGTCCGAAAATTTTAAGGTGATAATCTCACTGCACATCCTCGATAAATGCTCTTTCAGGGGATAATCATTAGCGATTCCCGTAAAGAGCAGGATGTTGGTGAGCTTATCAGGAAAATCATACTGTGATGGTATAATAAATGGAACCGGGTCCAGATAACGGATATAGGAAAAATATAACTGTTGATGGCTCTTCAATTTAAGTTCACCCAGAATCCTTCGCCGGGTTATGGGCGAAAATATCTTGGGTGTCTTTGTTACTATAATAATATCAGCCCGGGAAGCATTTGACCTGAATTCTCTCAGTGTGCCCGAAGGAATAACAAAGTCTTCGGGGTAAAGCCGGTGATAATCGGTTAACAGTATTGAAATACCTGGTTTTACATATCGGTGCTGGTAGGCATCGTCGAGAAGAATCACGGTAAGGTCGGGAAACTGCTGAAGTAAATTCTGAATCCCCCGCTTCCTTTTTTCGTCGACAGCCACAACGATTTGCTCAAACTTGTTCAGGTACTGTACAGGTTCATCTCCGAGTTGTAAAACATCTGATCCGGGAATGCCAAGTACGAATCCTTTGCTTTTCCTTCCATAACCCCGGCTCAACGTTGCAAGCCGGCCATATGGCTGAAGCAACCGGACAAGGTACTCTACATGAGGTGTTTTCCCGGTTCCCCCGTAACTGAGATTACCGACTGATATCACTGGTTTGGAGAAAGAGGCCGACTTGAAAATATGAAAATCAAATAAAAGGTTTCTGAATTGCATCAGCAACCCAAAACAAATGGAGAATGGATACAAAAATATTTGAAGAAACCTCGTCATTTTTGAGGCTTCTAAATTAAGAAAAATATTCTTTTACACAAAATGTGTAAAAGCCTGTTATCTAATGGAATGAAATGGCAACAACCATCAAACCGGTAACTTCTCCCGGATCAGATACTTAATGTTCTTAATCAATTCATTGATCCCGTAATCCAGTCGGCTGGTCTTCACGATGTAATCGGTGGCCCCTGATTCGAGCAGGTTGATGGCAAGAATCGGGTCATCGGAAGAAGCAAAGAAAATGACCTTGGGGAAAGCTGATGATTTTTCAATCCTGGCAACGAGCGAATGATCGAAATGATGTTGAGGATCATAGTCGGAAATTATGAAATCAGGGATCAAACCTTTTTGTAACCGGTACAAACATTCATCCGCCGTCTGGAATACATAAACACTTTCAAACTTATTGATATTCAGATGGTATTTTAAAAGACTGCGGTGGATCGGATTATTATCCAGGATAAAAATTACCGGTTCTTTCATGGGAACGGATTGTGACTTTACAAATCCAAAATTTGGAATTTTTAAATCATAAAAAGTTAGTACCTCATGAAACTTTTAAACATTTTATGAACACCTTAAACGGTATCAGAATGTTGAGAATGTGTATCTTTGACCTTTATTATATTTCTTATATGGTCCTTTCTGAAATTATCGCATATCTTGAATCCCTGGCCCCCCTCTCCCTGCAGGAGGATTATGATAATTGCGGGCTCTTGTACGGAGATCCGGGATGGGAAATAAACAGCATGCTCCTGACCCTTGATCTGACTTCTGGAGTGATGGACGAAGCCCTTGGAAAGCAATGCAATCTGATCATCTCCCACCATCCTTTTATCTTTAAAGGATTGAAAAAGTTAACTGCAGGAAGCCCTGAAACCGAAATCATTACAAAGGCCGCCCGAAATAATATCGCGATCTATGCCATGCATACCAATCTCGACAATTACCGGTTCGGACTCAATGCCATTCTGTTCCGAAAATTGGGGATAACCGATTTCCGTATACTGAAGCCTCAAAAGGGGACCCTTCGCAAACTGATAACATTCTGTCCGGCCAATCATGCATCCCGGGTGCGGGAGGCGCTTTTTTCAGCGCATGCGGGTAGGATCGGAAATTATGATCAATGCAGCTTTAACGTTGAAGGGGAGGGGTCCTTCCGGGCGCTCGAAAACTCCAATCCTTTTGTGGGAACTCTGAATCAACTCCATGTTGAAAAAGAGACCAGGATCGAGGTGATCTATCATGATTACGATGAATCAAACGTAATCAGTAACCTGTTGAAAAGCCATCCCTATGAAGAAATTGCTTATGATATCGTACCGCTTGAAAACGACGATCCGGAATCAGGTGCGGGATTGATCGGCACGCTGGCCGAACCACTGGCAGCCGATAATTTTCTGGCAAGGGTAAAGGAAACTCTGAATATTCCCTTTATCCGTCACACCAGGAATCCTGACTCCGGGATCCGGAAGGTTGCCCTGTGTACAGGCTCGGGGAGTTTTCTGATCCCTGACGCCATGCTACAAGGCGCCGATGCCTTTCTGACTGCAGATATAAAGTATCATGATTTTTTCATTGCCTCAGGCAAATTGCTTTTAGCGGATATCGGTCATTATGAAAGCGAACAGATGGTAAAAGAGTGGTTTCATGATGTGCTAATCGAAAAATTTCCTAATTTTGCATCCTTAATTTCAGAAGTGAATACAAATCCCGTTCATTATTTTTAAATACCCATTTATGGCAAAAACTACGGGCAAGCCGATTGCCACCTCAAAACCGTCAAAATTGATGAAAAAAGACGCTTCTAAAGAAAAGCGCACATCAACCAAGGAGACTCCGGTGGCTGAACAGGTCGTCGAAACAAAACCTTTAATACCCGTACCTCCGGTTGTTAAAAGTGAAACAAGTGAAGATAAGACCGAAGTGACTATTGAAAAGAAACTGATTGCGCTGTACAGCCTGCAGCAGATTGATTCTCAAATTGATAAGATCAGGATTATCCGCGGTGAACTCCCACTCGAGGTACAGGATCTTGAAGACGAAATTGCCGGACTGGAAACTAGGATCGACAACTATATCCAGGAAACGGTCGCCCTGGATCGGTCCGTTTCAGATAAAAAAAATGCCATCAGGGATTCTCAGGCCCTGATCAAGAAGTATGAGGATCAGCAGCAAAATGTCAGGAATAACCGCGAATATGATTCCCTTACCAAGGAGATTGAGTATCAGAATCTGGAAATTCAATTATCGGAAAAGAGGATAAAAGAATTTCAGGCGACGCTTGACTTGAAGCAAGAAGAAATTGAAAATTACCAAAAACAATTGCAGGATCGTAAAAATGATATTGACATCAAGCGTAACGAACTGGAAGATATAATAGCAGAAACGGAAAAAGAGGAGCAGGAACTTATAAAGAACTCAGAAGAGAACCGGAAGTATATTGAGGAACGGTTACTTACTGCCTATACCAGGATCAGGAAAAATGCACGGAACGGACTTGCGGTTGTGCAGATTGAACGGGATGCCTGCGGTGGTTGTTTTAATAAAATTCCCCCCCAGCATCAACTCGATATCCGGATGCACAAAAAGATTATCGTGTGTGAATATTGCGGCCGGATCCTTGTTGATGATGGTATCGTCAATGCAGTAAATTGATACTCTACGCTTTCTTAGAATCTAAACCCGATTGTGGTCAATACTGTGTTGCTGTAATAAGTATTGTGTGATGGATTGACCATAGTGGCATCGTAAAGATAATAGTCCTGGTTCATCCGGGACCAAACGTAAGTCACATCTGCAAAGAAGGACTTCGAACGGTAACCCAGTCCGCCCGAAACCTGAAATTTCTCCCCATTGTTAATGCCTTCATTAAAAGGATTGCTGAAGTAAGCAAATCCTCCCCGGATACGGAAGGATGATATTCCCCATTCAGTCCCGATTCTTATATTGCCGAAGGATTGGAAATTATTTTCGATTTCAGAATTAACCTCGCTGAAACTGTCATCCGAGGAAGTTAAGCGTCCCTGGGAGTAATTTACATACTCATAATCAGCGCTGAGAAGTCCATATTTTCCGATGATAAAAGCAAGACTCCCGATCGCCCGGAATGGAGTTCTCATCTGGTAATCATAATAACCGATCGGGGAGTCCATGGAAGCATTCCATGCCAGGGTATCAAACGACGATTGCATACTGCTGAACCATTCGTCCTGCATACCGGGATACCACGTTGGTGAATGGATGGCGGCACCGACTCTGAACCACTGGACCGGTTTGTAAATCATTCCGAATTTCACATTGAAACCCGTCCCGCGGGTTTGCAGATTATAACGGTATTTAAGTGAGATGAAGTTCTTTAGAGTGTCGTTGGTCCTGGACTCCTGATAAATGCTGTTTTCGTAATAACTGACCATCGGAATTCCCAGTGTGAGCCCGAGAAACAGCGTGTTATTCAGGTTTGTACCGACCGAAAAATCAAGTTCATTAACTGAACCATAACTGTTAACCTGTTTAGTTTGCAGAACACCGCCGTATTTGGCGTCGCATTCATATTCATTGTTTGTATTATAAAAAACCAGGTTCGTCCCGTATGCCAGTCCGATATCAAATGGGTATGTATCAGTTACGGTTGAGGGTGGTATTTTGCCTTCATTCAGGATATTGGTATAATTCTGCATAAGGGAATTTTCCTTGTTTACACCACTGATCAACATCTGGTTGTTGAAATCGTTTTGTCGGTTAAAACCGAATCCGATGTTAATGCTTTTTAGGATGCTGCTATTCTTGGAAGGTTTGATGCTGAATACAAAACCAAAATTACCAAGACCGAAGTTTACTCGGTTTTCTGATGCCTCCGACCCGTTGTAATTCGTGTGGGTACTCCCGATGGTCGGGGCAATGGTTAATGTCATTTCGGAAACAGAATAGAGCCCAAGTCCTGCCGGATTAGTGGCCAATGTCGAGAAATCGGCCCCGACCGCACCAAAGGCGCCACTCAGGGCGTTAAATCTGGCTGTTCCACTGTAATTGATCCTGGAAAATCGCAATACATCTTCTGCAGTCTGTGACTGTACGATGGTACTTGTTAGGAGCAGGGAAAAGATGAAAATCATTATCTTTTTCATAGTTCTGGAAGTTTAGGGTTAATTAACGGCGTCTTCCGCCTCCACTGCTGCTGCCTCCTGAGGGTGCAGTACCGCTGCCGCCTCCGGAGCGGGATGGAGCAGAATAACTGCCTCCGGAACCTGAAGGGGGGGAGTAGGATCCGCTTCCCGACCTTGAGGGCGTTGAATAGGACGGGGTGGATCTGACCGGTGCGCTGTACCGTTGTGATTCATTCCGGGATGGAGCTGAATAAGAGCCTGGCGCGGTTGAACGGGGAGTGACCGTCGGCCGCGATCCGGATTGGTTAGTTTGGCCGCTGTTTCTTACAGTACTGCCCTGGTTCGAACGGCTGGATGCCGGATTCTGGGTTCTGGGAGAGAGGTACTCCTGACTTGATTTGGGTTGCCGGTAAACCGGGGATGAATAACTTTGGGTGGTACCTCCGTTTCTCTGAACATTTGTACTTCGTTGATTACCCGTGGTACGTTGGTTACTGATTTCGGATTCGGGTTTGACGAAACGTGGCTTTGGCTGCTCCCTGACAGTCGTACGGTTCTGGACAATCGATCTTTTGTATCCGTCCTGCCGGCTTCCTGTGGATCTGGTATACCGATATTGTTCCTGACCGGAAGGATTAACCCTGGGTACGGAATTATTGTTAACGGCAGATCCTGAATTTCTGGAATAGCTGGGAATCTCCCCGATTCTTGAATTTCTGTTTTCCGGAGTTAATGCATTATTTGCTGAAGTGCGTGAATTCCGGGCATTCAGGTCTCCTGAAGTGTTGTAGAGGGATTTTCTGGAGCCATAATAGGTGTTGGTATAATATGGTGGATAGCCCCAGTCATAATATCCGTAACAATAGCAACAGGGGTAATACCATGGATTATACCAGCCGTAATAAGGATATCCCCATGAATAGCCATAGTAAGGGTACCCCCATCCGTAATTCCATCCCCAACCATAATTCCAACCCCAGGGATCGTAGGGATATCCCCAACCGAATCCAAGAGAGAATGACGAGCCGTAGAATCCTCCCAGGCCGATCCCGGTTCCAATATAAAGATTTACATCCGGATTATTTCCGCCACCTCCCGAAACATTAGCCTCACTATTGTAAGATTCATCGAAATATCCTTTGCTGGTATCCTTACTGTTGAACCGGTTGATCCGGTCAGAGTAAGAATAATCGTTGTAATCGTCGGCAAATGTCGAAGAAGCGGGAGTTTTGGAGGTCGAAAGATCGGGAGAGGTGATGACCTGTGTTCCGCCGGTAGTGGATTCCGAGAATTTTACCCTCGTGTTGCTCCGGTTGTTGTACCCCGGACTGTAAACATCATCATTGACGACGGTACCCGTTTGCTTCTGGGTGGTACAGGCAGTGATGATTACTGCGATGACTGCACAGAAAAGAGATGCTTTTTTCATGGCTTGTTTCTTTAAGGCCGGCTTCCCGGATTCATCATAAGGATTGATTTATTTTGTAATTTTGCCTTTCGCAAAGGTGAGAAAAATAGCAAATTTTATACCAAACTCATTAAAATGGCAAAAGATTTTCCTTCAAGAGCTGATAATTATGCACAATGGTACAATGACCTGGTAATCAAGGCAGATCTTGCCGAAAATTCTGCTGTAAGGGGTTGTATGGTCATTAAACCCTATGGCTATGCAATTTGGGAAAAAATTCAATCGGTTTTAGATCGTAAATTCAAGGATACCGGGCATTCCAATGCCTATTTTCCCATTTTTATACCAAAATCATTTTTCAGCAGGGAAGCGAGTCATGTTGAAGGATTTGCCAAGGAATGTGCCGTAGTGACCCACTACCGGTTGAAAAATAGTCCGGATAATACCGGGATTATTGTGGATGAAGAAGCGCGGCTGGAAGAAGAGCTCATTGTTAGGCCTACATCTGAAACCATCATCTGGGATACATATAAAAACTGGATTCAATCCTACCGGGATCTTCCGATCCTGATAAATCAGTGGGCAAATGTGGTTCGTTGGGAAATGCGGACCCGGTTGTTCCTAAGAACTGCGGAATTTTTGTGGCAGGAAGGGCACACAGCCCATGCAACCCGGGAGGAAGCAATCACGGAGTCGGAAACTATGCTTGATGTCTATGCCGATTTCGCTGAGAACTGGATGGCTATTCCGGTCATTAAAGGAACCAAGTCTCCTGCCGAACGGTTCGCCGGTGCCATTGAAACTTACGCCATTGAGGCACTAATGCAGGATGGTAAGGCGCTGCAGGCAGGAACGTCCCATTTTCTCGGTCAGAACTTCGCAAAGGCCTTTGATGTGAAGTTCCTGAATCAGGACAACAAACTCGATTACGTCTGGGCGACCTCATGGGGAGTATCCACCCGGTTGATGGGGGCGCTGATCATGTCGCATTCCGATGATGCCGGATTGGTCTTGCCTCCCAAACTGGCGCCTATCCAGGTAGTAATTGTTCCGATTTTCAAGAACCAGGAACAATTATCAATAATCTCAAACGTGGTAAGACCTCTTAAGAAATCGCTGGAGGATAAGGGGATCAGCGTGAAATATGATGATCGTGAAACCCACAAACCAGGCTGGAAGTTCACAGAATATGAGTTTAAAGGGGTTCCGATACGGGTTATCATTGGACCGCGTGATGTGGAACAGGGTACAGTGGAAATTGCCCGGCGAGATACCATGGAAAAAGAGGTCTTACAATTGCGGGATCTTGAAAACAAAGTGATCCATTTACTGGATCAGATCCAGAAGAATCTGTTTGACCGCGCGCTGTCCTTCAGAGAAAGCAATACATACCGGGTTGATTCCTGGCAGGAATTTAAACAGGTACTGGAAACGACCGGGGGATTTATTTCAGCCCATTGGGACGGCACCCCTGAAACCGAAGAAAAGATCAAGGAGGAGACCAAAGCTACCATCCGGGTCATTCCACTCAACAATCCACGGGAAGAGGGAACCTGTGTTTATTCCGGGAAACCTTCCTCCCAGCGTGTACTATTTGCACGGGCTTACTGATTAAAAAGGAATCACATTACCGCTGCCTCTGACATCTGCTTTAATGGTCTGTGGATTGCCTGTATAATAAATATTTCCAATCGATAAAATTGTTGCTTCCAACAGGGTAGTGGGGTCGGTGGCCGACTCCACCCTGATATAAGAATCATTGGACGATTTATTGACGGCATGAGCCCATTTGGTCACCAGTGAAATACCGTCAAATTTCCCGTACGAACCTGCATACAAATAGATTTCGTCGGAATTTCCGCGCAAAATGAGATCAGCGGTACCCATATTCAGACTGAACATTCCTTTGACTAAGGAAACTGAAAGATCAACAACTCCGCAACCTCCCCAGATCTCCACCTTCAGGGAATCGTAAGTAAGAGTCTTTGTGGTACTTACATTTCCCGAAGAGTTGTAAACGATGCGCCAGATGCCTTCCCCGGATACGTAAACATTTATGGGTATACCATAGTCCCTGAGCCAATTACATTTGTTTTCGTTCGATAAGTACAGGATCCCATCAACCACTTCTGTTTTAATCCCACCGATGATATTTTTCCCGCCTTCGACTGTGATGGTCCCGGGAGGTGTGTCGGTCAGGATCAGATTCAAATGATCCTGTATATCAATCTGATTACAGCTATCTATGTTCCGGTCCTGTTTTATTATGGGTCCGGTGTTTGATAAACATACACCCTGTTCCTTATTACAACCTGCAAACAGGAGTAACAGGATCGGCAGGACAATCCGTACCGAAAGGCGATAAAAAAGTGTCTTAATGGATGGTCTTTTTTCCATATTTGGTTATGAATTTATATCCCAGTCCCCAACCAATGTAATCAGCCCGGCCCCAATGAACTTTAAGCATCACGGAAGCAAAAAAGTTTTTCGAGAAATTATACTGGAGCGACAGTTTTTCATACAGGGGACCGTTGCTTTTTTCTTTTCCGCCGAGGTATACACCCAGGTTGACAATGCATGCGATCTTTGAAATGGCCAATTGGTATGCTGCATTGACACCCGGGCGAAGGATCTTAAATTTATTATCGACCGGGTTATCGCTCATTTCAAGAATTTTAATGTGCGAGGGATCATAGGAAAGATCCAGGCCCAATCCTATCTTACTTTTTCTTCCCCAGGGTATAAACGTATTTTCGAAAAGGTGATATACGAGGAAATTCTGGCCGAACACGGCTTCCATATTTTTATATCCCAGGAATCCTCCAATATTAAATTCAATGGTTCTTCTGATTATTGCCTCATAAGGTCGGGTTGGGGCATAAAACCGATCATCAATTTCCTTGTTTTCCCTGAATGGTCGGTACGCCAGTCCGACATTTATCTGAATGGCATTCACTCCATAGTTGGGGAGTTTAAGTGCGCCGTTTGAAAAATGCTGTAAACCGATCCCGCCTGTAAGGGTTAGATAGTAATTGAGCCTGTACCTGGCTTCCAGCATAAGGTTTACGGCGGCATTGAAATTCGAGCCAACGGCCAGATTCTTATAATTGGTCAGTCGGTCGAATGACCTGGTAATGTATCCCAAACCCAATGCAAATCGAAATCCCAGGGTGAAATCTTTTTTTTTGAACAGGGGAAAGTTGATATGAGGCATCACGGCAAAACCCTGTCCCAGCGATGGATTGTTCCCCAAGGTCGAATAAAGGAGTGATAATCCAATGAGGGGATAGTTGTAAGCCCTTTCCCACGGGTGTTTCCCGAAAGTCATCTGTTGAATACTGATTTCAAAGGATGGGAAATGTGCGTTATAATATTCCAGTTCAAGATGTTGGGCGTAGAGGAATCCATAATAGATTTTTCCTTCAAAAACGAGGTTTGAGGAAAAAAGTTTATGCTCAAACTGTGCATGCAGCAAAGTTCCGTTCAAGGTCAGAAGAACAGTCAGTCCTGTAAGAATACACGATTTTACAATATTTTTTTTCCGGATAGTCAAAAGTCGGTCGATTGTCCTGCAAATTTACCATGAAATATCCATAGGAACCAGGTTCATGCAAAACACGAATGATAATAATGGATATTCCATTTGGCCAATGAAATATCCATCAGTACACTGTACATGCATCCCCCTATCGATAACAATGGATATTCAATGTGGCCCGAAAAAAAATAAATATGAGCACATTAAATATAAAATTGTTAACAAATGAAATGTAAAGCCATACATCAGTTTCCGCAATGCCTCAAGGTTAATTCCCGGGGACCTGCACGGTTTTTCTCATAAAAATGGAGCGGCATGGCAGGCACCAGGAATACTGTTGTTTTTGCTGATCGGGGTTATCCAAGTGGGTTCCTGTGGGTGTCAAATTATAAATTGGAGGGATGAAATGATTACTTTTGCTGAAAATTGAAACATGGAAGAGAAGATTGCTGCATTTCGGAAATTGCTCGAAATCATGGATGAACTCAGGTTGAAATGCCCGTGGGATAAAAAGCAGACGCTTGAATCATTGCGTTATCTAACCATTGAAGAAACCTATGAACTTTCTGAATCGATCCTGCAGCGTGACATGGATTCTATTAAAAAAGAGTTGGGTGACTTGATGCTACACCTGGTATTTTATTCGAAAATCGCCTCTGAATCCGGCTCCTTTGATATTAAAGATGTTTTGGAAAACATCATTTCAAAACTCATAAACCGGCATCCGCATATTTTTGGCGATGTGGTCGTAAAGGATGCCAAGGAGGTAAAAGATAACTGGGAAAAGATCAAATTGCTGGAAAAGGGGAATAAATCAGTGCTTTCGGGTGTTCCCAAAGGGCTTCCCGCCATGGTGAAGGCCTATCGTATTCAGGAGAAGGCAAGCGGTGTGGGATTCGACTGGGAGCATCCGGAACAGGTATGGGATAAGGTTCAGGAAGAGTTGCGCGAATTGAAGGAAGCAGTCGTAACGGGTTCAGACCATAAGAGCCGGGAACACGAAGTGGGTGATCTGCTTTTTGCCATTATTAACTATGCACGGTTTATCGAGGTAAATCCCGAGGATGCGTTGGAGCGGACAAACCGAAGGTTTATCAAAAGATTCAGGTTTATTGAAGAAAAGGCCGCCGCGATGGGGGTTCCCATGCATACGTTATCGCTTGATGAAATGGAACGATACTGGAATGAGGCCAAGAAGAAGGAATAAAAAAGCCC
Source organism: Bacteroidales bacterium (assembly GCA_028706295.1). GTDB lineage: Bacteria > Bacteroidota > Bacteroidia > Bacteroidales > FEN-979 > CAIVAT01. The sequence goes on from JAQWBQ010000021.1 coordinate 18,827, forward strand.
TCAGGATCAGGTCCTGAAGGCTTTTCATCTGATCTTCATTTAGTGCCGGCCCAGATAATCGGCTACACCTTCTGCTGTTGCTTTCATTCCTTCCTGGCCTTTATGCCAGTTGGCGGGACAAACTTCGCCGTTCTCTTCAAAGAACTGCAACGCATCGACCATCCTGATTGCTTCATCAATGCTTCTGCCCAATGATAGATCATTCACGACCTGATGACGGACAATTCCTTGTTTGTCGATCAGGAAAAGCCCGCGTAAAGCAACCGGTCCGCCTTCAAATTCCATGGTGCCATCCTCGGTGTACATGTATTCTCCTGCAAGGACATCATAATTGGCCGAGATCGTTTTTGAAAGATCAGAGACAATAGGATATTTTACTCCTTTAATACCACCCTGCTTACGTTCGGTATTCAACCACGCCCAGTGGGAAAACTTGGAATCGATAGAACACCCAACGACCGCCACGTTTCTTTTTTCAAACTCCTCCATCTTATCCTGAAATGCAATAATTTCAGTGGGACATACAAAAGTAAAATCGAGGGGATAGAAAAAGAAGATCACATGTTTTTTTCCGATGTACTGTGAAAGCGAGAATTTGTCGACAAATTCATTGCCATTGATTACTGCTTCGGCTTCAAACGCCGGAGCCTTTTTTCCTACTAATACTGCCATAATTCAATAATTTTAAGTTTGCTTGATGCAAAGATAAATATTATTTAGAATAAATTTTAATAAGAGTATGAAAATTAACGATCATTTAATGATCCTGAGGTCCAGTTCAAGATTCTCATTTTTCCTGAAATCGAACAATGTGAGTTTTCGGATTTCGAAATAGTTTCTCCAGTAGGTTTGTAGGGCCGTATAATAGTTCTTTTCAGAATTGTCGGTCTCGATCTGGGCATTATTCAGGTCGAGGATGCTGTTGATCTTCCCGATCAGGTATCGGCCTTTGATCACTTCATAACTTTTTCGGGCGACGGTATCCGATTTCGCGGCGATCATGATCTGGGTCTGTTGCATGTTAAACTGAACGGCTTTTAGATATACATTTCGTTGAAAATCAATAATTTCCTGTTCAACAGAATTTTTTACGATCTCTTCCTGCGACTGAGCCATTTTTATTTTTCCGCGTGCAACTCCCCAATCCACGATCGGGATGGTCAGTCCTACCGAAACCTGTCGTTGATCAGCCGGATTGAGGTATGCATCGGGGATTGTCGCTCCCGATTGTTGGAGTCCGATCAGTGCATGGATTGTAGCATCAAACCTTCCGTTTGTCTTGGCGTAATTCACACCGCTGGCGGCTTCCAGCAATCTTCTTTTGAAATCGAGGGAGGAGGATGAATTCTGGTTGGCCAGTTCGACTGCGTTCCCGGGATTGATCATAAAAAAATCAATATTGTTAGGCGGGATCAGGATGACCTGCATACTGTCCTGGAGGCGAAGAAATGATTTAAAGCGAAACTGTGCATTTTCAAGCGCCAGGTCAGCATTCTGAACCTGGGCCTGCGCTTTGAGAAAACTTAATTCCAATTGCAGAAGGTCATTCTCGGCAATTTTTCCCAACTGGTACCTCCCTTTTGCAATCCGGTAGAGGGTATCATAATTGGAAAGGTTGGTCTGGGAGATCTTTTTTTCAATTTGTGACTGTAACAGGGTAAAGAAGTAATTCGTTGCGGTAACGGCGATTTGTTCAATATCTTCAAGGTATTTCCTTTTTGCCATTGAATATTTCAGGGGTTGGATTTTCCGGTCCCAGCGAAAGGAATTATAGGTGAAAATGGGTTGTGAAAGTTCAATGTTGACCGGGTAACTGAGATATGGAGCCTGGTTTTTCGATTTATCTGCATTGAATTGGGCGCCAAGGTATGAGTTAATGGAGACGGTACCTCCGGTTATTCCGATTTTCTGGGAAAGGGCCAGGTTCCCCTGAGCCGAAATATATTTATAGCTGGCATACGACTGTACGCCGTCGATGCTTTGTGACGAAATGGTCTGGTTGATATTGGGCAAAGTTGCAGTAAAAGTCAGGTAGGGCAGGTTGGATGCTGTATAGGAACGGTACTCCCAATAGCTGGAACGGAAGGTCTGACGTGCATTCAGGGCATCGGGCGATTGTGTTTTTGCAATGGAAAGTGCCTCTTCAAGTGTAAGTTGTCGGGTCGTTTTCTGTGAGAACCCGGAATAAACCAGGAGCAGCAGGATCAGCAGGGTTGAGATGTTTTTCAGTTTCATAGCGGAAATAATGACGGTACACTATTCATATCGCAGGGATTCGACCGGATCCTGTTTTGCAGCCCGTTTCGAAGGCATATATCCAAAGATGATCCCGACAGAGGCGGAGACACCGAAGGAGATCAGGATCGAAACCATCGAAACGATGGTCAGGATTCCGGTCAGTTCCATGATGATTTTAGAGAGGGCAATCCCGAGGATGATCCCGACAAGGCCTCCGCTGATGCTGAGCAGTGTGGCTTCCATCAGGAACTGAAGTACAATGTCGCGTTTGGTGGCGCCGATGGCCTGGCGGATTCCGATCTCCTTGATACGTTCCATTACTGAAGCGAGCATAATGTTCATGATCCCGATACCCCCAACAAGCAATGATATACTTGCAATGGCGCCAAGAACAATGTTAAAGATATCCTTGGTACGTTGTTCCTGTTTGAGAAGCAGTTCGGGAACTTTAATTTCGACATCTTCAACACCTGCGTGTCGTCGGACCATCATCTTTTTCAGGATCTCGGTCGTTGGAGCGATCTGGCTGCTTTCTTTGACCTGAACCACAATTTTATCGATCTGGTTTTTACCGGTTTCTCCGGAACTCTGGTCCATGTACATGGTGCTCCAACCATCGGAGTAAACCGTTCCGCCGTGAAGCGAACTGGATGTGATCATCGACCGGTCTCTGAAACGTCGGAGAATGGTCTGGATAGGAGTATAAAGGGAGTTGTTGTAATCGGAGATTCCAAGGTTGTCGATGCTCGATTGACTGATCTCTCTTTTTTTCAGGACCCCGATGATCCGGAGCCAGACAGGTCCGCATTTTATATCTTTACCGATTGGATCTTCAACCGGAAAGAATTTGGATTTTATGACCGGTCCGATGATACAGACCGCTTTCCCATCCTTTAATTGTTCGGAATTGAACATTTCGCCTGCATCCAGTTCCAATCCGAAAACCGTAAAGAAGTCGGGAGTAACCCCTGTGAACTTGGCAGTCGTTTTCACTCCGTCCTTAACAATATCGGTTTCGAAAATGACTTCGGGGCTAACTTTTGAGACGGTGGGAATGATTGATCCGATGCTTTCGGCATCTTTAAGCGTCAGACCCGGAGAAAATTTACCCTTATTCTTTTCCGTTCCCTGATCGGTAGATTCGGTTGATTCGCTTGCTGAACCGGTATTTTTATCCTTGCCTTTTTCAGGTTTCGGAGTTATGATAATGTTGTTTACCCCAACCAGTTTCATTTGGTCGAGTATTTCTTTTTTAGCGCCATTGCCAATCGCCATCATGGTAATGACTGCGGCCACGCCAAAGATGATCCCGAGGGCTGTAAGGACAGATCTGAATTTATTTAGAAAAACCGCTTCAAGAGCGATATTGAAGAGGTATTTATATCTTTCAAACATGCGATTGAAATTAGCCTGGGACTTCATGAACTGCGGTCGGGGAAAGAAGCCTGTTATTTTTTCATAATAACGGGTGTTCCCGGGGTCTGGGTCCCGGAAGGTCTGTTGGCAGTTTTCTCGGTTTTGGGTTTGGAGGGTTTTTCCCGGAATTTTGCAATGATATCGGCCGGGAGTTTTTTAAGTTTCAGTTTGTCGGCTTTTTCGGGGGGAACCAGCAACACTTCATCGTCGGTTGTCAGCCCTGCACGAATAATGATCTCATTGTCGTTGGATTGACCTACGATTACCTGTTGTTTTACGGCCGATGAGCCATCTTTGCGGTATACAAACGCGACAGAATCGGCATTAAAAATAGCTTCAATGGGGATGAAAAACACGCTGTCGACCACGCTTGTGAGAATTTTATTTTTGGTGGTCATGGCTGGGCGAAGAATGGAATCAAATTCGTTGACCAGGATTCTTACCTCATAGACCTTTGCATTGGAGTTTTGAAGTTGTTCACCGATATTAGCCACTTCAATCACCTTTCCGGTGAATTTTTTTTCGGGAAATGCATCGATACCGACCTGTACTGCCTGACCTACTTTGACTTTGCTGATATCAATTTCGTTGATATACGTTTTTGAAATCATTTCAGAGAGATCGGGCAGTTCGGCAACGACATTATCCCACGCATTAACGGTAGCTCCGACTCCCATTTTATTTCCGTCCCAGTTCCGTTTATAGATCACCATTCCGGCTTTCGGGGCCAGAACATTGAATTCTTTGAGGACGTCGGTCATTTGTTGCAGTTTTCGCTGGGCCTGGTTATAAGAGGCGGAGACTTCCTGCATGTTCGCGACGGCTTTCTGATACCGGAGTTTGTAGTTTTTCTCAGCCTGTTCAAAAGCCCGCTGCGATTTTTCAAGGTCAATCTGAACCTGACGGATGGTAGCGGGGGGCTCATATTTTGATTGATCGAGTGTTATTTTTCTTTCTTCCAGGGCATATTTGAGGTTGATCAGTTCGTCGCGTGCGGAACGGAGTTCCAAGGAAGTGTCGAGCCTGGTTTTGGTAAGTTGGGATTCGAGTTTTTCAAGGTTGGTCTCTTCATCCTTGATTTTATTAGAAATTTCGGTACGGTCGAGCGATGCGACATACTGACCTGAATCGACCACAGTACCATCGGGTATGATATCCTGAATTTTGACCTGCCAGATCTGGATCTGCCGGAGTCCCTGCGGACCATATATTTTTTCCGAACTTTTGGCAACCAATTCACCAGTAGTAGTTACTTCGATCGGAAAATTCCCCTTTTTGACTTTAGCAACAACCTGTTGATTTTTGTCGTTTTTCGAGAGTAGAACCCAGGCGATGATGATCAGGATTGCCACTGAGGCAATGATGTAAGTGTACTTTTTGCGGTTCATCGGGTTATGTTTAGCCTGTCGGATTACACGTCAATATTCGCGTATCTGGCATTTTTTTCTATAAATTCCCTGCGTGGCGGAACATCATCACCCATCAGCATGGAAAAGATTCGGTCGGCTTCGGTTCCATTTTCGATGGTGACCTGCCGCAATGTTCTGAACTCCGGATTCATGGTAGTTTGCCAGAGCTGTTCCGCATTCATTTCACCCAGACCTTTGTACCGCTGGATATGGACTCCCGTCTCTTTTCCGTTCGACAGCTCTGCAACGATCCGTTGGCGTTCTTCCTCAGTCCAGCAATACTTCTGCGTACTCCCTTTCTTGATCAGGTACAGGGGCGGGGTGGCAATATAGACATGTCCGTTTTCAATAAGTTCCTTCATATACCTGAAAAAGAACGTAAGGATCAGGGTTGCGATATGACTTCCGTCGACATCGGCATCGGTCATGATTACAATTTTGTGATAACGCAGTTTTTCGAGATTTAGTGCTTTGCTGTCATCTTCTGTTCCAATGGTTACTCCAAGGGCTGTGAAAATGTTTTTAATTTCTTCACTGTCAAAGATTTTATATTGCATTGCTTTTTCCACATTGAGGATTTTTCCGCGCAATGGCAGGATAGCCTGGAACTTTCTGTCGCGTCCCTGTTTGGCGGTACCGCCTGCCGAATCTCCCTCAACAAGGTATATTTCGCAGAGAGTCGGATCATTTTCGGAGCAGTCGGACAGTTTGCCGGGCAATCCAGATCCGGATAGTACATTTTTTCGCTGCACAAGTTCTCTGGCTTTCCGGGCTGCATGGCGTGCGGTTGCGGCAAGAATCACTTTGTTGACGATGGTTTTTGCTTCCCTCGGATGTTCTTCAAGGTAGTTGGTGAGCATTTCACTTACCAGTTGGTCAACCACGCCCATAACTTCATTGTTGCCAAGCTTGGTTTTGGTCTGTCCTTCAAACTGGGGCTCCTGTACCTTAACGGAAATGATGGCAGTGAGACCTTCCCGAAAATCGTCGCCGTTGATGTCAAATTTCAATTTGGTGAGCATTCCGGTTTTTTCGGCGTAGCTTTTCAGGGTCCGGGTAAGCGCGCGACGGAATCCCGCAAGGTGGGTTCCGCCTTCATGGGTATTGATATTGTTGACGTAGGCATGAATGTTTTCGGAGAAGGAGGTGTTGTATTGCATGGCGATCTCCATGGGAATGTTATTTCGTTCGCCTTCCATGCAGATGGGTTCGGGTATCAGTTTTTCACGGTTTTCATCAAGGTAGTTAATGAAATCGCTGAGCCCGGCCTTGGAGTAAAAGGTATTGGTAATAGCGTTGCCCGATTCATCATTTTCCCTTTCATCGGTGATAACAAGAGTGATTCCTTTATTCAGAAAGGCGAGTTCCCGAAGCCGGGATGTCAGTATCTCATAATCGAATTTTTCAACAATGAAGATTGTGTTGTCGGCTTTAAAAGTCACGGAAGTGCCCGTATTTTCAGTGACACCGATCGTTTTTACATCATAAAGTGGTTTCCCGTAAGCATATTCCTGTTGAAAAACCTGTCCGCCCCGGCTTACGGTGACTTTCATAACTGATGATAAGGCATTGACCACGGAGACTCCGACTCCGTGAAGACCGCCTGATACTTTGTAGGTGTCCTTATCAAATTTCCCTCCGGCATGCAGAACCGTCATAACCACTTCGAGGGCCGATTTTTTTTCTTTTTCATGATAATCGGTGGGTATACCACGGCCGTTATCGGTCACTGTTATGGCATTATCGGGATGGATAAAGACTTCGATCCGGTTACAGAAACCGGCAAGCGCTTCATCGATGGAGTTGTCGACCACTTCATAAACCAGATGGTGGAGCCCTCTCACATTCACATCTCCAATGTACATCGCCGGGCGTTTCCTGACAGCCTCCAACCCCTCTAAAACCTGAATGTTATCGGCAGTGTAATTCTGGCTCGCAATTTCTTTTTCTATGTCGGTCATAATCAGTATTTTATAAAGATAAAAAGATAAGACAAAAATACAAAATTTTATCGGATTTCCGGGTGATAAATATGCCGGGAAACCAAGGATTTTATTAACATTCCACGGTTAAAAACGGAGCAAGCTTTCGAGTATGACACCTGCTGCATTTCCATCACCAAAATCCTTATTAACCGGGGCTTTAGGAGGATCAGCCAGAATTGCCCTGACAATTTTTCCGGGATCGCTGCCCGTGATGATATTCCAGTTGTCGTGCATGGTCTCGACCCATTCGGTTTCGGTTCGGAGTGTGATGCATTGTTTACCCAGAAAATATGCCTCTTTCTGAAGTCCTCCCGAATCGGTCAGGACTTTGTCGGCGTGAAGGGTAAGGTAAAGCATCTGCAGATATCCTACCGGATCGATTATAGTCACATTGGCCGGAATATTCCCCGGTTCCAGCAGCGTTTTCCGGGTACGGGGATGCAGCGGTAATACAATATTTTTTTCGATATTACCAAATGCTGTGAAAATATCTTTAAGATTTTGGGGATTGTCGGTGTTTTCTGCCCTGTGAATAGTGGCCAGGTGATATATATCCGGTATCCCAGGAGTGATATATTGTTCAGGATTGCGTTTTATTCGATCGATATAAAATAGGACGGAGTCGTACATCACATCCCCGGAAAATTTGGTGATCTCTGCCAATCCTTCCTTTTGAAGGTTGTTCATGGCTGTAAGCGTGGGGGCAAAGAGAAGGTCGCTGATCCGGTCGGTTACAATCCGGTTGATCTCTTCCGGCATGAACCGGTTAAAACTTCGGAGACCGGCTTCAACATGAGCAACACGGATATGTAATTTTACGGCTGCAAGGGCGCCGGCGATGGTGGAATTCGTATCACCGTAAACCAGCACCAGATCGGGTTTTTCAAGAATCAGTATTTCCTCAATTCCTTTCAGCATGGAACCGGTTTGTTCCGCATGACTACCGGATCCGACCCCCAAATTGTAATCGGGCCGGGGGATATCCAGTTCCCGGAAGAACACCTCCGACATATTTTCATCATAATGCTGTCCGGTATGCAGAATTATTTCATTTATTTCGCTATGGTTCCCCATCGTCCGGGAAACTGTGGCGGCTTTGATAAATTGGGGCCGGGCACCGATGATCGATAGTATCTTCATTATGCAGGATTCAAGAATGATAAAAACAACGGTTCCGTAAGCGGGATTCTGTTTTATTCTGTCATTTATCTGTGTTTACCGTCACCGGCAAACTAAAGCGACCTACCCTCCGGCATCGGGCGAGCAACCCTTGATTGCCGGTATACTTGGTCTTTCAACCCATGAGGTTTATCCGCGATTTCAGTCACCCGAAACCACCGTGGTCTCTTACACCGCGTTTTCACCCTTACCGGTTTCATTCCGGCGGTCATTTTCTGTGACACTTGCTGTCCCCGGTCATACCCGGGTCCTTCCGGTTAGGAAGCATGGTGCCCTGTGTTGTCCCGACTTTCCTCCCCGGTCCGGAGACCGGGGCGACAGATCGAACCGTTGTTGATGCAAAGATAAGAAATATCGGCAATATCGCTACCTTTGCGCCATGAAGGATCTGAGCCATGGAGCAGAAGGCAGATTGATCTTTAGATTTGCCATCCCGATGCTTCTCGGACAATTGTTTCAACAACTTTACCATGTTGTCGACAGCATCATTGTTGGAAGGTACATCGGGAAGATTGCGCTGGCTGCCGTTGGAACTTCAGCCCCGATCATTTTTTTACTGGTATCGTTTGTGGTTGGTATAACGATGGGTTTTACCATTGTGATTTCCCAATATTTCGGGGCAAAAAAGATGGACCAGGTCAAGAAGGCCATTGATACCCTTTACATCTTCATGTTTTTCACATCGATTCTGGTCAGTATTGCCGGGATCCTGGTTGCTCCCTCGATTTTCAGGCTGATTGACCTTTCGCCGGAGATCGTACCGGGGGCTGCATTATTCCTGAATATTTTTCTTACAGGGATGATCTTTTTATTTATGTTCAACGGGACCAGCGCCATCCTGCGGGGGCTCGGCGATTCCAAAACACCTCTTTACTTTCTGGTCGGATCGGTGGTGCTGAACATCATTCTCGACCTGATCTTTGTTCCTGTTTTTCACTGGGATATTGCCGGAGTTGCGGTTGCAAGCGTGATCTCCGTTGCGGCTGCATTCATCTTTCAGATTGCTTATCTGAATACCTATCATCCCGTGGTCAAATTCTCGTTCCATGATTTCAGTTTTGACCGTGAAATTTTCAGGAAAAGTATTCGGATCGGGTTGCCCACAGGATTTCAACAGACCTTTGTTGCGGCAGGGATGGTCGGACTTTACTGGATCGTGAACCAATTCGGCGTGGATGCGAATGCAGCATACAGTGCAGCCGGCCGGATCGATAGTTTTGCAGCTATTCCGGCCATGAGTTTTTCCATCGCACTATCGACTTTTGTCGGACAGAACCTGGGCGCAAACAGGCTTGACCGGGTCAGGATCGGGTTGCGTTCGACTGTTTTCATGACCAGTGGGTTTTCCGTATTTACCTCCCTGGTAATGGTGATTTTCGGAAAATATCTCATGCAGATGTTCACGACCGATCCGGTGGTGATCTCCATGGGTTATGAATATCTGATCATCATCGGTTCCAGCTATATTTTGTTTTCCCTTATGTTCGTGGTAAACGGAGTACTTCGCGGTGCCGGTGACACCCTGATTCCCATGTTCATCAGTCTTTTTTCCCTTTGGATTGTTCGCCTGCCGGTTGCCTATATAATGTCGAAAAATCCCGGGATCGGAGTCTCCGGGATCTGGTGGTCGATTCCGATCGGGTGGCTGTCGGGGGTGATTTTATACTGGGGGTATTACCGAATGGGGCGGTGGAAGGATAAAGTCGTCGTCAAATCTGCCGAACGGTCCTAACATAATGTTTCAATGGTCAGCGTTCAGATTGTCCAGAATTTGTGCCAGTGACCGGGTAAGTTCTTTTCTTGAAAATTTCTCGATTCCTGAGGTTCCTGACTCCAATGTCCCGGTCTGGTAACGGGAATAGAAATGAAATATGTGTTTTTTCAGGGCCTCTTTATTCCCGTGGTCTGCAAGCAGACCTGCCCGGGTTTCATTCAGGATCCGGGCAGCTTCACCGTTTTCCGGCCCGATGCATAACACAGGTCTTCCCGCTGCAAGATATTCAAAGAATTTTCCTGTCAGGATCATCGCTGCATTCGGTGTGTTATTGATGATCAGAAGCAAAACCTGAGATTGTTGCTGGACACGGACGACCTCATCATGCGGGAGGTAGTCGATCTTTCGCAAATATCCATCCAGCCCGAAACTTGTGATCGAGGCGCGTACAGAATAATCGACTTTTCCAACCAATTTAATTTCAAGATCCTTACTGAAGTTTTCGTTTTCATCCAGTAATTCCCGGAGCGCGGCCCATAGGGCTACAGGATTTCTGGTGCTGACAAGGGTCCCGATATGGGCAATCGAAAATTTTTCATCGCGTACCACGAGATCCGGGATTGCCGTATCTTCAGGATCAAAACCGTTGGTAATGACATCATATTTTCGCGGAACTATCCGGTTGAAATCATCGGCCATGGGCTGGCTGATCACGGTGACTGCGGAGGCATTTTCAAGGACTCCGCGTTCGAGAATTTGATGACGACGATCGGCATACCGGGTGAGTTTCAGGTCGGTATAGAAATCAATATGCGTCCAGGGATCCCTGAAATCAGCCAGCCAGGGGATGTTCAATTGTCGCGAAAGCGCCTGCGCGATCAGATGTGTTGAATGGGGTGGCCCGGTTGAAACAAGGGCATCAACTTTATTTTTCGCGAAAAATTTCAGTAAAAATTTAACGGATGGCCGGATCCAGAATTTGCGGGCATCGGGAATGAAGAGGTTTCCCCGGATCCAGATTGCGATACCTTCCAGAATTTTATTTTTTTTATGTTCCGTGAGGAATGCAGCATTGATTTTTTCCTCTTTTTTATGGCCTGAGAAGATTTTGTAAGCTGAATAGGGTTCCCAAACCGGAAACTGAATGATTTTTATCCCGGAAGGGACATCCTTCAGCAGAGAATCATCCAATTCAGGGTACTCCGGATTTTCGGGGCAAAAGATGACAGGTTCCCAGTTAAAAAGGCGCAGATACTTTACGAATTTCAACCACCGCTGTACACCCGCGCCACCACTTGGTGGCCAGTAGTACGTGATGATCAGAACGGTTTTCATGCCTGGGATTTTCGCGTTTTCCAGAATTCAAAAAAGATTGCAATGAGTACCAGGGCAATCACGATCAGTGAGCTGACCAGCGAAATTGTTTCTCCCATTGAATAGACAACCGGCTCAAACCTGAATTCAATTTTGTGATTGCCTTCGGGGAGGATCATGGCCCGAAGTACATAGTTTGCACGGAAATGGGGTGCGGGTTGCCCATCGACAAAGGCATTCCAGCCTTTTGGGTAGTAGATCTCCGAAAACACAGCCAGGGCTTTGTTGCGTGAGGTGTACTCATACATCAGTTTGTTGGGCTCATAGTTGATCAGATTGATGACGTCTGACGAATCACAGGCCGGTTGGAATCCTTTGAGCTGATCAGCAAATGACTTATTGACAATAACCACCGAATCGGGTTTGAAATCCTTCATGGCCGCTATCTCAGCATCAGCATTATCAACAAGTTGATAGTTTTTTGCGAACCAGGCGTTCCCGAGGGCATTGGTGTTGGGGTAGGCAGCCGGCCGTTTGTCCTGACCCGGAATGATGAGATACCGGGTATTCAGCATATTCAAAACCGGTGTGTTCAGGGTGCTCATCGACTTGATAAACGTCTGGATATCCTGGTCAATGCCATGGTCGATCAATTCCTGGTAACGGCGCAGTTTTGCTCCGTGGTATCCGCCAATGGACTTGTGAAAATAGGAAGTTGAAGCGTCATTGTATGGATCAAGGGTAAGATTGAGCACCCGGAAATCGAGTGCCGGATCTTTGAGGATAATGTTATCTGCATCCGAGGGGGAATATGGATTCTCTACCCTTGATTTTGAGGTAAAGCCGTCGTTGTTGAAATAACGTTTGTTAACGGGGAACATGTCGGCCAGAATGAGTACTCCCAGAATGAGGTACGCGTACTCTTTTTTTATTTTGTTGAACAGGATGGTCCACATCAACCCGCCTGCAAGAAGAATAAATACCAGTGACCTGATCGCGTCGAGCCTTAGGAGGCGCAAGCGCTCATCGCGAATAGACTGCATGAGCCATTCTGGAAACTGGTATTGTTGCTGATACATGGCATCCTTGGGACCGGTGAAGTTAAAAAATGCGCCGGGGAGGAGGGCAAGAATCAGGCAAATACCGCCCGAAATGATCAGGGCAATCATGAATCCTTTGTTCAGCACTTTGACATCGCGGTCTTTCGCGGTAAGTTCACGGACTGCCAGAATTCCAAGCAACGGAATGGCGAATTCGGCAATAACAAGAATCATGGTGACCGCTCTGAATTTGTTGTAACCCGGAAGGAAGGTCAGGAAGAAGTCGGTGACCGGCATCAGGTTGTGTCCCCAGGCCAGGATGATTGACAGGATCGTTGCGGATAGTAACCACCATTTAACGGGTCCTTTAACAATGATCAACCCAAGGATAAAAAGAAAAATGAAGATGGCTCCCACGTAGACCGGTCCCGAAGTAAAAGGCTGAGAACCCCAATAGATGAATGGCAGGGGCTGGCTGGTAAATTGTTGTATCGATTCATCTGGAAGGCCGTTGGCTTTCATAGCTTCAGCGACCTTTGATTTTTCGCTGATTTGAAGGTTCGACGAACCGCCATAGATATTTGGGACCAACAGGGTCATGGTCTCGGCGATGCCGTAGCTCCATTGGGTCACATAATCCTTGTCAAGTCCGGTTGTTTTATTGGCTTTATTGACAGAAAGCTCAGATTTTCCCCTGATGGTGTATTTTCCATATTCCCATGTTGCCCAGAGACTGGTCAGGTTGGTCAGGACCGCAAAGGCCACGGCGATGACGAGTACGCCCACAGCTTTCAGAAAGGGCATCAATTCTTTAAACCGGATGGCATGAATCAGTTTGAAAATTCCCAGGATCAATGCGATCATGGCCAGGTAATAGGTGATCTGTGGATGGTTGGCTTTTACTTCAAGTGACAGGAAAACCGTGGTAAGCAAACCACCCCAAAGATATTTGCGTTTCATTGTCAGGATCATACCGGCGATCACGGGGGCCATGTAAGCAATAGCATGCGCTTTCGAGTTGTGACCCGCGTCGAATATGATGAAGAAATAGGAGGAGAAGGCAAAGCCGATGGCCCCGACGATGGAAAGCCAGGGATTGACGCCCATCACCAGGAGGAGGATAAAGAATCCCAGAAAATAAAGGAATACCAGGTTTGCCGGATGGGGCAATCCGAGGGAAAGGATCTTGTCGGCATAGCCCAATACGTTTCCGGTGTACTTCGTTGATATCTGGTATGCCGGCATCCCACCGAACATGGAGTTGGTCCAGAGCGGTTCCTGGCCTGTCTTTGCGCGGTAATCAACAATTTCTTTCGACATTCCCTGGAAGTGAATAATATCGCTCTGCATGAGTCTCTTCCCTTCCAGCAGGGGAGTTAAATAGGCAAAAGTTATGATCAGGAAAATGACCACGGCGGCAAGATAGGGCGCCAGTTTTTTAAAATCCAGGTTTTTCATGAGACAGGGATCAAAATGAGAACACAGAAAAATAAAAAAAGAAGATAAATGTCATTATCTTCTTTCAGTTTACAAAATTGCTAAAAAATGGATTGATCCGGTCAATACCGTAAAGAAAATTATTCTTTGTCAAGTGTTTCATCAGAAACTGTCAGTTTTTTCCGACCCTTGGCCCTTCTTGCAGACAGTACCTTACGACCGTTTGCGGTGGACATTCTTTCACGGAAACCATGCTTGTTCTTTCTTTTTCTGTTTGAGGGCTGGAATGTTCTCTTTGTCATTGCATGATGATTTTGGGACTGCAAAAGTATAAAAAAAATGAATACAACCAAAAGAATGAGTGATTTTTTTCAAGGTGCAGGTGGCTGGCCCGGATCAATTCCTGATGAATCTCTTTTGGATAACAGAACCATCCTGATTTATCATTCTGAGAAGGTACATTCCCGGGGCCAGACGGCTGATATCGCATCGGGACTGTGTTCCTTGCAAAATGTACCGGAGGAAGGTCTTCCCGGTAATGTCGGTAATTTCAAGGATTCCATCCGGAATCAGTAAATCGGTTCCCGATCGTTTGACGGTAATGTACCGGGTTGCAGGATTCGGCAGTATGGCTACAGATGGTTGGTCATCTAACGAGATTTGCCCGTCAGTACCCATCGGCCATTTGCATCCGGGTTCAGGCGGGGGAATTGTGATGACCGAGACCTGAGGAATGGAGGCGCCGCACGCGTTGATATTTCTGAATTGCAGTTGAATGACTGTGTCGGGTTTGAACCTTCCGAACCGGCAGTAGGTAATCTGGTCAATGTGTTCCAGGTCGCCCGGTAACCAGTTGATTCCCTGGTCAAGGCTGTACTCACTTCCCGAAGTATGATCCGGGACCGGGGTGACCAGGCTGTAATAGCAGGAGGTATCCTTTCTTTCGGGAGTGAAAGTGTCGGTTGGAACCGGGGGTATTCCTGAATGGATAAAGATCTGTACGGTATCATTTTCTGTGACGCCCCATGGATCGACGGAGGTGAGGGCAACCGGATATTCGGCGCCGGGGATCGCTTGTTCCCGGAGACGGAGGAGATAGCGTTCAGGCGGGCGGGGCATGGCGTCGGGTTGCGGGATCATCTCAAATACAGTTGCATTCCACTGGTACTGATAGCCGGGGTAGTAGCGGGTTCCAACAGGCTTCCCGGTCGCCGGGACAAGGGTCGTGTCGCTACAGAACTGGCACAGATGGTCGTGGATGAGGACTGGTGTTTTCGGGGTACCGGCTTTTTGATAGACTCTCACATAATCGACGATCATGGATTGTGGAAAATCGGCCGGGTTCGCTTGCTGTGATTGATTCCCGACGCTATTGTACGACGTACCCATACGCAGGGAGAAGGGGGCGACGGGAGGCGCGTAGGTTGAAGCATCGATGCAATAGGGCGGAATGCGATGGAGATCCAGTTCCTTAACGAGGGTATTATTCACGTACCATCGGATGACGTCGGTGTTCCACTCTAATCCGAAAATGGTCCATTCAGCAGTGAGATCGTACAACCCCAGAGAGTCGGTAAGGTACACAGAATGGTTCTGTGAAACATGGACCCCTCCGTTGCTCCAGTGATAAGTACCTGTAAAGATATTCCGGTTCACACCATTCAGTTCAAAAAGATCAATTTCATTCCAGGGGCCCGGACCACCGGGGTCCTCCGGGGTGCCTACGCCCCAAAGCCAGCAGGCGGCTCCCTGCCCGGTTTTGTTGAAAAGTCTCACCCGAGCTTCGACATAGGCCGGGGCGTAAAAATAGTAACTCTTAAAACCGGTGTCTTTAACGCTGATTGTCTTGATTTCACCCCCGGAAAAGGGACAATCGGGAAGGATGGAGATGGCCCTGTTTGAGATTCGCGCGGTCTCATTGTCGATATCTACATTACCGGGATTGACCGAAAAGTTTCTAAGGCATGCGCCAATGCCATCATCCCAGGGATTACTCCGGTTCCAGAAAAGACCGTTTAGGGAATCGGAGGTGAATTCATCGTTGAAGATGAGATTCCATCCTGGTTTTCCGACCGGATTCGGGGTGTTCAGGCGGCTGATCCTGACGGTCTTGTTTTCACCGCCGTTCAGGCAATAGATGAGATCCCAGAGGGTATTCTGTGCCTCAATTCGTTGGATCACCATGACACTGGCAAGCAACATAAACAGGATCCTTAATCTAATGACCATGATGGTTCCGGTTAGGGACGATCAAAAGTACAGAATTAAAAAAAAAGAAAGCGGCCTTTTGAGCCGCTTTCTGAACAGAAGATTTTGATGTTTATTTCACAGGAGCATTTTTCAGGGTATCAATCAGGAAATCCCAGAATTTCTGCACTGTCGCAATATTCACGCGTTCATCGGGTGAATGCGGATTGCGCAGGGTGGGCCCGAAGGAGATCATGTCCCAGTTCGGATAGGTTCCTCCCAGAATACCGCATTCGAGTCCGGCATGGATTCCTTTAATTTCGGGAATCTTTCCAAACTTTTTATGGTAGCGATCGAGCATGACCTTGAGGATGGGGGAGTCGGGGTTTGGTTTCCAGCCGGGATATTTTCCATCAAAGGTTGATGCAGCGCCGGCGAGGTCAAATACCGACTTCATCATCTGTTCCAGGTCATCTTTTGCGGAGTCGACAGAACTTCTGAGCAGGCATTGGATCCGGATGGTTCCCTGTTCCGATTTTACGATCGCGAGATTGTTGGAGGTTTCCACCAATCCTGCCATTTCGTTGCTCATGCGGATCACGCCGTTCGGACAGGCGTACAGGGTATAGAGAAGTTTTTCGACAGTGACCGGGTCAATAATCTTAGCCGGGGTTTCAGCGGGGATGAGTTCGATTTTCAGATCGGGTTCAACTGCTGAAAGTTCTTTTTTTACAAGTTCGGTTATTTTATCAAGGAAGGAACTGAAACCTGAAACCTGGTTTCCGGGGATGGCAATTACTGCGAACGATTCACGCGGAATAGCATTACGCAATCCTCCTCCGTCGATGGAAGCAAGCATGACGCCGTGATCTTTGGTGCCGGTGTAAAGGATCCGGGTCATGATCTTTATGGCATTTCCCTTTCCCAGGTTAATATCGATCCCGCTGTGTCCGCCCTTCAGGCCGGTTACCTGAAGTTTAAATCCGGAGTAACCGGCAGGTACCGGTTGCTCAGAATATTCAAACCGGGCATTACCGTTGGTGCCGCCGGCACAACCCACGTAAAGTTCTCCTTCATCTTCCGAATCCAGGTTCAGAAGAATATCTCCGTGGAGGACCCCCGGTTTCAATCCGAAGGCGCCGGTCATCCCGGTCTCCTCATCGGTAGTAAAGAGGGCTTCGATGGGACCGTGTTCAAGGGTTTTCGATTCAAGGATGGCCATTGCGGCCGCGACACCCATGCCGTTGTCGGCGCCGAGGGTCGTGCCGTTCGCTCTGACCCAATCTCCATCGATGATGGTTTCGATGGGATCTTTTTCGAAATCGTGTACTTTATCGCTGTTTTTCTGGGGAACCATGTCGAGATGTCCCTGGAGGATGATCCCTTTGCGGTTTTCCATGCCCGGTGTCGCCGGCTTTCGTATGATGATGTTTCCTGTTTCATCGATGATTGTTTCAAGTCCGAGGTTTTTCCCAAACCGGAGCATGAAATCCCTTATTTTTTCCTCTTTTTTCGACGGCCGCGGGATTTGGGTCAGGCTGTGAAAATTTTTCCATAGAGCTTTTGGCTCCAGGTTCAGAATCGTGTTGCTCATGAGTCAGATATTTTAATTTTAATGGATCAATGTTTTAATGGTTCAAATTTACAAAATTAATCGTTGTGCCGGTCCTGCTGTAATTCAACGAAGGAAATGTACCGTTGGTCATAGAGCAGGGAGAGGAATTTGGTGACCCTTTCGTCGGCCTCCCCATTTGCTAAAAATTCCCCCGGAAAAGTTTTTTTCAAAACATTGGTTATATCAGCGACATTGCGCTGCCCGTCGATTAACAGCCAGGTTTCACTTCCGAATTGGTCGAGTCGTATGGTGATGAATTTGCTTTTCGACCGGGGCTGTAACAGGGTGGAGGCCAGTTTTTTCCTGAATCTGGGTAAAAGGATGGTCACGTTTCCATTTTCGTTCAGCTCATGATCCATCACCCTGACGGGTGTCAAATCCAGGAAATTTGCCGTTTTCAGTATTTTCCGGCGGTGAAAAAAGTTCATAAACCGCACATTACATTCCCGAGGCAGGCGGGGCCGGCTGGTCGGGTTTTCCTGCATTTTTCAGCGGGATCTGGATCAGTACATAGGCAATGATGGCCAGGATCACGAAACTGAGAAAGAAAGTAGGATTCTTGAAGAAGGAGAAATAGTTGTACAGGAAGATGTCGAATACCGCGAAGATGGCGATCAACAGTCCCATCAAGGCCTCACCCGCGATCATTCCGGAGGCCAGAAGGACCCCGGTATTTTCAACCCTAACCTTTTGAGCATCGTTGTGTTTGCGTTTTTCAGAATAGAGATCTACGGCACCTTTGATCAGTCCGCCCACGAAGATCGCGAAGGTGGTTTCGATCGGAAGGTACATACCGACGCTGACGAGCATCGGGCTTTTGACCTGCATCAGGATAAAGGCGACGCCCATGAGCATACCTGCGATGATCAGCGGCCAGGCCATTTGTCCCTGGACGATTCCCCTCGAGAGGATCGCCATCAGACTTGCCTGCGGAGCCGAAAGGTTTTTACTGCCAAATCCTCCCTGGTAGCCCAGGTTTTTACCGCTTGCGATGTCGCCGTCATTCAGAAACGCGAGCACAACAAACATCACGGCGCCTGCGAGGATCACGCCCATGATATCGCCGATCTGCATGCGCCACGGGGTACCACCCAGGATATGTCCGGCCTTCAGGTCCTGCAGCATTTCACCGGCAACGGCCGCTGAAACACAAACAATTGCTGCGACTCCCAGCACGGTTGCTACTCCTGCATCTCCCTGAACGCCAAGGGCGACCAAAATCAGCGCGGTCACGACCAGCGCTGTCAGGGTAAGTCCGCTGATGGGATTGTTGGAAGAACCCATGATGCCGACGAGATATCCCGACACCGAGGCGAAGAAGAATGCCAGGATGATCATAACGGTAGCGGCTACAATAGCAATCAGCATATTGGTCTGGAAAATGAAGTAGGTGATGCAGAACGTAAGCACTGCAACAGCCCCGATTCCGACCATGATCCAGCTGAAGCTGATGTCTTTTTCATTACGGGGAACATTGTGCTCGATCCCGGTGGCAGCTTTTTTAACATCCTTTACCGACCGGGCAATTCCGGTGCTGAGGCTTTTTCGCATTTTAAAGAGCGTATAGCCGGCGCTAACGAGCATTCCGCCGATGGCGATGGGCCGGACAATATATTTCCAAATCTGGTTGATCTGGTATGTCGGATCGGTCACCTTAGCCATCGCGGTATCGAGCGACAGGGTTGAATCCTGCGACATCAGGAAGGAGGCCCATTCCTGAAAGTTGATGCCCGGCAGTAAAAAATACATGATCATGGGAGCCATTAACCCCCATGCAAGTAAACCGCCGCTAAAGTTCAGGGCGCCCAATTTCGGTCCGATGATGTAACCTACTCCCATATAGGCCGGACTGACGCCCGGCGAACTCAGGAGCATACCTCCCTGGCCTTTGAATATGGTTCCGCTGATGGTCTGTTGGCCGAAGACGACGAATTTTTCCCACAGGTACTGAAACAGCCTGAGTTCGCCCAGAATTTTGATAAGCCCGCCGAGGCCCATTGCCCAGAACAGGAATTTTGAGCCTCCTGACCCACCCTGGCCGGCTTTATGGATTTCGGCAGCGGCCACCGATTCGGGGAAAGGCAGTTCGGCATCCTCAACCATCACCCTCCGGAGTAATGCCACGAACATAATGCCGAGGACACCGCCCGCGATCAGGATCAGGGAGGAGGTAATATAATGACCCGGGGTGAAGAAATCAGACCAGATGCCGGATACGAAGAAGGCCGGAAGGGTGAAGATCGCACCTGCTGCAACCGATTCGCCGATGGACCCTACGGTACGGGTGAAATTCTCTTCGAGGATGGTTCCTTTCATCAGACGGAGAATGGCCATTCCGAGAACAGCAGCCGGATAGGTTGCCGCAATGGTCATCCCGGCTTTGAGACCCAGGTAGGCGTTGGCAGCCCCCAGGATGACTGCAAAGAAAAGGCCGATGATGAGCGCTCTGACAGTGAATTCTTTCATATTGGTCTCCGCGGAGACAAAGGGAATGAACTTTTTGTGTTCAGCCATGGTTTTAATTTTTTTTGGTTAAATAGGATTTTTAAATCGGGTAGCGAAGTAAAGAAAATCTGAGGAACCTGACAAATACAATTTCAACGGGATCTCAAATTCAAATACATATAATTGATAATGAGCGTGATTACTTACAAAAAGTTATACAGGTGAATCAGCTTCTTGGTTTCAAAATAGGGTTCGTTGAAAAAGTTTGCCAGACTATATCCTGTTTTTTGTGCCCGGACCGCTTCGAGGCTTTGCTGCAGTTCGCCCCCGGTCAGGTACAAGATGCCATTCGGGATATCGTTAAAGCCCTTTTTTTTAATCAGGGGTGCGTTCATTTTTACAAACGCTGCAATGTTGGTAACGGCACGACCGGTAATAAAGTCGTACCGTGATGAAAGGGATTCGAACCGGGCATTCATCAGCGTTACGTTTTTCAGACCCAATCTTTGGGAGACATCTTCAGCCACCCTGATTTTCTTAGCGATGGAATCGACCAGGGTAAATCGTGATTCCGGAAAAAAAATCGCAAGGGGTATTCCCGGGAAACCGCCACCCGTGCCTGCATCCATGATTTCAGTTCCGGGTTTAAAAGCAATTACCCTGGCAATTGCCAGGGAATGGAGGATGTGATGCGTCAGCAACTGGTCAATGTCTTTGCGCGATATGACATTGATTTTTAAATTCCATTCCCTATAGATCTGGCATGATTCCCAATACTGATCGAGTTGATAGCCGGTCAGTAGCGGAAAATAAAGTTTCAACTGATGCATTCGGTGCATAGAAAAAAGACCGGAATCATATCATTCCGGGTAATTTCGAGGTCGGATCAGGGAGTCAGCCTTCAACCGGGTTCTCAGGGGTTTCAGGGGATTCGGCGGGTTTTTTCCGACTCCTTGCAACTTTAGGTTTTTCGGGGGCAGGGGGAGTGGTTTCCGCACTTTTTTTCGGACTCTTTTTAACGGGTTCCTTTACAATTTCAACCGGTTTTTCGACGATTGAAGCGGTATTCAAGGGTTCGTGGCTCGCTGCCGTTTTCCGGAACGTCTTTTTCTTTTTACGTGCGCGGCGTACCCCGGAGGTTCCAATGACAATCTTGCCGCGCCGGGTTTTTTTATCTCCTTTTCCCATTTGATGGTTTATTTAATTTCATAAAAGGCAAAGATATAAAAAATGATAAAAATATTTAAATATCATCGAATCCTGTTTTGAAAATCCCTGAGGATGATGTCTGATTTCCGGATAGAAGTTTTCAACCACTCGAGTAAAATGATATTTTTTTCATCCGTTGTTAGTTGCCAGGGGATGGAAGCGGATCTTAAACGGTCGCTGAGCGCATGGATGAGGGTTGCCGCCGAGACACTGATGTTCAGACTTTCGGTAAATCCAACCATGGGGATCCGGATAAAATCATCCGCCAGTTCAAGGGCAGTCGGGGAGAGCCCCGAAAGTTCTGTTCCGAAAAGCAGGGCTGTTTTTTTTTCGATGCAGAGTGTCGCAGGGGTATAGTCGTTTTTATGGGGGGTCGTGGCTATAAGGCGGTATCCCTGTTGTTTAAGCGATTTCAGGCAGGGGGTGGTATTTTCTTCGAGACCGTGGTATTTTTTCAGGGTAAGCCATTTGGAGGAGCCCAGGGCAACATCGGGATTTACCTCATATTTATTCCGATTTTCTATGATGTGTACATCCTGGATCCCGAAGCAGTCGCAGGTGCGCAACACCGCGCTGGCATTGTGGGGTTGATAAATATCTTCAAGCACTACGGTAAGATGGCGCGTGCGGTAACGGAGGACGTCGGTGAACTTCAGAAATCGTTCGGGGGTAACAAAAGGCCTGAGAAGGTCTATCGTTTGTGTGATTTCGTCATTTTCGGGGCAGTCGGCCGGCTTCATAGACAACAGCGTCGATTCAAAGACAAAAGTAAAAAAAATGGCCTGACATGCCGGAAATTCAGGAAAAAATGTAATTTTGCACCTCCAAAATTCAGAAAACATGGCCAATAAGCAGGAAAAAAAGATTGAAAAGGCTGAAGAACGGATTGGTGCGGTTGAGGAAGTATTCAGCAAATCGGAACAGTTCATTGAAAAGTACCAGAAAATCATTCTCATTGTTATCGGGGTGATCGTTGTCATTGTGTTGGGTTTCTTCGGATTCAAACGGTTTTACCTGGCACCCCGTGAAAAGGAGGCGCAGAGCCAGATGTTCATGGCCGAGAAGTACTTCGAGCTTGATTCACTAAACAAGGCGCTGAACGGAGACGGGCAGTACCTGGGCTTTTTGTCGATCATAGAGGATTACAGCATGACCAAGTCGGCCAACCTGTCGCATTACTATGCCGGCATCTGTTTTTTGAAAATGGGAAAGTACGACCAGGCTTTAGAACATCTTGATAAATTCAGCAGCGATGATAACATAATCGGCCCGATGGCAAAAGGCGCCATGGGCGACGCTTACATGGAACTGAAGCAAGTGGATAAGGCTGTTGATCTATACATGGATGCCGCCGATATGAGGAAAAACGACTTCACAACTCCCTTGTTTTTTATGAAAGCAGCCATGGCATACGAGGAACTTGGCAAGCTTGATAAGTCGCTCGAAATCTACAAGCGGATCAAGGAAGAGTATCCCCGGTCGAATGAAGGACGCGAGATTGATAAATACATTTCCTACACGGAATCGCTGTTAAAGAAATAGACCCGGTTTATACCGTCGTTTTGATATCAGGACCCGCCGGGGGCAGTACGATTGATGCTGAACCGGCGGGTTTTGTTTTGGTTTTTGTACTTTTATCCCTGCTGAATTGATCTTTATGAAGGATTTTCCACATCTGGTATTTTATGGAACTCCCGAATTCGCTGTTCCTTCACTCAGGGCGATCGTGGAGGCGGGGTACCCGGTTCAGGCGGTTGTTACGGCGCCGGACCGGCCGGCCGGCCGGGGATTACGGCTGTTATCGACCCCGGTTAAAGAATTTGCCCGATCAAAAAATCTTCCGGTATTGGAACCGGTCAATCTCCGGGATCCGGCCTTCCTGGGAACATTGCGGGAATTGAACCCCGATCTGCAGGTCGTGATTGCCTTCCGGATGATGCCCCGTGAGGTCTGGTCATTGCCCCGCCTGGGGACTTTCAATCTGCATGCTTCCCTTTTGCCCCAGTATCGTGGTGCAGCGCCGATCAACCGGGCGGTCATGAATGGTGAGACCGATACCGGACTCACGACCTTTCTGCTCGATGAGCGCATCGACACCGGCCGTATTCTTTTGCAGGAGCGCGTTTCGATCGGCGGTGAGGAGACTGCCGGGGAGTTGCACGACCGGATGATGCTTCAGGGGTCGGAACTGGTGCTGAAGACCATCGGGCGCATTCTCCAGGGTGAACGGGGCACTCCCCAGGAGTCCATGACCGAAGGAGGGATCGAACTGCGCAAAGCGCCCAAGATTTTCAGGGAGGATTGCAGGATCGACTGGAAGGGGGATACCCTCCGGATTCATAATTTCATCAGGGGATTATCGCCGGTTCCGGCAGCATGGACCCAGCTGCATTCGCATGATGGCGCGATCCATACCCTCAAGATACTGAGGGCTTTGCCCGGCTTTCCGGAGGGGGCGGGTATCCCGGGAACTTTCCGGATTATGGGCAAAGATACCTTGACGATCACCACGGGTAATGGATGTATATATGTAAGGGAGCTACAGCTTTCCGGTCGGAAACCCTTGAATAGTGTGGATTTTGTAAGTGGTTATGGTCGTATATTCCCTGAAACCCTTTGTTTATAACCGTTTTCATTGAGAGATATTAACAAAAATTTGAATTTATCAACATTTTCAACGCTTTCCTATAAAAAACCCTTGACAATTATTAATGAAAGCTTATATTTGCATTGGTTATAAATTAGTTATTCATTAAAAATCAAGCAAAATGAACAAGGCTCAATTAATTGAAGCAGTTGCAAATGATGCAAAAATGACAAAAGCAGAAGCCAAAAGGGCTCTGGAAGCTGTTATTACTGCTATCACCAAGGCACTGGGCAAAGGTGAAAGAGTTGCTTTAGTAGGTTTTGGTTCATTCTCTGTTTCCAAGAGAGCTGCTCGCAAGGGTCGCAATCCGCAGAACGGAAAAGAGATCAAGATTCCTGCAAAGAAAGTCGTAAAGTTCAAAGCCGGCGCAGAACTTGGCAAGAAAGTAAAGTAAATCTTTACGTTTTAAAGATTAGGGAAGCGGCTCAAAAGGCCGCTTTCTTAGTTTACTATATGAAAGTTATTATCTCAGATTAATCGATTATCTTTGAATGTTTTTGAACCGGACATCAAACTTTTTTAAAATTTCCCGTATTTTAAGTCAAATGTTGGATTTTCATTCAGCCAACGATCACAGGTATTAAAATTTTTGCATATGAAACTAAACCTGACCTTTTTCAAGAACAAATTTTTCATTTCGGGATTGATTTCCGGAGCGTTGATTGCTTCAATAGTTTTCATCCTGATCATTTCCTCAAATTATCCGCCCTCGGATAAAAAGAAGCTGAAGGGGACCGTTTCGGGAGCGTATACCCCTTCGGTTGGAGATGAAGGCACGCGGCAGGGCGTCGTTTCGACCAATTGTGGTACGAAACCATTGGTCGTTTTTGACAGCGATCCTACCCAAACGCCCATAATTTGTCATCAGGATGATGGATTGGAAGCGGGACGTGTGATCGTCACACAGGTGAGTTCTGCCCTGTTTTGCCCAAACGGAGGCGTTCATGTCGAAATGCTGGTAACGCAGAATTAACGGGGGGATTTCAATTCCGGTTTGGTACAATTGATACGTCGCTATAACATAGCGTATCTCAAAGTCCGGAGATAAATTTCAATTCCACTTTGGTACGATTGATAGAAAACGTGCTCCATGATATCGGTCAACTTCATAAAGGTTTCAATTCCACTTTGGTACGATTGATAGGATAACTTTGTTTACGCTTGCCATAGGTTAATTTTTGTTTCAATTCCACTTTGGTACGATTGATAGTGCCCGATCAGAATTTGTTGTTATGTAAGCTGAATAGTTTCAATTCCACTTTGGTACGATTGATAGTCTTTTTCATCTACGCCAATAATTATCTTATATACGTTTCAATTCCACTTTGGTACGATTGATAGAATGTCTTTGAGTTGCTTTTTTACGGCCTCTTTCGTGTTTCAATTCCACTTTGGTACGATTGATAGCTGCTACAAAAGAGGATCAGGCCCGTATCGGGTTGTTTCAATTCCACTTTGGTACGATTGATAGTGAAACGGGCAAAAGTAACAGGATGACCTTTGTGGGTTTCAATTCCACTTTGGTACGATTGATAGATGATATGACCTGTACTATTTCAAAGTATCAATCATTTGAACAAGTTTCAATTCCACTTTGGTACGATTGATAGATATTTTTCGACAACCTTATCAACATCCTTTGTTGTGTTTCAATTCCACTTTGGTACGATTGATAGCGTCCGGGTCAGTGCTACCGATGCACATCGGTTAGCGGTTTCAATTCCACTTTGGTACGATTGATAGACTGAACTTGTGATTGTTTTCATGGCTTTGATTGTTGTTTCAATTCCACTTTGGTACGATTGATAGATCCGCGCCGTCGATCACGCCGGCAGTGACTTCATGTTTCAATTCCACTTTGGTACGATTGATAGTGACGAGTGATAGCGTTATTGTGCCATCCGATCTCAGTTTCAATTCCACTTTGGTACGATTGATAGGTTAACCATGCCTGCAAGGGCCTCATATAGGGTAGTGTTTCAATTCCACTTTGGTACGATTGATAGAACGGATAGGACTGTACGGAAAGCCGGAATTTGTTGTTTCAATTCCACTTTGGTACGATTGATAGTTTCCCTCAAGGTTTTGCTGATAGACGGAATAATTGTTTCAATTCCACTTTGGTACGATTGATAGAAGGTGTGGTTGATAAGGCCCGGTATGGTTATGTGGTTTCAATTCCACTTTGGTACGATTGATAGTAATTATCGTATGTACCTGAGTGATTATGTCCGATGTTTCAATTCCACTTTGGTACGATTGATAGATACAGATTCCGATGGGGGCTAAAATCAATGAGCCGGTTTCAATTCCACTTTGGTACGATTGATAGTTCCTGATCTCTTCTCCAGGCCATTGGTACGCAAACCTGTTTCAATTCCACTTTGGTACGATTGATAGTCCAGGCTTTCAAAACGGTGTGTAGAACCATTATGTTTCAATTCCACTTTGGTACGATTGATAGGACAGGCCATATCTTGCTAAAATACAGATTCCGAGTTTCAATTCCACTTTGGTACGATTGATAGCTCCGATCTGTGAAATTTCTCTGCGGTTAACTCTTGTTTCAATTCCACTTTGGTACGATTGATAGTGCGTTCCTATCAATGTGGATTGTTATCATGATAGTTTCAATTCCACTTTGGTACGATTGATAGGTGCGGCAATTTCAATTAACCTGGAATAAACCCAGTTTCAATTCCACTTTGGTACGATTGATAGTTTTGCCAACCGAGCTGCACGATCTCAAAACAGCTTGTTTCAATTCCACTTTGGTACGATTGATAGAAAAGCTGGTAGAAGTTGAAGTTCCGGGAACCTGGTTTCAATTCCACTTTGGTACGATTGATAGACAGTAGTGACTTATAATAGGCTTCACAACTCAAGTTTCAATTCCACTTTGGTACGATTGATAGGCCTTAATCAGCCAGACGTGGGAGGACTACTTCAAGTTTCAATTCCACTTTGGTACGATTGATAGTATAAACATTCGCCATGACGTAGATAATGATCCGGCGGGTTTCAATTCCACTTTGGTACGATTGATAGAACCAAGAAAAATAACGGAAATACTTACTGCCGAGGTTTCAATTCCACTTTGGTACGATTGATAGATGTAGATGTCTTGGAAGATTATTTAGAGACATACATAGGTTTCAATTCCACTTTGGTACGATTGATAGTCGCTTGCAAACTTTAAACTCAGGGTTGAAAGCCTTGTTTCAATTCCACTTTGGTACGATTGATAGAGTCGCCCCATCACCCCGAAACTCTCATAATACGCGTTTCAATTCCACTTTGGTACGATTGATAGAACCGGCAAACATGGCGAACGGTTATTATCTGACGTTTCAATTCCACTTTGGTACGATTGATAGCCGTTGGCTGAGCAAAAATAAAAAATTGATTATCAGGAGTCAAGAAAAATAATTATTGAAAAAATCTGGTGAAAATGTCGTCGATATATGATGATATGAAAAACCCCGGTAATCGACACTCTTTAAATTTACTGATGATGAGCGCATTGTGCTGATTCGACTTAATTGAACTTCATTTTCTC
>JAQWBQ010000022.1 GCA_028706295.1 Bacteroidales bacterium
TTGTCAATTGAAACTTATAACCAGCTATTCAAAGAACGAAAATTAAAACATCTTAAAAATCAAGCTTCTATATACGGATTTCAACTAGTACCTATAAATTAGTTTCTTAAGAGTGAATGAGTGATTTGAATTTTGAATTTATTCTTTTCCCTATTCGCTAATAACTATTCGCTAATCGCTAATAACTATTCGCTAATCCCTGATCGCTAATCGCTGATTTTAATCTCTCCCGCTTTCCGCTTGTGTTTACTGACGTCCCGGTCTACCTGTTTTTCAGTTCTTTGATCACATTGGCCATTTCGATGGCAGCCAATGCAGCATCGAAACCCTTGTTCCCGCCCTTGGTTCCGGCACGTTCAATGGCTTGTTCAATGTTATCGGTGGTCAAAACGCCAAAGATCACGGGGCGTCCTGTTTCGAGTGCAGCCTGGGCTACGCCTTTTGATACTTCTGCCGCTACGTAATCGAAATGCGGGGTAGCGCCACGAATTACTGCCCCCAGACAGATCACGGCATCATAGTTACCGCTTGCAGCCATGTTTTTGGCCAGCAGCGGGATCTCGAATGAACCGGGTGACCATACCACCTCAATGGCTTGTTCATCGGCCCCGTGACGTTTCAATCCGTCGAGACATCCTGCCAGCAGTTTACCGCTGATAAACTCATTGAACCGGGCAATGACAATCCCGAACCTGAGTCCGGAAGCATCCAGTTTTCCTTCAATTGTTCTCATAATTCTTCAGTATTAAAATTAACTTTTATACTACTCAAAAATCCAATTTTTGTCCGCTTTTACAGGGTTTCGGGTTACAGGGTTTCAGGGTTTCAGCGTTTCAGGGTTTCAGGGTTTCAGGGTTTCAGGGTTAATGAATCAAAGTTCAAAATTTACACATCCTCCAATCCTCAAATTCTCAAGTTCGCACATTAGCACATTCACCAGTCCACTTGTCCCCCAGTCCTACTCTTCGTCCCCGAACGAAAGCAGGTGTCCCATTTTCTCCTTTTTTGTTTTCAGATACCGGATGTTACGCGAATTTCCCTTGATCTGGATCGGAACCCGTTCCACTATTTCAAGGCCGAATCCTTCAATACCTGAAATTTTCTGAGGATTGTTTGTGAGAAGTCTTAATTTCTTGATGCCCAGATCTACCAGGATTTCCGCCCCGGTTCCATAGTCGCGCAGATCGGCATCGAATCCCAGGGCGAGATTGGCTTCGACGGTATCCATTCCCTGGTCCTGCAGCGAATAAGCGCGCATCTTGTTCGAGAATCCGATTCCGCGTCCTTCCTGCCGCATATATAACAATACACCTCTTCCCCCCTTTTCGATCTGCTTCATGGCGGCATCAAGCTGGTCGCCGCAGTCGCACCGCATCGAACCGAAAACATCACCGGTCAGGCATTCGGAGTGCACCCGGCAAAGGACCGGCTCATCAGTCGTGACATCCCCCTTGACCAGGGCCAGGTGATTTTCACGGGTAATTTTACTGATGTAACTGTAGGCTGTAAACGTACCGTATTTGGTAGGCATATCAACAACGGCCGCACGTTCGATGAGGGTTTCGGTCTTACGCCGGTAATCGATGAGGGCTGCAATGGTAATGATTTTCAGGTTATGAATCTTTACATAATCCATCAGCTCCGGTACCCGTGCCATCGATCCGTCTTCATTCATAATCTCGCAGATCACCCCGGCCGGGTACAGACCGGCCATGACGGAAAGATCGACGGAGGCTTCGGTATGTCCTGCCCTGACCAATACACCGCCTTCGCGGTATTCGATGGGGAAAATGTGACCCGGCCGGGTGAAATCCCTGGCTTTCGTCTGGTTGTCAATCACCCGTTTGATCGTCAACGCCCGTTCATAGGCCGAAATTCCTGTGGCGCATTCTATGGCATCGATCGAAACAGTGAATGCAGTACGGTTGGGGTCGGTGTTCTTTACCACCATCCGTTCGATGTTGAGTTCCTCAAGGCGGTCGCGGACGATGGGCAGACAGATCAGACCGCCTCCGTGTTTGGCCATGAAGTTGATCGCAGCGGGCGTCACCTTCTCTGCCGCAATAACCAGGTCTCCCTCGTTTTCACGGTCTTCATCATCAACCACAACGATCATTTTTCCCCTCCGGATGTCGTCGACTGCTTCTTCAATCGTGTTGAACTTGTACTTTGTCATATTTTGTATGTTTTCAGGGAAGCTCAGAATCCGTGATCTGTAATAAATTTCAGATCGATTTCACCTCCTGATGAAGGATGATGGATAAGTTTCTCCGTGTATTTTGCAAAAATGTCACATTCGATATTTAAAAGATCACCTGCCTGCTTGTTCAGCAGCGTGGTCACTGATTGGGTATGCGGGATGAGCGAAACGCCAAAAGCATTCCGGTCGACACTAACGACTGTGAGGCTGATGCCGTCGAGACAAACAGAACCCCTTTCGATCAGATACTTCAAAACTCCCGGTTCCGCACTGACGCTGTATCTGACTGCGTTATCTTCATTCCATTTCCGGATAATTTTCCCGGTCCCGTCGATATGTCCGGTGACCAGATGTCCTCCCAACCGGTCAGTCAGTCGCACTGCCCGCTCCAGGTTGACCCCGGATCCGGGTTTCAGCAGGCCGATCGAGGTTCGTCGCATGGTTTCCGGCATAACATCAACGATGAAATGGTCCGGTCCGAAACGGATGACCGTCAGACACACGCCGTCGGTGCAGATGCTGTCGCCGGTCTTCATATCCTCTGTCACTTTCCGGGCATCAATGGTTAATTGCGACGATGATACACCCCGTGCAACCGATCTGATAATTCCTATTTCCTCAATGATTCCGGTGAACATGTAAAAGATTATAATTCAAAATTCAAATTAGCGATTAGTTATTAGCGAATAGGGAATAGTTATTAGCGAATAGTAAGAAAACCAAAATACAAAATTTTCACATTTTCAAATCCTTAAATCCTCAAAATAACACATTAGCACATTCTCATTCCCTCAATCGTAAATCCTAAATCTTGGCAATCGTAAATCATGTCAATCGTAAATCAGTCAATCAGTCATTTTAGTTTGGTCAGAATGTTTTTTTACCGGATAGCCCTCGACCATGATATCTTCTCCGATCTTTCTTGTTTTCAAGTTGTTGAGGGCAATTGCATCCTCCATTTTTTCGATGCCGTCGCCTCCGACCGGGGTCGGCGCTTTTTCACCACCCAGGATTTTGGGTGCAATAAAGCTGATCACCTTATCCACCAACCCATCCCGCATGGCTGAAAATGCAAGGGTGCTGCCTCCCTCGATCATCACACTGTCGACGCCCATAGTTCCGAGCGCTGAAAGGATGAACTCCAGGTCAACCCGGTGATCTTTTTCAGGACATATCAGGACTTGCGCACCCAATCTTTCAATCGCTTTCAATTTTGATGGCTGGGCCAAATGGGTGACAGCGACAATGGTCAGTTGCGGGTCGTTTGTAAGTACTTTGGCGGTAAGCGGGATCCGGCCCCGGGTATCGGCAATGATCTTCAGGGGATTCTTCCAAACCGGACCATCCGGCACACCAGCCCGGTCCTTGACCGAAGGCTCTTTCAGCCTTACATTCAACAGGGGATCATCTGCGACTACTGTATCGATCCCCACCATAATGGCACCGTATTGTTGTCGGATCCGGTGAACCAGTTTTCTAGATTCGGACCCCGTGATCCATTGTGATGCATTGGTAACCGTTGCGATTTTACCGTCAAGGGTCATGGCCGACTTCAGTAGAACAAAAGGCTTCCCGGTGGTGATGTACTTGATGAAGATCTGATTTTGTATGGCAACCTGAGGTCCGAGACAATCTGTAAGAACTTCAATCCCATTCTGTTTCAGTTTCGAAATACCTTTTCCGTTTACCGCCGGATTCGGGTCCGCCATTCCGATTACTACCTTGTCTATTTTGTTTTCCAGGATCAGTTTGGTACAGGGGGGCGTTTTTCCGTAATGATCGCAAGGTTCCAAGGTAACATAGAGGGTTGAACCTTCAATAAGAGGGCGATCGGAGGGAAGTACCGAACGGAACGCATTCACTTCAGCATGAGGACCACCGAAATACGCATGAAATCCCGACCCGATGATCCGTTCCCGGTTCACGAGTACCGCGCCGACCATCGGATTCGGATTGACCCACCCGGCCCCTTTACCGGCCAGCCGGATTGCAATCTGCATGAATTTTTGGTCGGAGGTCATGGGGGAACAAGGGATTGATTGATTGACTGATTGACTGATTGAATGATTGATTGACTGAATGATTGATTTATTTATTGAGTTAATGAGTGAAACAATTATTAAAATTCAAATCAGGCATTAGGAATTGGCAATTTGAAAATAGGTAATAGGCAATAGGCAAAAAAGTTTAAAGCTCAAAGTTCAAAGTTCAAAATTCTCAAATCCTCAAATCCTCAAATCGTTTTCAATTTTCCGTTTTCCGTTTTCAATTGTCAATTTTCATTGTCCATTGTCAATTTTTTCTCTTCTTGGTAAAAAAAAAGCCCTGTCACAAAATTGCAACAGGGCATGAATCTATTTAATTCTAAAATATATTTCAAATTAAACAGGTTTCTTCTTCCATCCAGACTATACTGTCGGTGCCGTAGTTTCAACGACTCATTTCACGGTCGACCGGGATTGAAGAATCCCTGATCTTTCGGGAAATCGCGGACTTTACCGCCGGTCGGGAATTTCACCCTGCCCTGAAGAACCAATATCTATTTTTAGGAACACATCTGTGATAATCACAGCAAATATACAACGATTATTTAATTGTGAAAAGATTCACAGATTTTTTATCCTTATTGAACGATCAGTTTGGCGGTTGATACCTGCTTTCCGGTTTTGAGTTGAACGACGTAGATTCCTTTGGAGAATCCCGTCAGATCCATCCGGTGTGCAATGGCTTTCCCGGTGCCTTCGAAGTCGTTCCTGTACACCTGTTTCCCGTCGACTGTGGTCAGGGTCAGTGTCGCAACCGATTTCCCGATACCATTCATTGTAATGGTTACATTGTTGTGGGCCGGGTTGGGTTGCAGGCTGATTCCGGGTTCGGTAGCGATGTCTTCGTTCATCCCCGTACACTGGTCGAAAATAATATGTCTGGCGCTGGTCACGTTACCGGTGCACGGAAGATTCGGGATGGCAACCAGGGTAAGATCCACGGAGCCATTCAGTTTATCGGCCAGGGTTGGATGATACACGGTATTGAGTGCGCTGTTGTTGTCAAAGTTACCTGTTCCGGAGGTGATCCATCCGATGGCTTTGTAGTTGCCGGCGGTTCCGTGAACGTCGATAGAGGTCAGGTACCAGCAAAGTGTGGTATCGTTACCGGCTGAGACATTGGGCAGCGGAGCGGTGTTCACAGTAACCGTGTCATACCTTGTCAAGGCGCCGTCGCTTGTGGCAACGATATACTTTGTAGTATCCGAAGGGGCGGCTTTGGGGTTTTGCAGGGTGGAGGTGAATCCGGCGGGGATTGAGCTCCACTGATAGGTATAGGTTCCCGATCCGCCATTTGGCTGGACGCTAAGCTGGGTTGAATCGCCGATACAAACCAGGGGCGGGTTGGCGGAAGCCACAGTCGAAAATGCATTGCTGAAGGAGAAGGAGGCGATCCTTGTTTTCCAGCTTGCGGATGAGGTGGCTGAATAATATTCCTGGGTGTACCAGAATTTTCCCACTTCCGAGGGATCTGCGGTCATGGCGCTGTAATCGCCCCAGCGGCCGCTGTTATCAGTTTGGGATCCGCCTCCGTTCATAATTCCGCGTTCGGCAATGGTCATCTGTCCGAGGGGATCATTGGCCAAACGCCCGGTATAACGGATTGAGGGAAACATTGTTGAGCCGCTGATGGAAAATCCGAGTGCAATATTTCCGGCGGAATCCATGGCGATACTGCCCATCCACCGGTAATTTCCATCACTTGGAGCATAGGTTCCCTCCTGGTAAAGTGTCCAGAGGTTCGTGGGTTTACGGAGTTCCATCCATCGAATTCCGGCAACACCGCCAACGTTGGCAGTCGTGCTGAGGAGCATTGAAGAATAACCCGCGAAGGTACGGTAGGGCATACGGAACATAATCCGGCGACCGGCCATTACATCCAGCTTCTGACTGGTACTCTTCTGAGGAACCACATTACTGCTAGACCAGACGTTGAAGGAGGTGATGAAGACGGTATAATTCTGATTAAATGTTGAGTTGGCCGGTGTGACCCAATCGACCACAAAATCATATATTTTTACGGAGTTGGAGGTAAGATAAGCAACCGGACAGGGAGTCCCGGCCGGGGGGAAGTCGCTGTCGCAATCGGCCGAAAGAGCGCCTTCCGCTGATGACGGGAGGTTGAACATCACCATCGAAGCAGTCTGATCGCCAACCAGCATCTTGGCGCGGTCCAAAGCCACGGCCGACATTCCCTGCCACGAAAGAGAACCAGCGCTGAAACGGCGGATGGTCATGTAATAACCATCATTCCAAACCGAAAGTTTCGGATAATCGGGCATGGAGGAGAACTGAAACTGGTAACGGTACCAGGAACCGGTCGGATCATTGGTCTGTGATATGGCCACGTTTTCATAGAAGGGACCATTCGGGTAGTTGGGAAGGCTGAACTGGCTGAATAACCAACGGTCGGCATTCTCATCATACAGAACCACCGCATCGCCGTCGTTGTTGTTGTTGGGTAATCCATTAAAAATCACGCTGTTGTTAGTCGGGCCAAGGATTTTAACCCCGTTCTTGTTGTAAATGGCATATTTGGTATTGACAACCTGGAAATAGTGTGAAGGACCCACTTCGCCGTCGGTATCCGGGGGAAGAGAATAGTTGGCGCCGACTCCGTCGAAATTCTGAATGGTAGTATCGGTAAGTGTTGTACCGATCCATCTCTGGCGTACTGCATCCGGTTTCATGTAATCCGGAACATCGGGTTCAGGTGAAACCGTGTTGAGTTTATTTTTGACAATACCGCTTTTCCACGATGGATCGGTTGCATCGTTTTTCTGAACCATGTCGCGAAGGGGCGGCGAAACGTCGAAATAGACGGCTTTCATAACAGTCGGAATCTGTGGTGCATCCTGGGCAGAAAGCTGAAAGGCGCCAATGAGCAGGAGCGCCAGGAGAAGGGTGATTTTTTTCATGTTGAGATGGATTGTTTTGAAATTAAGGGTTAGTTTTCAGTATTTTATCAACTTTTGGATTTGTTGGGAAACACCCGCGGTCAAACGAACCAGATAAAGTCCGTCAGGAAGTCCTGATATGTCAATTCGTTCGGTTTGTTTCCCGGTAACCGGTCTGAAATATTCAGATTGAACGATAACGCCACGGGTGTTCAGTATATCAATTTGTACCGGTTTATGATCTGTTTCCGTGATTTGAATGTTCAGGAATCCGCAGGCGGGATTCGGATTTATGAAACAAGATGTTTCAGAAACCGAAGATATAGCGGAGGTTGAAGGATTATATTCGGATATTTCGAGTGTTGACAATGTGGTAACGGATTTACTTACCGTGAAAGCTCCGTAAATCGTCACCGTTCCGGTTCCGGCTAACGGAGCAGTCCACCCGAATGTCCACGTTGAAGGGTTTGCGGAGGGAGAAGAAACCTGGGTAACATACTTGGTACCTCCCACCAGTTTTGAACCGGTTCCGGCAATCAGGGTACCGAGCTGTGCACCGGCCTGGTCCTGGGGTGAAACCTCAAATCCCTTTTTCCCCGAACCGGAAACGGTAACGGTTATGCTGTAGGTGGTACCAGGAGTGTAACCTTCGGGAGGAATGTCGGAAGTGATCCAGCCCGAAACCGTTGATGCAGACCCGCCATGACAGGCTACACAGTTATGCCCGTCGCCCGGGGACCCGGTGTATCCCGCCGGAGATCCTCCTTGATAATCACTCTGTTCATCTCCGCTGAAAGAGACTGTCAGCAGGAAAACCACAGTCAGCGCAGGGATGATAACGAACAGTTTTCTTTTCATAAAAGTGCAGGGAACAAACAGACTGCAAAATTACAAAAAACTTCTTTACCTTTGAGGATTGAATCACGATTATTTGACAGGTATTTATTTATCTTAATGTATTCATAATTAGGATAAACAATCATCATTCTGAAATATTAACGTATATGAATATAATTATTACAGGCGCCGGTCGCGGGATCGGATCTGAATTGGTGAAGATACTGGCACGCCATAAGCAGAACCAGATCATCGCTGTTTCCCGGAATGGGAAAGCCCTGAAGGAGCTGCAGGCTGAATGCATCAAACTCTATCCCGACACGAAGGTGATCCCTTATGAATTTGACCTCAATCAGTTTGAATTTTATCCCTTTATCGTACAGCGGCTTGAGACCTTTATTCATAAATGCGACATCCTGATCCACAACGCGGGCCGGTTGATCAACAAACCCTATGAAAAGTTCGAACTTTCCGATTTTGATGAAACGGTCAATGTCAACTTCAAAGCTCCCTTTTTCCTCACCCAGGCCCTTCTGCCAATCCTTAACAGGGGGGCGCATGTCGTGAACATCGGAAGTTACGGCGGGGTGCCTGCAACGCGGAAATTTCCGGGCCTTGCCGCGTACACTTCCAGTAAGGGGGCCCTTCATATTCTGACGGAGATCCTGGCCACGGAACTCGCCGGGTTGGAGATCAAGGTTAATTGTCTGGCGCTTGGATCGGTACAAACGGAGATGTTCACCCGGGCCTTTCCGGGTCAGCGAGCCGCGCTGAACACGTCGCAGATGGCACAGTTTATTGCCGATTTCGCCATCACCGGGCATAAAACCATGAACGGGCAAGTAATCCCGGTTGCCCTTGCGGAGATCTGACAATCAGAATCAGAAATAGTCTTCACTGCTTTAAAGGTAATCTTCCTTACCCTGTAACCCGAAGGGTTCCATTGCCCGGTTGTAGATGCCGTGGACATAAGCAATGGTCATCCCGTAGTTTGATACCGGAATTCCCGCATCGATTGCGGGCTTCAGCCGGTTGATGATCTGCCTTCTCGTGATCATGCATCCGCCGCACTGGATAACCATGGCGTAATCGGTGATCGGGCGGGGAACTCTGTTCAGCCCTGCAACCACTTCAAATTCCAGGTTTTTACCGGTAAATCCGGAGATCCACCGGGGAATTTTCACCCTGCCGATGTCGTCGCATGAAACATGGTGGGTGCATGATTCGAGGATCAGGATCCGGTCGCCTTCACGAAGCTTTGAAATGTGCGGTGTGCCTTCGGCATAATGTGCGAAATCTCCTTTCTGGCGTGCCAGAAGAATGCTGAAACTGGTCAGCAGGATGTTTTTTGGTATGGCCGCATCGGCTTTTGGAAAGACCTGGCTGTCGGTGACCACCAGCACCGGCTTGGGATTCATCTTTTTGAAAAAGGCATCGACTTCACGTTCCTTGCAGACCACAGCAATGCCGTCGTGGTCAAGAACATCGCGTATCACCTGTACCTGGGGAAGGATCATTCTCCCCTCGGGCGCTTCTATATCGATGGGGGTGATGAGCAGCACGACGTCGCCGTAAGAGATCAGGTCGCCGATCAGCGTTTGTTTGCGATACGCGTTTTCCGGCATGTCTGTCTGGATCCGCTGTACCAGGGGCCGCATGGTGTCGGCCTGCCGGGCGCTGACTTCGAGCGCCGTAGATCCTGTATTTACGCGGATCGCTTCAGCGATAACGGGTGAAAGTTTCTCCTCATCCGACTTATTGTGAACGACGATAAAAGGCAGATCCAGTTTCTGAAACTCAGAGATCAGATTCAGTTCGGGTTCTCCGAATTGATTGTGTGCCACGACCAGAATGGCAAAATCAATGATCTTCAATACATCGAGCGATTTCTCAATGCGCTTTCTCCCCAGATCGCCGGTGTCGTCAATACCTGCCGTATCGATCATGACGACGGGTCCTGCCCCGGGAATTTCGATCGATTTTTTGACGGGGTCGGTGGTGGTGCCCGCGAGATCCGAAACGATGGCGGTCTCCTGACCCGTCAGGGCATTGATCAGTGAACTTTTTCCGTTGTTCCTTCGTCCGAAGATCCCGATGTGGGGCTTGTTGTCGCGGCCTTTGCTGTTCATGGTTTTTTCTGGCTGTTCGGTGTTTCTGAAATTCTTTATTCCTGGTTTCTGTTGCTCTTTTCCCCGCCGGTTACCCTGGAAATGATTTCCGATGCGGTTTCTTCAACAGGTCTTTGCCCGTCGATCCAGCAAATCCGTGTTCCCCTGCGTTCCATCCCCCGGAACCAGGTCATCTGCCGTTTCGCGAACTGCCGGATTGCAATATTCAGCTTTTCCTCCATCTCCTGAAATGTGATTTTTCCGGTCAGGTACAGGGTTGTGAACCGGTATTCAAGTCCATAGCGGATAAGCCGTTCAGGCGTGATCCCGGAGGCGAGCAGCCGTTCGGTCTCTTCGATCATACCGGTGCGAAGCCTCTGGGTGAGGCGTTCTGAGATGCGTTGCATCTGAAGGGGGCGGGGAATGGATATTCCAAAAGTATTTTCCCGGAGGTCGGGTATGGTCTTCGGCAGGTATCCCGAAGAATCGGTCCGCGATCGTTCAGCGATGCGGATTGCCTTGATCAAACGTTCCCGGTCTTCGAGATCGGTCTTGTTATGGAGTTTCTTCATGGAACGCAGCAGGCCGGTGAGCTCTTCGTCGGACATCTTTTGCAGTTTATCCTTCGGGGAATCCGTTTCGGAAGCATCGGTCAGATGATAGTCGTTCAGGATGCTGTCGAGATACATGCCCGATCCCCCGCACATAATGGGCGCCTTTCCCCTGGATAGGATTCCTTGCCAGGCTTCAAGAAAATCATTCCGGAATTCAAAAATATTGTATTCATGGCCCGGTTCCCTGATATCGATGAGATGAACCGGGATGTGATGACCTCCTGCGTGGTACTCATCGAGATCTTTGCCGGTACCGATATCCATGCCCCGGTAAACCTGGCGGGAATCGGCGCTGATGATCTCTCCGCCGATCCGGCAGGCTACCTGTACTGCGATTTTCGTCTTGCCCGAAGCAGTCGGGCCCAGAATGGTGATCATATGGCGCCAGGATGCTCGTACACGGATTGAAATACGCGGGATTCAGAAAGCTCCGGGGAGCTGTTTTCCCGGGTTATTAACAGGGTTCAAAAGTAGGCATTTTTTTGAGGGAACATATGAACATTTGCCGGTAAATATGAACATTGACCAGCTTCCGGTACAATTTTTCCTACTTTTGCGCCGTTAAAAGAAATCCGTTCAGATCATTACCCTGTGTATCTGCCGGTAGCGTGAAATTAAAACTGAAAATTGTTAAACTTATATACCATGAAGAACACAGCATTTACAAAGTTTCATGAAGCGCTGGGCGCCAAGATGGTGCCTTTCGCAGGTTATTTCATGCCCCTCCAGTACGAAGGAGTCAACGCCGAACACGAAACCGTGCGTAACGGTGTCGGAGTCTTTGATGTTTCGCATATGGGCGAGTTCTGGGTCAAAGGGCCCCACGCGCTTGCTTTTATCCAGTGGGTGACTTCCAACGACGCCTCCAAGCTGGTTCCCGGAAAGGTTCAGTACAGTTGCTTCCCCAACGAAACCGGCGGGATTGTCGACGATCTGCTGGTTTACAAAGTCGACGATGAAACCTATCTGCTGGTCGTGAATGCTGCCAATATTGATAAAGACTGGGCCTGGTGCAACAGTCATAACAAGGTCGGCGCTACATTGATCAACGCTTCCGATGACATTGCCCAGTTGGCGATCCAGGGCCCGCTGGCATTGAAGGCAATGCAAAAGCTTACTGACACCCCGGTGATGGATATGGAATACTACACGTTCAAGAAACTGACTTTTGCCGGCGTTCCCGATGTGATCTTTGCCACTACCGGCTATACCGGATCCGGGGGCTGCGAAATTTATATGCCAAATGCCGATGCCCCGAAGATCTGGAACGCGGTATTTGAAGCCGGTAAAGAGTTCGGCATCAAACCGATCGGACTGGCTGCACGCGACACCCTGCGTCTGGAAATGGGATATTGCCTTTATGGCAACGACATTGACGATACCACGTCGCCCATCGAAGCGGGGCTGGGCTGGATCACCAAATTCACCGACGTTAAGGACTTTATCAATAAACCGCAACTGC
Organism: Bacteroidales bacterium; assembly: GCA_028706295.1. Taxonomy (GTDB): domain Bacteria; phylum Bacteroidota; class Bacteroidia; order Bacteroidales; family FEN-979; genus CAIVAT01. The sequence goes on from JAQWBQ010000022.1 coordinate 12,164, forward strand.
TGAAACAGAAGCAGGAAGGGACGGTTCGCAAACTGGTCGGGTTTGAGATGGTCGATAAGGGCATTCCCCGCCACGGATACGAGATCACCGATGCCAGTGGAAATCAGATCGGCGTGGTGACCTCCGGAACAATGGGACCTTCGGTGAAGATCCCGGTCGGCATAGGCTATGTGCCTACGGCTCTTTCGAAAGAGGGTAGTGAAATCCATATCAAAGTCAGGGAAAAGATCCTGAAGGCAAAAGTTGTCAAATTCCCGTTTTATAAAGGATAATTCATTCCATTTCAACAATTAAAATCATTAACGATGAAACAGCTCACATATCAAATAAGATCGGTCCGCTGGCAGCAGATCCTGTTCATGATCCTGATGGCGGGGCTTTTGATTGGAACTGATGGTTGTAAATCGACCGGAAAAATTTCCAAGAAAGAGCGCAAAGCCCAGATCGAGGCTGCCAAGAAACAGGTACAGTCGATTATTGACGGGACATCGACCCTTTCGCTCGATGACCAGAAACAGTTGTTGGGCGATATTATGGACAAAAACTACAACGATCCCGCCCTGAATTCATTGATTATCAAGGCGCAACAAAAGCTGAAAACCGCTCTGGCCGAACAATATAAAATCAAGCAACAAATGGTTGATGCGGCCCGAGCCAAACTCTATGACCTGTTGCTGAACAAAGATGGCAAGACTGCTGATCAGCTTGAACAGGAGGTCAATGCCATCAAGGCCCAGAATCTTAAAGACAGCGAAATTGACGAACTGATCGAACGGGCCGAAAAGAAGATTAAGGATATGCGCGCTGCCGGTTCAGCCGTCAATCTTCCGGTGAAAACCCAGATCGAAAACGCGTTCGATGCCATTGCCCGGTTTGCCGCAGGAGGCAATTACACCCAGGCCGACAACACCATCGATAAGACCCTGAAATTCTTCTCCTCCGATGATGTCCCTGTTCTGATCATCATCAGCCGGGAAGGAACCATTGTCGATTACGACAAACCTACCACCATCAAGCGGTACATGAACTTCATCCGGGATACCAAAGCGAGCAACAATGTCATCGATGCCATCATGACCGATGCAAATGGGAAAATTAAAGGACTTGATCTAATTAAAAAATAGTAAAGATGAGAAAGCCAGTTTCAGTATTCATGATCTTTTCCCTGATCCTGATCGTGTCGGGAGTAAAAGCACAGGATAACATATCGCCCCAACGCAAACAGGCCATCGACAGTCTGGCCCTTGAAAAAGTCCGTGATCTGAGCAAATACATCAGCATCATCGGCGACAAACAAACACCCTGGTCCGATGCGCAACGCGTGATCGAACGGGCCGTAGAGCTCTTCATGGAAAACAGTGAAGTCGGCGTTTCGTCACTCGGCAGGCAGGATGTCAACTACTATAAAGTCAGAGAGTACTTCGACCGGCTGATGCAGTTGAATTATGACAAAGTCACGATCGACTGGTACAAAATCCAGTACGTGAGTGATCTGGTGCGTCAGCCTGACGGGACTTACGTCGGGGTGATCACCATTTACCAGCGTTTTCAGGCTTTTGATAAGGAAAAGGGGCTGGTTTACGAGGACACTACCAAAAAAGACATCACGGTCTATGTAAAACGCAAGGAGACCCAGATCGGAGGAAGGCTTATCGGTTTCTGGGATGTGATGCTCGGAGATATCCGGGTAAAGGAAACCTCTAAGTAATTTACGATTGACGATATACGGTCGGAAGAGGCAGGGAGCGTGTCTATCAATTGATTTTATGAGAAATTTCGTTGCAGTGATTTTGGCCTTGTTGCCGTTTCTGGTTCAGGCGCAGGGATCGATCGGGTCGTTTACGGCCGATGAAACCATGTTCTACGCCCAGACCAAACAGGTTAACCAGTTTTTCCTGCGTTTCAACGCGGAAGAGGATACCCGGGGAAACCGGCTCTATCCGGGGGATGTCGGGTACCATGATCTGAAAGCGCGGAAAAAGTACCTGGAGATGCTCTTTGATAATTCCAGCCCGATGATCAACGAGGATAAAAAATTCGTTTTCATCGAAGATGCACTTAACAAGAGAAACCCGGCATTCCTCGATTTCTACTCGAACAACTGGTTTGCAGAATTGTCGGCCACCTTTCATTACAAAAAAGAGAAGGTGAACCTCATCCTCTATCTCAAGATCGAGAAACAGCTTCAAGGTTACAAATGGGTGATCTCCAATGTATATTTCGACCGGTTTGAGTCGTGGTTTACCCACATCCATGATACCCTGAATACCAGCCATATCATACACCCCATGAGCCATGAACTTGATTTTATGAACATTCACAAGGCTTTCAGGGAACCCGAGAACATCGATTACTACCTGCAAAGGAATTATCAGCCCGATATGCTGGGGTTGTTTGTCATGGAGGTTAAAAATGGTAACCTGGTCTTTGGATCGGTTAATACGGTAAAATTCCATATCTTTCAGATTCCGAACTGGTATTTCGAACTTTCCTGGTTCAACCGGAACAGCAACAATTCAGGATGGCTGATATCCAATGTTCTCCGGTTAACGGACAAGGAAAAAAAGGAGTTGATGCGAAATTACACACAGGTAAACTGAGACGCATGAGAACGTATATTTTGATTCTGTTTCTGGCAATAGGGCTGTCGGTTGTGACAACCGGCGCGAATCCCTTAACAACGGATATCGTTTCTTCGGGTGCGTCGGGACCGGCGATAGCTTTTTCCCCGGGACCCCAGAATAAATCAACCGGAGGTCAGAAAAAACAGACAACAAAGTCAGGGAGTAAAAGTGCGACCGGGAAGCAGAAAACTTCGACTACCACCGGGAAATCAAAAACTCCGGCTGCCACTACGGGTCCGGTTCATTCGAAGGCAGGGATGATCGCGGCCAACCAGGTCGATACCTTCAAACTGCAGGTTACTCCCCTGGTGAAATTCTTTGAAAGTTCGCTCAATTTTCTGGCCGATAAGCGAAATCCGGTGAACGAAAAGAAAACCATCATCACCCAAAGCTATCTCAAATGGTGCTGGGATGAGGAGGTTCAGGTGGAGGATGACCTCGATGAAAACCGGTTGGTCCCCCTGCACAAGGATATGCCCGCCTACCTCAGCGACGTCGATTTCTTTTTCCGTCAGGCCCGTTTCAGTTATGATGTCCAGGATGTGTCGGTTGAGACCGATGCCCGCGGACTGACCTATTTTAAGGTCACGGCAAACCGGAATCTGAAAGGTCTTACTGTTAACGGCGATTCGGTCAATTCAAACAAGGTGCGTTACCTTGAGATCAACTTTGATTCAGTCAGGCAACAACTCAAGATCGTGAGTATTTATACAACAAAACTCAACGAGAAGGAGGAGATGCGGAACTGGTGGAATACCTTGCCGGTTGCCTGGAAATCCATCCTGGGCAACGGGAAAAAGGCAGGCGACACCGATCTCGCCAAAATTGAATCGTTCAACGACACGGTCGCCATGGTCGCCGGGGTCCCGGTGCCGGTCGACGGAAATGCGTTTTATCAGGCGGTGTCAGGGGTGGTCAATTCAGCATCGGTAAGCCTGGCAGGCAACCGCGAAATCCAGGATCTTGGCCCCCTCTATAAACTTTCGGATTTGAAAACCCTGGATCTTTCGGGAACAAAGGTCAGCGATCTCATGCCTTTACGGAACCTGAACAACCTGAATGAACTCAACCTGGCAGGAACGGGGGTTACCACCCTCGATCCATTGCGGTATTGTTCAAATATTACCCGCCTGAACATCGCGGCCACAGCTGTAACGGATCTCTCGGTAGTACCAACCTATCAGGCGCTGGAAGCGCTCGACATCAGCAGCACCCCGATATCGTCGATCGCGCTTTTAGAGGGGATGACGCATCTGAAGGAGTTGAATATTTCCAATACCGCCATCCAGGATCTTACCCCGGCAGCGGGATTTATTACACTTGAAGAGTTCAATTTTTCGGGTACCAGGGTTACGGATCTTACCCCGATACAATCACTGAAATCTTTAAAAATACTGGTCTTTGACAGTACCGAAATACGGAATCTTTCACCCCTGAAGGATCTGACAAACCTACAAACGGTAAGTTGCAACAACAGCGGGGTGAAACAGCAGGAGGCGTTGAATTTCTTAAAGGATCACCCCGCGACTTCGCTGCTTTATGCCACGAAACCACTTACGGAGTGGTGGAGAAGTATGACACCCGACTGGCGCAACACGTTTAATCTGGCCATGGAACTCAGTGATCCCCCTACACCTGAACAACTCCATGTGCTTATTCTTACCGACAGTATCAACATCACCGGACGGCTTGCCATCACTTCCCTTTATCCCTTGCAAAAGCTGATCCTATTGAGGAATCTCCAATGCCAGAGTACCGGGATATCAAGTTTTGATCCGCTTTCGGGGCTTAAGGCGCTGACGACGATCAATGCCGCAAATACAAAAGTCAACAAGGTTCAGCCGTTATCGGGTTGTACCGCGCTGGAGACCCTGAATATCGACAATACGCAGGTAGCCGATCTGGCCGGCCTCGAAGGATTGAAATCCCTGCAGTTGGTCTTTGCCGACAACACCCCGCTGGATGATAAGGATGCCCTCGCTTTTGCCGACCGTAACCCGGCATGCACCCTGGTCTATCAGACTTATGAAAATGAAACGTGGTGGCAGAGCCTGAATCCGACCTGGAAGGAGATCTTCATGAAATCTGTCAACATCAGCGGAAATCCCGACAAGGTGCAGTTGGAGAAGATTGCCGGATTGCAGAAGGTGACTATTTCGGAGAATTTCCAGGTTGCCGATCTCCGGCCGCTGACCCACCTGAAAAGACTTGCCGGGCTTGAATTTTCAGGAACCACCGTTTCCGATCTCGGACCGCTGACGCAGATGCCACAACTGAAAGCGCTGAGATGCCCGAAAAATCCGATTTCAGACCTCACACCGGTAAAGGATCTGCCCGGCCTTACGGAGCTCGACTTTTCCAATACCCTGGTCAACGACCTGGAAGCCATTCAGAACATGGTACAACTCTCGGTACTGAAGTTCAACGGAACCCAGATCAAAAACCTCAAATACCTCGAAAAGCTTGTGAATCTCACGGTCCTGGAGTTTTACAATACCAAGGTGGGAAATATCAGTGTTCTGGATGGAATGAAGCGGTTGGTTTCCGTTAGAATGTTCAATACCAGCGTTTCGGAAAAACGTGCCGAACAATTCCGGCAGACCCATCCCGATTGTGAAGTAGTATTCTATAAAAAATGATGGAACACTTGCCTGTTTGCAAACCCACGCTTGAAGTTTGTTTCTCTCCCCGCCTCTTTCCCGATATCCTTACGCAGGAGCCGTTCGTGGTGGTACTGGTGGATATTCTTCGCGCAACTACATCGATTTGCGCGGCCTTCAGCCACGGCGCAAAGGAGATCATCCCGGTTGCGACCCATGAACAGGCCCAGACGTATAAAAATAAAGGCTTTCTGGTCGCGACCGAAAAGGACGGGAAAAAGCTTGATTTTGCCGATTTCGGGAATTCGGCTTTTAATTTCACCCGTGAAAACATCGGAGACCGGACTTTGGTTTACTGCACGACCAACGGCACCCGTGCACTCGCTGTAGCCGGAAGTTCCGGGAAAGTTGTTATCGCGGCATTCATCAACCTCAGCGCGGTTGTAAGCTGGCTGCTTTCGGAACATCGTAACACCGTGATCCTGTGTTCGGGATGGAAAAACAAATTTTGCCTCGAAGATTCCGTTTTCGCCGGAGCGCTTTCCGAACAACTTCTTCAGTCGGGCACCTATTCGACCACTTGTGATTCTGTAGCCGCTTCGATCGACCTGTGGCATTCGGCCAGGCCGGATATCCTGTCGTACATCGATAAAGCCGCACACCGCAAGCGTTTGCAGCGACTTGGTTTGGATGATGTACTGCCGCTCTCGTTCACTACCGATCTGACCAACGTAATCCCGGTCTATGAAGATGGCGTCATTCGTGACCAATCAAAATAATAATTGAACCAATTCATTTACAATTTTATGAAGTACTTCAGAATTTTACTCCTTATGACCATCGCAAGCTATGCAACTTCCTGCGGTCAGCAGGGCAATCAGAAAAAAAATGACGACGGCAACGGTTTCAAATATCTTACCGAACAGTTTGCCGATGCAAGGATCCTCAGGTACCAGGTGCCGGGTTTCGACTCCCTCAGCCTGAAGCAGAAGCGGCTTATTTATTACCTGAGTCAGGCTGCCTTGTGCGGAAGGGATATTATCTATGATCAGAATTACAGGTACAACCTTTTGATCCGGAAAACGCTTGAAGGAATCTATGAAAACTACCGGGGAAACCGGAATTCGGACGACTTCAGGAGTTTTGAAGTTTACCTGAAGCGGGTCTGGTTCAGCAACGGGATCCACCACCATTATTCGACCGATAAATTTATCCCTGAATTTTCGAAGGAGTATTTTGCCTCCCTGGTGAAGGAGGTTGATCCTGCCTCGTTGCCGTTGGCAAAGGGCCAGGATGTGAACGGGTTTATTTCGGAGCTGACCCCGCTGATTTTTGACCCGCAGGTCGCCGCCAAGCGGGTGAGCCTAGATCCGGAGAAGGACCTCATCCTGTCGTCGGCATCTAATTTTTATGAAGGAGTCAATCAGCATGAAGCGGAACAATATTATGAAGGTCTGAAGGATGCCGACCGGAAAGCCGGTAAAGACACCCTGATTTCCTACGGGTTGAACTCGAAGCTCCAAAAAGAAAACGGAAAGATTACCGAGCAGTTTTATCGTGTGGGAGGACTCTATTCGGGAGCCATTGAAAAGATCGTTTATTGGCTTGAAAAAGCAGTGCCTGAAACGGAAACTCCCGAACAGAAGGAAGGACTGTTGCTGCTGATAGACTATTACAAGACCGGAAGCCTGTACACCTGGGACCGCTACAATGTTGCCTGGGTGAAGGACCTGAATTCGCTGGTCGATTATGTTAACGGCTTTATCGAAGTTTACGGAGATCCCATGGCCATGAAAGGTTCCTGGGAATCGATCGTCAATTTTAAAGATGTGGTGGCAACCCGTCGCACCCAGATTCTGAGTGAAAATGCCCAGTATTTTGAAGATCATTCACCGGTCGACCCTTCATTCCGGAAAAAGGAGGTCAGGGGGGTTACGGCGAAGGTAATCACGGCAGCGCAACTGGGTGGCGAATGTCATCCAACCACACCCATCGGGATCAACCTTCCCAATGCCAACTGGATCCGGAAAACTTACGGCTCGAAATCGGTGACGATCGATAACATCACCTACGCTTATGATCAGGCTTCGCAGGGAAACGGATTCCTCGAGGAGTTTGCCTTTTCGAAGGAAGAGATCGAACGGGCGCGAAAATTCGGATACCTGGCCGGAAACCTCACAACCGATCTGCACGAATGTCTCGGACACGGATCGGGGCAGCTTTTACCCGGGGTCACCGCGGAGGCTTTGAAAAATTACCATTCCACGATCGAAGAGGCCCGTGCAGATCTTTTTGCCCTTTACTACATCAAGGATCCTGAAATGGTAAACCTGGGACTGATAGCAGATTTTGAAACAGCCAAGGCCGAGTACGACAACTTCATGCGCAACGGACTGATGACCCAACTGGTCCGGATTCAACCGGGAAAAACCATTGAAGAGGCCCACATGCGCGACCGTGCCCTGATTGCCAACTGGGTTTTCGAAAAATCCAAGGGAAAGAACATCGTTGAAAAAGTTACGCGCGAAGGGAAGACATACGTCCACATCATCGATTACGATAAACTGAGGTGGCAGTTCGGTGAGTTGCTGAAGATCATTCAGAAGATCACTTCGGAAGGAAATTACCGGGAAGCCAGGGAACTCGTGGAGCAGTATGCCGTCGGAGTTGATCCCGTATTGCACAAGGAGGTACTGGAACGGTATAAAAAGTTAAATATCGCGCCCTATTCCGGCTTCATCAACCCGGAGTACTCGTTAGTGGTTAAAGACGACACCATTTCTGATGTTCAGATTATTTATCCTGAAGATTTTGCAGAACAAATGCTCCGTTATTCCAAGAATTATTCCTATCTGCCCCTGCGATGATTCAAAAAGGTTACCGGATCTCAGCCCTTCTCGTTTTCCTTCTGATCTGTGCATCGGGAAGCATGATCGGGATAGAGAACCAGCGGAACTATTTCCGGTCGCCGGTCAGTTATCCGATCACCCTTTCCGGAGCCTTTGGGGAGATCCGCCGCAACCACTTTCATTCAGGGATTGACATCCGCACCGACGGGGTACAAGGGAAACCTGTTTATGCCATAGCCGACGGGTATGTCGCCAGGGTTTTTGTAGCCCCGGGTGGTTTCGGGAAAGCGCTTTATATCAGTCATCCCAATGGTTACACATCGGTTTATGGCCACCTGAAGGCCTTCGCGGGTTCAATCGGTAAATGGGTCATTTCGCGGCAGTACCGGGCGGAGTCGTTCGCACTCGATACCGGGATTACGGCCGGGGTACTGAAGGTGAAAAAAGGCGATCTCATTGCCTGGTCGGGCAATTCCGGTTCCTCGGCCGGTCCGCATCTCCATTTTGAGATCCGTGACACACGCACCCAGGAGATCGTCGATCCGCTTGATTTCGGATTTATGCAGCCGGACAAGATCCAGCCGAAGATCACCTTCGTGAAAATATATCCCATGAACCCCGTATCGATGGTGAATTTTACCGGCAATGAGCTGCTGATACCGGTAACCGGAAACAATGGGAAATACCGGCTTAAAAACGCCGATACCATTCCCTTGACCGGTGCGATCACATTCGGCATTGAGACTTCCGAGAACAACGACGGAAGCCTGAAAACCGGGGTTCATGCCATCGATCTGATGGTTGACGGTGCATTGGTCTTTTCTCAGAGTATCGAACGGTTTTCCTTTACCGAAACGCGTTACGCGAACAGCCTGATGGATTATCCTGCGTTCATCCGTTCAAAACGAAAAATTCAGCGTTCCTATATTGCCCCAAACAATAAACTGCGGATCTATAAAAAGACAGTCAACAAAGGGGTGGTCAATTTTTCCGATAACCGGGTGCATCAGATCCATTATCGGGTCACCGATGCCTTTGGAAATCAATCGGATTGCCGTTTTTATGTTAAAAGCCATCCGCCGGCACCGCTGGGTGGACGGAATGTTCCGGTTGAACCCCGCGGTGTTCAGCAGTTTTCGTGGAAGACCGGAAACCGTTTTGAGCGTGACGACATCCGGTTTACGGTTCCGGGGGATGCTTTGTATGAGGATCTCTCCTTTGATTACCGCGTTTCGCCACAAGGTCCAAACACGTTGTCGGCGATCCACCATCTGCACGACCAGTTCGTCCCCCTGCATACCTTCTGCACCCTTTCGATCCGGGCCGATCGCGTTCCAACGCACCTGCAGGCAAAGGCGATCATCGTGAGCGTAGATCCCGGCGGGAGGATCGCGAGCCGCGGCGGATCCTATGATAAAGGCTGGATTACCACGAAAATAAGAGAATTTGGCGCTTTTTCGATCGCTGTCGATACCGAACCTCCGGTGATCCGGGCCGTCAATATTTTCCCGAACAAAAAAGTGACCCGACAGACCTCTGTGCTCATCAAAATATCAGATAATCTTTCGGGCATCAAGAGTTACCGGGGAACCCTCAACGGAAAATGGATTCTGATGGATTACGATGAAAAAAACCGTTTGCTGACCTATCAGTTTGATGAACGTATAAAACCGGGTAAGAACCTGTTCCTCCTTACGGTTACGGATGCGACCGGCAACACGAGCCGTTATGAAGCCGCATTGATCCGATGATTTTTTCCTTATATTTGTGTCATGCAAGAAACCATCCTGATTCTCGATTTCGGATCGCAGTATACCCAGTTGATTGCCCGCAGGGTACGTGAACTCAACGTTTTCTGTGAGATTTATCCCTACAACAAAATTCCGGGGCCGGATCCGGCTTTCAAGGGGGTGATCCTGTCGGGAAGTCCAAGCTCTGTGCGGGACCCGGATGCTCCCATCCCGGATCTGTCCGGTATCAGGGGGAAGATCCCTGTTCTCGGCGTATGTTACGGTGCACAGTATCTGGCGCAGGCATCCGGGGGCGAAGTGGCGGCATCGAAGATCAGGGAGTATGGACGGGCCAATCTCTCGTTTATTGATCAGAAAGACTTGCTCATGCACGGACTTTCGGATGGTTCGCAGGTATGGATGTCGCACGCCGATACCATTCTTCATGTTCCCGCTTCATTCCGGATTACCGCAAGCACACCTGAAGTTACGATGGCCGGGTATAAGGTTGAGGCGGAACCCACTTACGGGATCCAGTTCCACCCCGAGGTTTATCATACTACTGAAGGGATGACCCTGTTGAAGAATTTTATCGTGAACATTTGCGGATGCAGACAGTCGTGGACACCGGAATCGTTCATCGAATCCACCGTGGCCGAGCTGAGGCAAAAACTGGGAAACGACCGGGTGGTGCTGGGTCTTTCCGGCGGTGTCGATTCTTCGGTTGCGGCCATGTTGCTCCACCGGGCTATCGGAGAAAATCTCTACTGCATTTTTGTGGATAACGGGCTGCTTCGGAAAAATGAATTCCGGAATGTACTTGAGCGGTTCCGCAATCTTGATCTGAATATCACGGGCGTCGATGCCGGAGCGATCTTTCTCGAAGGTCTGCGGGGGGTCACCGATCCGGAGAAGAAACGAAAGATCATCGGCAAGACCTTTATTGATATTTTTGAGGCGGAAGCCAACAAACTGGAAGGAATCCGCTGGCTGGCACAGGGAACAATCTATCCCGATGTCATTGAAAGCCGCTCTGTGAAAGGACCCTCTGCGACCATCAAATCACATCACAATGTAGGCGGTTTACCCGAGCACCTGAACCTGAAAATCGTCGAACCCCTCAACAGCCTGTTCAAGGATGAGGTCCGGCGGGTAGGGGCCACGTTGGGGCTCGACAAACTGTTTATCGACCGGCATCCTTTTCCCGGGCCCGGACTTGCCGTGCGGATCGTCAGCGACGTGGATGAAAAGAAGGTTAAACTTTTACAGGAGGTCGACGATATTTTTATTTCCGGGCTGCGGGCAGCCGGCTTGTATCATGAAGTCTGGCAGGCATTTGCCGTTTTGCTTCCCGTTCAGACGGTGGGCGTCATGGGCGATGAACGCACCTATGAAAACGTAGTGGCATTGAGGGCAGTGACCTCTACCGACGGGATGACCGCCGACTGGGCACGTCTCCCGCATGATTTTCTCGCGAAGGTGAGCAACGACATTATCAACAAAGTCAAGGGCGTCAACAGGGTCGTTTACGATATCAGCTCCAAGCCGCCTGCCACTATTGAATGGGAATAATTAACCGTGATGAAGGGGACAGTGACCGGGTCAGCCTTCCGGAACCGGATCCTGATGAAGAAACTATGAAAACAACGCGAATCCGAAACCCGGAGCCATCCATTACCGGTGAAAACAGCATCAGCTGCCGGATTTGGAGTGTCGTATGCCTTCGCGCAACGCTGGTGCTTATCGTGTTTGCAATCCCGCTCTTTCTTTATACCCAGAATGTCAATGAACAGTTGAAACAGATGCGTTCAACCGTCATTCAGAACATTGATGGGAAGGAATATTACATTCATACCATCAAAAGAGGACAGACGCTGTACATGATCTCGAAGGTTTACGGCGTGGAAGTAAACGACCTGATCCGTGAAAATCCGGAGGTAAAAGAGGGGATCAAAGCCGACCAGAAGATCAGGGTTCCGCGCCCCGGGGCGAAAGTTGCCAGGACCCTTCCACCGGCCGGGAAAGAGCATGCTGATGACACGAAACCGGCCGGCCCGGGCACCAGAACCGCGACTACGGCGACCCGCAACATTGAAAAACCTGATACTGTTCCGGTCATGCCCGAACTTCCCTGTGGCATCGACAGTTCGTCGAAAAAACCCGTTTACCGGGTGGCCCTCATGTTGCCGCTTTATCTCAAGGAGTCCCAGTTGCTCGATCCGGAAAAACCGGTCCGAAAAATTGTGGAAAACTCGAAATCGTTACAGTTCATCCCTTTTTACGAAGGTTTCAGAATGGCTCTGGATACTCTTGAGAAAACAGGGGTTAAAATCCGGCTCTATGTTTATGATGTGGAGAAGGACACCTTGAAAACTAAGCTGTTGCTGAAAAATCCGGATCTTAAAAAAATGGACCTGATCATCGGCATGTTGTATCATCGCAACTTTAAAATGGTGGCCGATTTCGCAGAAAAAAACAAGATCCCGATCGTCAACCCGATTTCCGAACGAAGCGATGTGATCGCCGGGAATCCCTATGTTTTTAAGGTTATTCCTTCCCGCAAGACCCAGTTGACACAGGTTGCAAAATGTTTCTCAGACAATTTTTCAAAGGATCAGGTTCTGATTGTTAAAAGCGGACAGTATCCCGACCGGGAAGCGCCCGAACGGCTTAAGAAGGAGTGCCTCGACCGTAATCTGAATGTTCTCCTGGTGGATGGACAGGAGGGAGCCATCGGTAAACTTTCGAAAAACAAAGAAAATGTTTTGGTTGTGTTTTCCGACAACGCTGCTTATTCACTGGATCTCACCCGCCGTTTTTATGAATTGCGGAATGATTACAGCATCACGGTATTCGGTCTTCCCGAGTGGGGAGCCATGGAAGGTCTTGAAACGGAGTACCTGCTGGCCCTGAAGGCCCATTTTTTGGCGAAACAATTCATCGATTACAACGATCCAAAAGTAAAATGGTTTGTGGATCAATACCAGAAGCGTTATTTCACCGACCCCGCGTTGATGGCCTTCCAGGGTTTCGATATTGCATGCTATTTTCTTACTGCCCTGAAAACCTATGGTGCCGGGTTTTCAAGATGCATTGGTGAATTTTCCATGAAGTCGCTTCAAACGCAGTTTGAATTCAGATCGGCTAAGGGAAACGGATTTGAAAACCAGCGGTGGATGATCTACAAATTCGAAAACTACCGGCTGGTACCCGTTTATTGACCTTTGTCTGCTCGCATCAGGATCCTGCCTGTTTACCCGGGACGGCGAGCAGCGGGATGTTGGTGGCAAAAAGGTTTTTCTTGGTGATGTTTTTGGTGAAAAGCATGTAGAAGAGGCTCCGTTTGTGCGGTTGAAAGGCAATCAGGTCGATTTTATTTTCCCCGACAAAATCGTCCACCGCCTTCTGGTTGTCGGTGGCCGATTCGATGACACTGAACCGGATCACGCCCTCCTTTTCCTCTTTCCCGAATTTGACCTGCAGGGCTTTCATACGGACATAGGCATCGGTACTCTTTGTCTTAACAAGAAAATGGACAACATGCAGTCTGAAGTCAAACCGGGAGAACAGGGTGCATAGTTCCGAAATAACCTCGGTATTTCCTTCTGAAAGATCGGCGGAGAACATGATGTTCCCGAAACCTCTGAAGCCTTTTATCACGGGCACAGTCAGCACGGGAACCCTGGCATGATCGATGATAAAGGTTGAAACTTTTCCCCAGACATTGATGTTATTTCCCTTTCCGGTGGTACCCATGATGACCAGATCGGGGTGGTACTCGCGGCAGATGTCCTTGAGTTCATGCTCGATCTCGCCACCAACCACAATGGTTTCGAGTTGCACCTGATCCAGGTTCTCTTTTTTGAGCATCTGGCTGACCTTTTCTTTCAATTCTGCCATATTCAGCTCTGCCTGCCGGTGGATCTCCTTCATCAGCTCCTCGTTGTAAATGGTGCTCATGTCGAGGGTATCGGGGAAGCTGGTATCGGCCAGAATTACCTGATCAAAATAGGTGTGGAATAACCGGATCTCACCACCAAAGACCTTGAGAAATTCGAGGGCGTATTTACACGAGATCTCGGTGTGGGCAGAAAAATCGACGGGAACTAAAATCTTTTTCATGGGATTTGATTTTATCAGTTCAGGGGCCGTATTCAGGTTGATCCGTCACGGCTTTCATGCAAAGTTAATATATCTGTCAGCAAATTACAATTTTTATTGTTGGCGTACAATTCACCGAGTGCCCTCGCTCTTTCGGCCACCCTTTCAGCAGTGAATTCCATACTGAAAAGCCGTTGAACCTCCTGCCGCAGCCGGTCGGGTGTTTCAGCTACTTCACAAAGTTCGCGGAGGGAAGTTCCGGCAAGCATCAGGGAGTTGACCAGGCAAAACCGGCCGGTGTAGAGTGCGTTCAAAAGTTTCAGCTTCAGTCCGGTTGCCTGCATTGTGACCAGGATGTTGACATGGGCTTCCCGGATCAGCCGGGTCATCTCCTCCTCGGATGGATTCGCGACCAGTTGGATATTGGTTTTCGATCCGGCAAGGCGTTTCAGCCAGCCGGGGGGATCCATCCCGGCAATCACAAGCGTTGGCATCGTTTCGTTCCATACCTTGTTTATAAGATACCGTACCGCCTGGTAATTCTCTGCAACCGACAGTTTTCCGTGGTACAGGGCATAATCACCCTTCCCGGGAATGCTGCCAACCTGCTGATCCCTGTGAAAACTTGGCATGAGGCGCACCTTTTGGCCTGGGAACCGACCGGAAAGATAGTCGCAATCGGTTTGTGAAACAGCAAGCATCAGCGATGCATGCCGCAGGATCTTCTGGAAACGGAACAGCTTCAGACTTTCGAGGAGAAAAAACAGCTTCCTTCCCGGATGGCATTCCGAACGGCAAAGGTGGCTGTAGTAATGATGTTCGATGTTGCTTTCGCGATAGATTTTGAGACGCCCGGTAAGCCGCGGTTCATCCATAAATCCGCAGGTGTGCAATCCCTCGAACAGGATGGGCGCATCATCCGAGGCCAGGACATTTAAAAGTTCAGGCACCATCCTGCTTTTCACGATATAGGGAAGAATGCTGAAATGGACCCGCCACCCGGTCAGCCGGCGGTAGTAGGAAACCCGGGTGCAATACCGCGCCAGTTCGCTGCTTTGTTGACGCTGGTATTCAAAACAGTGCAGGTGGATCTGTACCCCGGCGCCATGCAGGGCCCGGATCTTGTAAAAAACATCTATGATTCCGCCGTAGTTGGGTGGCCAGGGAATGTCGAAGGAGACGATATGGAGGCGGAGAGGAGGCATTTGGAAGAAAGTCAAAATTCAAAGAAGGGATTAGATATTAGCGAATAGCGAATAGAAAAAACGTTATTTAAAATCAAAATATCAACATTTTATTGTTAAAA
This sequence comes from Bacteroidales bacterium, assembly GCA_028706295.1. Taxonomy (GTDB): domain Bacteria; phylum Bacteroidota; class Bacteroidia; order Bacteroidales; family FEN-979; genus CAIVAT01. The sequence goes on from JAQWBQ010000022.1 coordinate 27,374, forward strand.
GTTCTGAGAGTTTGTGTTGTTCGTTTTCCCAGCAAAGTTCTTCGGCGGCAAGTTTCAGATTCTCTTTGTATTGTTCCAGTTGCGATGGGTTGCCAAGCATCGCATCGATGCTTCCGGCGAGCGATTCGGGGTCGTGGCCTGCGATGCATGCACCGATCCGGTACCCTTCGACGATCGTTTTCATTTCCGGGAAGGGGGATACCAGCAACGGAACATTTGCCTGGATATAGTCCATGATCTTGTTGGGTAATGCATAGTGGTAGTTGATTCCGATATCTTTTTCGATGGAGAGTCCGACATCGGCCATTTGCGTGTATTCATGAAGTTTTTCAAAGGGTACCGGTCCAGTCAGGATCACCTGGTTTTCCCGTTTCTCACGAACAATCAGCGACTGCAATTCATGAAAGATATCCCCGGTTCCCACAATAACCAGCACTGCGTCGGTTTTCAGATATTGCAGTGCGCAGACCGCTTCCTCCAGTCCCCGGTCCACATTCACAGCTCCCTGGTAGTAGATCACTTTCCGATTTTCGCCAATCTGCAGCGCCTTCTTCATATTAGCGGGGGTCAATGGCTTCCGGAAAGGAAGATTCCGGACCGCTGTTACCGGAACACCATATTCTTCATTGTAAATGCGGGCAATGGATGTGTTTACGGCAATGACCCTCCTCAGATGGGGGAAGATCATGTCCTCTAAAGCCTTCCACATCATCGGAGCGAACTTCCGGCCGACCAGTTCCGGAACGCCCCTGAAATACTCATGACAATCGTGGAGGTGAAGGGGAGCGCCCCTTTCGCGCGAAAAGGAAAAAAAGAAAATCATCCTCGATACAAGATGTGCAAAATAGGTTGCAGGCAGGGTGTCGAGGTCGTTGGAAACCAACAGATGATGCGATCTGAAGATCAGAAAAAAGAACAATCTCAGGTTGAATTCGGCATAAAACAACGGGCCTTTTTCGAACAGGAGCTGCATGCGGTGGGTCTGGTAACTTCGCGGGGCAAGTGTCAGGCTTTTGGTACGCCTGCGACCCACCAGCAGTACGCTGTACGAATGCTGCTGCAAAGTTTTGCAGGTACGGTCGACCCGCTGATCGGTTGTCAGATCGTTGGTGACGGCCACGATGGCTTGCAGTGGTATCGGTTGATTTGCCCTGGTGCGCATCGCTGGATTACGTTATTAAACCAAAATCCTTACCCTGACTCATTTTCATGCTTATTCTCTTTAAAAAGTAACACTGATACCGAAAACCTCAACTTTAAAAAGTAAGATAAGAAGTTCATTTATTATTCATTCGTAAATCCTGTTCAATCGTGAATTCTCATCGGTTTCGCAAAGGGTCACGGTCAACCTTATGTTTGTACGGAGGCCCATAAAGTCAAATCCCGGAGTTAAAATCTAAAGCAAAAATAAGGTTTTCGTTCAATCCTCAGTCAAAAGGCTTAATTTTGAACTTTTCAACTGATATGCACCTCGACCAGAATTATCCGCTGAAAGCGTTGAATACCTTCGGAATGGATGTTTACGCCCGTTATTTTGTCGAACCCGGGTGTCGCGATGAGATCCTGACCCTGATGAATTACCGACACATGGTCAGGCTGCCCGTTTTATTCCTGGGCGGCGGGAGCAATGTGCTTCTGGTAAATGATTTCGGAGGGCTGGTCGTCAAAATAAGTTCCAAAGGGATTGATTATCGGGAGACCGGAACCGGCGAGGTGCTGGTCACGGCACAGGCCGGCGAGATCTGGGATGATTTTGTCGGGTACTGTATCGGACAGGGATGGGCAGGGCTGGAGAACCTTTCACTGATTCCGGGAACCGCCGGCGCTGCCCCCATACAGAACATCGGCGCTTACGGGGTCGAAGCCGGTGAGTTGATCGAGAGGGTCAGCGCCGTTGAAATCAAAACAGGAAGGGAGTTTATTTTGACCCGTTCGGAGTGCCGTTTCGGCTACCGCGACAGCATCTTCAAGCAGGAACTGCGCGACAGGGCGATCGTGCTCGATGTGACCTTCCGGCTGGCCAAATTCAGGCACAACAATCCATCACCGGACAAATACGATGGGGGGCACGATTGCGTGGCAGATCCCGGGCCATCCGCGGTGAAACTTCGCGTTGACTACGGAGACCTGAAAAGGGAACTTCAGGCAATGGGCATTGCCGATCCGTCGCCAGCCAATATCCGGGATGCCGTTGTCCGGATCCGTAGCCGGAAATTGCCCGATCCGGCGCTTTTGGGCAATGCCGGCAGTTTTTTCAGGAACCCGGTCATTTCCGACGGGGTTTATGAGGCTTTGCGGAAAATGTATCCTGCAGTTCCCGGATATCCCGCTTTCTCAGGATCTGCAAGCCATTCCGGGGAGAGAACAACGGAATCCGGCAAATCCGCAGTTTCGATTGCCGAAAACTCCGTTTCTGAAAACGAAAGCAGTGATTCCGGCAGGAATTATAAGATCCCGGCTGCCTGGCTGATCGAACAGTGTGGCTGGAAAGGATACCGGTGCGGGGATGCAGGCGTTTACCCGAATCAACCTTTAGTGCTGGTGAATTACGGTAAGGCTTCCGGTCGGGAAATTGTCGATCTGGCACATCAGATAAGCGAATCGGTATTTACGAAATTCGGAATCGTTCTCGAATCTGAAGTAAATGTGATTGAATAACTGTAACCCCACATTCGTCCGGATTATTAAGATCAGAAATAATAATGCATGGGTCAATCCGATCCGGAAAATTGAATCGTCAATCTTGTTCAATCGTAAATATTTCCGACCTGTTCCGGTTCCGGATATTTAAGATCTCACCGGCATCAGTCGGTATTCAGGGCTCCTACCAGTTCGCTGACTGATTTGAAATTGTTTTTCTGCATGTAATCATCGATCCCGCTGATAATTTTCAGACTAACGGTGGGATCGATGAAATTGGCAGTGCCAACCTGGACGGCGGAGGCACCGGCCAACAGGAATTCTATGGTGTCAGTGGCATTCATGATGCCCCCCAAACCGATAAGCGGTACGTGAACCGCTTTATGAACCTGCCAGACCATACGCAGGGCAACCGGTTTTATGGCAGGGCCCGACAATCCTCCCGTGATGGTAGAAAGCACAGGCCGGCGCCGGTTTACATCGATAGCCATTCCCAGGAGGGTATTGATCAGGGTGATCGCATCGGCACCCCCGTCGACCACGGCTTTGGCGAGGTCGGTGATGCTGGTCACGTTGGGTGATAATTTGACCATCAGGACCTTCCCATACACCTTTCTCACGGCTGCGGTAACTTCGGTAGCCATGGCCGGAACGGTTCCGAAGGCCATCCCTCCAAGCTTCACATTCGGACAGGAGATGTTCAACTCAATGGCCGGGATCGCTTCCAGTTCATTGATCCGTGCGGCGACCTCGACATATTCCTCCACCGTGCTGCCCGAAACGTTGACGATCAGGTGCGTCCTGAAATTCTTTATCCGCGGATAGATTTCACGGCAAAAATGGGTTACACCCTTGTTCTGGAGTCCGACCGAGTTGAGCATTCCCGAAGGGGTTTCAGCCATCCGGGGATAAGGATTTCCGTCACGGTTCTTCCCGGTGACCGCTTTGACGAAAATCCCTCCGAGTTGCCCGACATCCATGAAATCGAGAAATTCCTCTCCGTAACCGAAAGTACCGGAGGCGGTGGTGACAGGATTTTTAAACCGGAGCCCGGCAATATCAATGGAAAGGTCGGTCATGAGTGTTTATTGAATTTAAGAATGCAAAGCGAAACAAGCCATCCGGTGAAACAGGCAAAAAAGCAGAGTAGTCAACTTCCAAACCAATTCAACCGATTGGTATTAAAAACAGGTCCCTCAACACAAACACGTTCGTTTCCCTTGTCGGTGGGGGTAATGCAGCACAAGCAGACTCCAAATCCGCAGGCCATGGTATTTTCGAGCGATACCTCGCAATCAATCCCGTGAAAACGCGCCAACCCTGCAACCGCTTTCATCATGGCTTCCGGACCGCAACAATAGATTTTCCGGTAGTCCAGCCGTTCCTTTTGAAAAACAGGGTGATCGGTCACAAGTCCTTTTTCGCCTTCCGTCCCGTCGTCGGTGATCACCTGGACATTTCCGTATTTCGCATACGATTCAATTTCAGAGACCTCCTTTTTGGTCCTGAAACCCACCAGGATATCCGGATGGATGTGGTTCTGGTTCAGAAACCGGGCTAAGAAGAGGAGGGGGGCCACGCCACAGCCGCCGCCAACCAGCAAAACCTTGCCAGTTACCGGCAGCGAAAAGGAATTCCCCAGCGGAAAGATCACGTTAAGGATTTCGCGCTCCTTAATTGTGCTCAGGTTCCGGGTTCCATCCCCCTTTATCTGGATCAGGAACCGGATGGTGTTCTGATGATAATCGACGTTGTGAATGGAAAAGGGGCGCCGCAGAAAGGTGTGTGGCGAATGTTCCACCAGGATCTGGGCAAACTGTCCCGGCAGCATGGTCGGAAGTGGATCAGGGGCCATCAGATCAAGAACGAAATGCCGGTCATTCAGCCTGATATTACTGAGAACGGTAAGATCCCGGATGACTTTTTGAAAATGCATCAAATAGCAGGAATTTAATTATTTAAACGGGTCTGGATTTCCCGGATGACCTCTTTGTATTTTTTCAGAACGCGGTCCCATTCCTTGAAGAGCTCTTCGCTTTTTACACTGGCATCGGGCTGTCCGGCCTGTTCGCTGACGAGTTTAACCCGGTAGGTAAGCGGATCGTTGGATCCGAGTTTTACGATCATCCGGGAACGTACCGTATTTTTCTTGAAATGCTGGATCACCCAGGCCGTACGCAGATAACCGGTTTCACGGTCGGTCACTTCAATCACGTCGAACTGGTTGGTGACGATTTGGCTGATGAGTTTCCAGGCCTCGAGTTCCGATTTCCCGGTAGGCACCTCGATGTCGATATTTACCATGTCGGTGGCTTCGGAGGCATCCCATGAATCATCCCGTTCCATTTGTACGAATTGCGTTTTCGGGGGTTCGGGGCTTCCCTTTTTGTTGCAATATTTGATGATTTCGGTCAGGTAAGCCAGCTTTTCAATCTTAACGGTGACACATTGATCCGATGGGATGACCACTTCGCACTGGCCGGTTCCGACATGTCTGTTGTTTACGTAGATCATAGCATCGGCTTCGGATACCGTAAGTTTGACCACCCTTTTTCCCGCAAAGGAATCAAGGCTGAGCATTATTGCCAGGATCAGTGTGATTGAAATTTTAAATCCGGTCTTCATGTTCAGGTTTTTTAGATTAATAACTCAGGAGTTGCCCATCAAAGATAAGCAAATAAATTTCCAAATTAAAAACACAATTGAAATTATAAAACCGGTCCTGAGATGGAAGTATTTCTTCCGGGTCATCGTCCGGATTATCAGGAGGATGCCTCGATGGCTAATTCTCCGGGGTGACAGAACCCTCGTCTGCTCCGGTCTGCGAAGGATCCTGCTGTTCCGCGGCCGGGGGCTCGCCGGCAGTCGGTTCCACAGTCTCTTCCTCCTTAAAATCGAGCATGTCGTGCATCAGGAGGATGTTGTACCAGAGAACCATTTTCCGGATATCCGAGGCGTAGACGCGTTCTTTATCGTACTCAGGGACCATCTCTCCGAAAAAATTCTTCAGCGCCTGGTTATCGGATTTGGGATCGGGCGCGGGTTTACCTTCCAATTTGGTATGAAAAGATTTAAATACTTCCTTCAGCGAAATATCCTCACCGGTGGTAAATACGCTGATCTCCTCCAGTGAACTTATTTTTTCATGGCCGAAGGCCGGAAACCTTTTCTGGTCGACAATCGATTCGACGATGACGGTATTCTTACCCTGTGAAACAACTTTAAAGAGTCCGTTCTTCCCTGCAATTGATAATATCTTGCTTAAGTCCATACCACGATAATTTGGTACAAATATAGAAAAAATGTGTGAATATGTTACAGGCTACTTTACAATCCTGAAATTGCGGTATTCACCGGGCCTCCAACCGGTCAGATTTTCAAAATAGTGAAGGAGAAGATGAAATATGCCGCTTTTCCTGCATGCAGGATCGAAGTCGAAAGTCCAGTTCTTCATTGAAATCCGTTCGGCCATGACGGCCGGATGGGTGTCCGTGAACTGGGCCAGCGAATCTATATTGGCGTAGTCGAATTCCTCCTTTCCGGAGATGTTTTTATCCATCCACGTATCCCCATGCCAGTAGCGGTGAAAATTCTGTTGCTTGGCCTGCTGCCGGGCGGGTGGTTTCACCCAACCATAATGATAAATCGCCGCATCCACGGGAACCACGTTCAGCTTCTGCCCGTCCTTCCTGAATCCCTGCGCGTCAAGCCAGGAGTGCACCGATTGCAGGTTGCGTACAACCCGGATCTCATGACGGTACCAGTCTCTTGAATTTCCGAAGTAATCGTAGGAACCATAAAAATGAAGGTACCGGAACAGGAGACCATCCACCCGGTCATCGTGTTCGTACCGTTCCATTGCCTCGCGGATGGTAACCAGGTCCTTCTCATGCACCACTTCATCGGCCTGAAGATAAAATGCCCAGACGCTGTCGGGCGATACCGCCGCGAAAGCTTTATCTGTCTCAACGGCTAAAACCCGCCCGCCTTTACGCAACGTGTCGTCCCAAACGGTGTCGATAATTTTGATTTTCGGATCGCCAATGCCATCAATTAATTCCCGCGTTTTATCGTCCGAATTGCCCACTGCTACCACGAATTCATCGCACAGAGGCAAAATGGACCGGATCGACTCCACGACCGGATAATCGTATCGGATGGCGTTTCGGACGAAGGTGAATCCGCTTACTTTCATATCTGATCGGGTAGTTGCGGGTGTTGAATACTTAATGAAATGTGAGCGGTCAACGATCTGAAATTAAAAATTAATGATTCCCAAATAGTTGTGTGGTGTGATCTGTTTTAGTTCCTGCTTCACCCGGTCGGCGATCTCGAGGCTGTTGATGAATTTTTCCAGGCTTTTCCGGTTGATACCTTCTTTTCCGCGGGTCAGCGTTTTCAGGGCCTCGTAAGGATCGGGGTATCCTTCGCGGCGCAGGATGGTCTGGATGGCTTCTGAAACGACGGCCCAGTTATTTTCGAGATCCAGCGTTAGTTTTTTTTCGTTCAGGATCAGTTTGTCGAGACCTTTCAGGAGCGATTTACAGGCGATGACCGTATGCGCGAGGGGAACCCCGATATTCCGGATCACGGTCGAATCGGTAAGATCGCGCTGGAGCCTCGAAACCGGAAGCTTGGCAGAAAGATGGGCAAAAATTGCGTTCGCGATGCCGAGATTTCCCTCTGAATTTTCAAAATCGATCGGGTTGACTTTATGCGGCATGGTGGAGGATCCGGTTTCGGTGGCCCGGACTTTTTGCCGGAAGTATTCCATCGAAATATAGGTCCAGACATCACGGTCCAGATCGATCAGAATGGTGTTTATCCGGCTCAGGTTATCAAACATTGCGGCCATATTGTCGTAATGCTCAATCTGGGTAGTGGTCTGGCACCGTTCCAGGCCAAGCGTACCATTCACAAACTTGTTGGCGAAGCGGATCCAGTCGACCGCGGGATAGGCGGCGTAGTGGGCATTGAAGTTGCCCGTAGCACCTCCGAATTTTGCCGAGAAAGGGATTGTTTCGAGAAGCGCGAGTTGCATGCCGAGCCGCTCGACGAAGACATAAAATTCTTTTCCTACCGTGGTAGGCGAGGCGGGTTGCCCATGTGTACGGGCAAGCATGGGGATCTCTTTCCAATCCTGGGCTTTGGAGAGAAGCGCCTGATAGATCTGTTCGAGGAGGGGTTTCACGATCTCCTCCATAGCATCGCGAAATGCCAGCGGAAAGGCGGTGTTGTTGATATCCTGCGAAGTCAGCCCGAAGTGAATGAACTCTTTGAATGATCCCAGTCCAAGCTCATCGAAACGCACTCTGAGAAAATACTCAATGGCTTTCACATCGTGGTTTGTAACCTTTTCGAAGGCCTTGACCTTTGCGGCATCGGCCTCTTCAAATTTCCGGTACAGGGAGCGCAGTTCATTGAACCTTTTTTTATTGAAGCCCTTCAATTGAGGAAGCGGCAGGTTGCACAATGCGATAAAATATTCGACCTCTACCAGGATCCGGTACCGGATGATCGCGGATTCGGAAAAATAGGCCGACAGGGATTCGGTAACGCCGTGGTACCGCCCGTCGACCGGTGAAATCGAGTTCAGGGAAGGATTCATGGATTCCATGTTGCGGGTATTTATTCTCGAATGAACAAACATACGGGTTTTTAGCGGATTGATGAAAATCTTTTCGGCATTCGCAGTCGATTTTCTTTTCCGGAGTTCACTGCTTCCAAAGATTCAGTAAGTTTGCACTGATAACCATTACTAACTGAAAAAACACTACGCATGAGAAAACTTTTATCTGCTGCATTTCTGTGCCTGTTTGCCGCCTGGGGGGCGATGGCTCAGACGCTGGTCACTACCCAGACCCTCAATAAAAATGTCGTTCTTGAGGAATACACCGGGATTCATTGTACCTATTGTCCCGAAGGTCATGCCATCGCGGCAAGCATCCTTGAGAATCATCCGGGCAGGGTTTCGGTCATTGCCATTCACCAGGGCAGTTTTGCGACGCCTTCCGCCGGAGAACCCGATTACCGTACGCCTTTCGGCGATGCGCTGGCAGGTCAGACCGGACTTCAAGGTTACCCGTCGGGTACGGTCAACCGTCATATCTTCTCCGGATCGACTACCGCCCTGAACCGGGGTGACTGGACCTCCAGCTCGGAGACGATCCTTCAACAGCCCTCACCGGTCAACGTCGGAGTCGAAACCTCCTATAACCAGGTAAACAGGGAACTTACGGTCCACGTGGAGCTTTATTACACTGCCAACAGTGCCGTGCCATCGAATTTTATCAACGTGGCGCTGACCCAGAGTCATATTTTCGGCCCGCAGACCGGTGGCAATGCCGGGAATAATTACGAACACATGCATATGTTGCGTCACCTGATCACAGGTCAGTGGGGTGATGAAGTCACCACGACTACCCAGGGTTCGCTGGTCGAGAAAACGTATGTTTATACCATTCCGGCCGATTATAACAGTGTACCCTGCGTGGTCGAAAATTGCGATGTGGTAGTTTCTGTTGCCCAGGGGCACCAGGAGATCCTTTCGGGCGACGTGGTTCCCGCCATCAACGGTACGAATCTTTATGTCGGAGATATCACTACTACCGAACCGACCATGAAACTGGGTCACCCACTGGAACTCACCACATTCAACTGCGTTGCCAACAGCAACATTGCCGGAACCAATCCATTTAAAATCAAGCTGGTTTCGGGCGCTCCTCCCGACTGGCTGTCTTCTTTCGAGGTTGAGGGACAGACCGTAACCGACAGTACAGTAGTCGACCTGACCAAAGGGACTCCCAAGACTATCGTCCTTCACGTAACACCGGGATTTACGCCGATGTTCGAAGATTTTGTACTGGAGTTGTCTTCGGTTAACAATCCCAATGCACCCGTCAAATATTTCACAGCCAATGTGATCTCGAACGTTCATACCCTGCTGGTCAATGCCGCAGGCGATAACTATGCAACCCAGTACCAGGGCGTGTATATCGACGGGCTTACCGCTGCAGGCTGTGATCATCTTGCCGTGATGAAATCGAGCGTGTTCACCCAGGCAACAGATGCCGGTATCCTGAGCGAACTGTTCAACATTTTTTACAACTGCGCGTGGACCTTCCCGGCTTTTACCGATGCAGAAGCTGTTGCGGTGAAAGGCTTTGTGGATGCCGGGATCAATCTCTTTGTTGCAGGACAGGATATCGGTTGGGATATCATGAGCGGGGCTTCGGGAAGTCACGGAACGCCTGAAACGCAGGATCTCTACACCAATTATCTGAAAGCATCGTTCATCGATGACGGAAGCAATACGAATAATAAACTGATCGCCAAGGTGGATGATCCGATTTACGGAACCACAGCCACCTCGAATATCTTTGACATATATGGCGGGTACATGTATCCCGACCAGATCTCGCCCCTTGCCGACGCGACCACAATCTTTTATTACAATACAACCCTGACGAAGATCGGAGCCATCCGCTCCATGAAGGGAAGCGCCAAGGTCGTCTATTTCGGGGTAGGACTTGAAATGGTTCAAAACACCGAAGTCCGGAATGATATCCTTAACAAGACCTACGATTATTTTATGGAGGGCGTGGGTACCGGCGAAAAGACCGGTGTTGCCGGTAGTTATCTCGGTACCTGTTTCCCGAATCCCGCAAACGATTTCACCACCATCAGGCTGTCGAACATCGACCGGACGATGGTTGTTGAGATTGTCGACATCAATGGAAAAACCGTGATGTCAAAGCAGGTAATGCCCGGAACCAAGCAGATTGGCATGAACACAGCGATTCTTCCGGCTGGTCTTTACCTCTGCCGCATTATAGATCAGGGAAGCGTACTTGAAACAAAAAAAATACAGGTGATCCATTGATCGATGACTTACAGCTCCTGAGCGCTCCGGATCATTCGACATTTGACCGGATCCACTGAAGGATCAATTCGAGCGCGGAAGGGGCAAAGGTCTCTTCAATTTTCCCGTATTCTGAAGGACTTCCGGTGACAGCCGTCTGAAACAGATGGTTAAGTCCCGGAAGTTCTTTTATCTGGTACCTTACATTCCCGCCCAGGATCATGGCGCTTTCGATGGCGCGGAGGTTCTCTTGAGGGGGTACCTGTAAATCGAGGCTGCCGGTTATCGCAAGGAGGGGACAGGTAACGCGGGTAAGATAATCCTGCGGATCGAGAGTCAGAAAACAACGGAACCAGTTACCCGTTAGGGTTTCGGTTTGTGTAGCGATCATTTTGTCACTCATCTTGCGGTATCCGCTGTCGGCGCTGTGTTTTTTATCGTAGCTCCGGTAAATCCGGGCAATTTTTTCCGATGCCTTTTCATTATCTCCGGTCTTTTTCAGGATGGAATAGATCTGTTTCGATAGCGCCAGCCCTTCTTCTACCGACTTTTCGTTTGCCCCTTCTGCCCGGGAGATCAGGGCAGATTGCTGATAGAGGATCTGTTCGCCTGTGAATCCCGGCCCGGCCATCAGCACGAGAAACGCGATTTCAGGGCGCCGGGAGGCAACGATCGGACCAATGATCCCGCCTTCGCTGTGACCCGCGATACCGATCCGCAGGGTATCGATTCCCGGTTGGGTTTTGAGAAAATCAAGCGCCGCTTCCGCATCGGTTGCAAAATCGAGGGTTGATGCGGTTTTATAGACTCCGCCCGATTTTCCGCACCCCCGGTCGTCGTAACGCAGCACGGCTATCCCGTTCCTTGTCAGGAAATCGGCCAGTACCCAAAATGGTTTATGTCCCATTATTTCCTCATCACGGTTTTGAGGACCGGAGCCTGACACCAGGATCACGGCCGGAGCATGCTCCTTGTTTTCAGGTATCGAGAGGGTGCCAGCCAGATCCAGCCCGGCGGCCCGGTTCGGGAAGATTACCTCCCGTATCTGGTACGGAAATGGCGGCTTTGGCTCCTGAGGCCGGTTGAGGGTGAACTTTTTCTCAAGATGTTTCAGAACCAGGGGAAGTGATAGAACCGATTGGCTCCAGGTTCCGTCAAAGGTGGCCGGATCACGGGTAATCCTGCCCATGAATTTCCCGCCTATCTTCCGGCAGTAGATGAAAATGGAGTCCTCCCTGACCTGAACGTTACTGGTAGGAATATCACTGACTCCCTGATCGGGACTGTCGAGGGTGACAATCATGCTGTCGGATTCGTTGAACCTGATGTTCATAACGATGCGGAGCTCCATACCCTGAATTCTCAGCGCTCCGGCCCAGCTTCCTTCCAGATGTTTAAGGGTGGGCTTATCCTGGGCGGGAAGGTCCACCGGAAGGATTACCGACATCATCATGGTCAGGAGTGCCAGCGCAGATAAGGTTTTTCTTTTCATATTGACAGCGGTTAGTATCTTTAAAACATTATATGAATTTTTATAATAAATGATCGGTGAGGTTATGCGGGAAAATTCAGACTGTGTCAATTCTTTACGGTGTTCCGTGCATAGGTGTTTGAGAAGGCAGCAAAGAACCCGATTCCCCCGTCGCTGATGTTCCCTGTTACGTTTGCAGGCGGCCCGGTGAAAAAGGGTATGTTGTAACCTGCCTGCTGAACCTGGCTGATGAAATTGAAGTACTCTTCGGTGATTCCCGACATCTGCAGGATAATGGTATCGCCGGGAAAGATGGTTTCCCATTTATGCGCGTGGTTCAGGTACATCACGTCAACCCCGTTCATATAGCTTCCGTTGATATATTTGTCATCCGATACCACCTTTTTCGTAATCGTATCGGTAAGCAGTTTCCCGTTACGGTAAAGGTTGAACATGTAATAATTGACCTCGTTGCCGGGTTCCTGAGCCCAGAGTTTGATGGTCCAGACTCCCTCGGGTCCCCAGTCGGGATGAAACATCGCTGAAACGGAATCCAGCTTTGTCACGGGACGGAGAAAACACGAAGCCTGACAGGCGCTCATCCCGGCGATGGGTTCTTTCAGGTCGACCAGCAGGGTGTAAAGTTTTCCGGGAACAGCCTGGAAGCCGGAATCGGTTTCATAGATTCCCGAAAGTCCCGGTTCGGTTTCGTGAAGATCGAAAAGTCCTGTTCCGTCATTTATTCTTACTGTGGCGCCGGTGACGCGGGGAGCCGGCTCGTTGAGGAAATAATCGGCCGATTGCGACAGCGAAATCCGGTACGTTGCGCTGTCATCCGCGATGGAGCCATCCACAACCAGCCTGGCATAGGTGCTGTCGAGGCTGACATCGATCTCCTCGGTACAGGCGAGGAGAAAGGCTACCAGAATGACGATGAGGAAGCTGTTTTTAATCATTGTTGAAATGAAAATTGAAGGTTATGGAGGGAATGATCCCGAAGAGATAGACTTTTTCGGCATAGGTTACATCCGGATTGGTATTATCCTGGGTGAAATTGATCGACCAGGTGTTATGACGGTTGTAAGCATTGTAAACCGAAAAGTTCAGATCCCAGTCGAAATGGCGCTCCGGTTTCTTTTTGCTGTAAAAGGTAAGCGACAGGTCAAGCCGGTTGTAATCCTCGTAGCGGTATTGGTTGCGATCGGAATAGATGGGGATGATCTTTCCGCCGATTTCGGCCCTTCCTGTCGGAAAAGTCACCGGGGCCCCGGTGGCATAGACCCAGTTGGCCGAGACCGTGAACCGCTTGCTGATTACATAGTTTAGTACGATCGATATGTTGTTGGGCTTGTCGTAAGGCGCGGGGTAAGGATCATTGCCGTTGATGCCGTTGATCTGCCTGAAAGTCCTTGAATACGTATAGCTTACCCAACCGTTCAACCGTTCCTCATTCAGTCTGACGAGGAATTCAATTCCGTACGACCAGGCCTTTCCCGTACGGATCTCTCCCTCCAGTTTATTGTTGAGGATGAGGTTGGCAAAGTCGCGGAAATCGATCACATTTCGCATCCATTTGTAATAGGCTTCCACCGAGGTTTCGATGGTATTTCTTCTGAAATTCCTGAAGTAACCCAGGGCGACCTGATCCGCGATCTGGGGTTTGACGTTGGGGCTGGAGGCGAACCAGATATCGAGCGGGGTTCCGATGGTCGAATTTTGCGCCAGTTGCAGGTACTGGTAAGTGCGGGCATAACTGGCCTTGATCGAATGTTTGCTGTTAAAATCGTACAGGAGTCCGACCCTGGGTTCCAACCCGATGTAGGTGTTGTAGATCCTGCCGGCTTTGTATAGCGTCGAATCGACCGCCTTGTAAGAACTGTCGTAGTGAAACACCGTTCCGGGACCTATGTTCTGGAACATCGAGAAGCGCAGGCCGTATTTCAGGGTGAGCCGGGTCCCTGCCTTTTGTTCATTTCCGGCATAGACTCCCGTTTCAAAGGCATAGTTACGGGGAACGGCAACTTCGATCACGAAACTTTCGTTCCCGGTACCCGTGGCCTTTCCGGGGTCGAACATGTGATAGGTCAGGCTGGCGCCGTATTTCAACGTGTTATTGGTATTCAGGTAGTGGCTGAAATCGCCTTTGATGCCGATGTCGCGGAGGCCGGAGTACCAGTCGAAGGAGTTGTTGTTGCCGGTGGGCGTTCCCAGATTGTACCGGTAGTTGCTGTAGACCAGCGACAAATTCAGGAAGAGTTTTTTATTGAAAAGGTGGTTCCACCGGAAGGTCGCCGTTTCGTTACCCCAGTTCATCCCGGCAAAGTTGTTTTTAAATACATCCCTGCCAAAATATCCCGATAAAAAAATCTGGTTGTTGTCGTTGATGCGATAGTTGATCTTGGCATTCAGATCGTAGAAGTAGAGTTTGTTGTTTTGAAGGGCCTTGTTCGACGAAAGCGGCAGAAAAATATCGGCATAAGTTCGCCTGCCCGACACCACGAATGAGGCGCGGTCTTTTTTAACCGGACCCTCCACAGTCAGCCTCGACGAGATAAGCCCGATGCCGCCGTTGATCTCAAACTTTTTGGAATTTCCTTCATTCATGCGGATATCGAGCACAGAGGCAAGCCGGCCGCCATATGCCGGGGGAATATCGCCTTTGTACAGTTTTACATCGCGTATCGCATCGTTGTTGAATACCGAAAAGAAACCCATCAGGTGCGAGGCGTTGTAAACCGTGGCTTCATCGAGAAGGATCAGGTTCTGATCGGGACCTCCGCCCCGGACGCTGAAACCGCTCGATCCTTCACCCACCGACTGCACACCCGGCAGAAGCTGGATCGCCTTGATCACATCAACCTCGCCCATCAATGCCGGAATCTGCTGGATGGTCTTGATATCCATCCGGAAAGTGCTCATCTCCGGTTTGACCACGTTGCGATCGTTTCGTTCACTGGTTATGACAACCTCATTGAGTTCGCGCTGGTGGGTCATCAACTCAACCGAAATCCGGTGATCCTTGTGCAGGCTGACTACCCGCTCCACCGTGAGATACCCGATATAGGAAAACGCCAGGTGATATTCTCCCTCAGCCAGCGTTAGCGAATAATTGCCGTAAACATCGGTCACTGTGCCGGTTTTCAGCTCCCTGACAAAAACCGTGGCGCCCACGAGTGCCTCACCGCTGCTTTGGTCTGTTATCTTACCACTGATGCTGAACCGTTTGGCTTTATCGGGTGACGCAACCGACATCAGGGTCATCGGAATGAAAAACAGGGCGAGCAGGAGTCTGAGGGGTGCGTAAATCATGGTGTATCGCTCTGGGTAGGTGACAACGGGTTAAATCTTTGACGGGTATCATCTGATTGCGTTACATCGTCGGAGGGCATTCAGGGTCTGATAATTTTAAATTCCCCGTTAATATCTATTTTAATAATCTGAGATGGTTTTACTTCCTTGATCTGGTCAAGTGATTCATCCACACAGTGATCCACTCCCTTTTTAAGGATGGGGCTGATATTCTTAAAAGTAACCGGATGATTTTGACCGGAAATATTCGCAGAGGTTGATACAATGGGTTTCCCGAAGTCATGGATCAGGGTTTTGCAAAAAGTATCCTTTACGATTCTGATTGCGATGGAGTGATCCTCAGCCATTACATTCGGTGCCAGATTTTTTGCGCGGGGATAGATGATCGTCAGTGGTGAATCGATATGTTTTAAAAGATCCCGTGCGATCGTCGGGACGACCTCAACATACGCGTCAAGCCGGCTCATATCATCCAGCAGGATGATCAGGCTTTTTTGCTCGGTTCTTTGTTTCAGCCGGTAAACTTTATTCACCGCTTTGGAGTTTGTGGCATCACATCCAATTCCCCAGATGGTATCGGTAGGGTATAGGATTGTGCCGCCGCGGGCAAGCACTTCGAGACATTTTTTAATTTCCTCTTCCATAGAGAACAAATAACGGGCAAATGTACTACAAATTGCAATACCGGCAGGAGTCCCGGGGTATGTCAGGGCCATTCAGGGCAGAGGGAAGGAGGATGAAAACGCGGGATTTCACCATTCCGGGTCACAATCTTTTGACCAGGTCGCGGGTATCAATGCCGGTGGCACATTGAAAATGACGTTCCGGGCATTCCCTGAATCCGTGCAATCCGCAAGGCCTGCAGGCAGGGCGGTTTCCGGCTTCCACCACAGCGCAGTCATCTGATAGCGGACCGAATCCGAAATCGGGAACTGTGGAGCAATAAACAACGGTGACCGGTGCATTCACGGCAGAGCACAAGTGCATGGGGGCCGAGTCGTTGGTAAAGTTCATTTTTGCCTGTTCCATCAACGCGGCCGATTGAAGGAGGGTCAGTTTACCGGCAAGGTTCACCGTCGGGGTGTGGTGGGTTTGTAACCGGATGGATTCGCACAGGGGTTGATCCGTGGTGGAACCAAGAAGGTAGATCACGGCCCCGGCAGGAACCTCATCCATGAGCCCGACCCATTTTTCGGCAGGAAATTGCTTGGTGAACCACAGCGAGGCGGGCGATATTGTGTAATAAGGACCTTGTGTCCGATCACGGACAACAGCCCGGTCATCGTCGGTGGGATAGAGCCGCGGACGGGCTCTTTCGTCATCCGGCAGATCAAGAAGCGCAAGATTCCTGTCAACCTCGTGAATCCCCGGTCTGATATCGTGTTTCACGCGCCGGCTGAAAAATAGTGAAAACGGATTTTTTGAGAATCCCGTGGTATGCCGTGCACCTGAAAGCGTCGTCAGGAAACCCGTGGAAAAAAAGCGCTGGATGTTGATCACCCGGTCATATTTTTTCTTCCGGATGGAGCAGGCGAGCTGCAACAGGTGGATCAGTTTGTCGTTGCTCTTATCCCATGTCAGAACAGTCCGGATAAACGGATGGCCCTGGAAGAGCGTTTCATGGCCTTTTTTAACCAATAGGTCGATACACGCATCGGGTTGTGACGTGTGCACCTTCTCAACGAGTGCCGTGGCCAGGATCACATCGCCGATGGAGGCCGTCTGTATGATGAGGATCTGGTTCATGAAGGTCAGACGGCTACATCGAAATCACGGAGGGCCTGGTTCAGCGATGTTTTCAGGTCGGTGGATGCCTTTCTCTGACCGATGATGAGGGCGCAGGGGACCTGATATTCACCGGCCGGGAATTTTTTGGGATAGGTTCCGGGAATAACGACCGACCGCGGCGGCACATGGCTCCGGTATTCAACTTTGTGCGATCCGCTAACATCAAAGATCCGGGTTGATCCCGTGATGACGACGTTGGCGCCCAGCACCGCTTCACGGCCGATGTGTATGCCTTCAACCACGATGCTTCTGGATCCCAGGAAACAGTTGTCTTCGATGACAACGGGAGCGGCCTGGACAGGTTCGAGCACCCCGCCGATGCCAACACCGCCGCTCAGGTGTACATTTTTCCCGATCTGTGCACACGAACCTACCGTAGCCCAGGTATCGACCATGGTCCCGGCATCGATATAGGCTCCGATGTTCACGTACGAGGGCATCAGCACTACTCCCGAAGCCAGATAAGCTCCGTAACGGGCAATGGCATGGGGAACAACCCTGACGCCATGTTCAGGATAGTTGCGTTTCAGAGGGATTTTATCGTGGAACTGAAACGGACCCACCTCAATAACCTCCATTTTACATGCCGGAAAATAAAGGATCACGGCTTTCTTGATCCATTCATGGGTGATCCAGCGTTCTCCATCGCGGGTCGCCACACGCAATTTACCCTGATCCAACATCTCGATGACCCTGAGAATGGCATCACGGGTTTCGGGTAACGCCAGCATCTGCCGGTCATTCCAGGCGGCTTCAATATGTTTTTTCAGATCATCCATTGGGAAAAACTACGAATTCTAAATTCAAAACAGGGATTAGATATTAGCGATTAGCGAATAGAAAAAACCAAAAATTCAAAATTCAAATGTCAAATGTCAAAATTCAAATAAGGGATTAGATATTAGCGATTAGCGAATAGAAAAAACCAAAAATTCAAAATTCAAATGTCAAAATTCAAATGAGGGATTAGATATTAGCGATTAGCGAATAGAAAAAAACAGTTATTTATAATTTTCACATCCTCACATCCTCAAATTCTCAAATTCTCAAATTTTCACATCAGCACATTAGCATTCCCTCATTCGTAAATCGTACATCATGTCAATCGTAAATCAATTTGTCCGCTCGTTCTCAGGATCAAAAATAGATAAAATTTTTATTCTTTGTACCTTTGCAGCAAAGATTGCAGATGGGAAGGATCCTGGCTATTGATTATGGAAAGAAACGGAGCGGCATTGCCGTGACGGATGAGTTGAAAATCATTGCGACAGGGCTTGCCACGGTTCATACTCCGGAACTCATTGATTTTCTGAGAGATTACCTGAGAACCCAACAGGTTGAATGTTTGGTGGTCGGCGAGCC
>JAQWBQ010000002.1 GCA_028706295.1 Bacteroidales bacterium
GGAAGAACCGGAGCCAGACCGTCCGGGATGACTTCAAATCCGGGAATCATATCGGTGAATTCAGCAACATTTGGAGTCGTCGGAGCCAGCAGGGGAACAAGATATTCAAATGGAGTGTCCAACTTCGCATCTTCAAATTCTGCTTCACGCGGCGTGACCGGTGAAAGTTCGAACGTGCTGGTAGTGCGTGCCGATTCACGGTTCAAAGAGGATGAGTCGGAATCTGCAAAGGCGCCAAAAGCCAGGTTGAGATTGATTCCCAGTACAACAAGAATTATGGTGAGTGTTTTCATCTTTTTTCGATTTATTTTCTGTAGTTTTCATTTTGATTCATACGACGATGCCATTTTCATTTCGTGACAACCTTCTGAATCAATTAACAATTATTTAACAAATGATTGATATATAATTAAATGTACTGCAAAGGTAAAAATTAATTTAGATTCAATTAAAATAAAATCGTTTAAAACGACTTCATTCCCGACGAAATACGGAAAAACGTCGATGAAAATCTAATTAATTATGAATCAAGATTATAAGAGAAAACTATAAATAGTCTTCAAAATACTGGACCATTTTTTTGTTCAGGTGAACACGGTCTTTCCCGCGAACATTGTGCTCGTGCCCCGGATACAGAAAGAAGTCGACCGGTTTACCTTCGTCAACGCACTTTTTCAGGAATACCAGCGAATTTTGCGGGACCACGGTCTCATCCTGATCGTCGTGAATAATCAGAACCTTTCCGGTAAGATCTTTGACATAGTTGATCAAAGCCGCATTCCTGTAACCCTCCGGATTATCCTGTGGCATATCCATGTAACGCTCCCCATACATGATTTCGTAATATTTCCAATCAACGACCGGCCCCCCGCAAACGGCAACCCTGAAGGTTCCCGGATTTTTTAACATCATGGTCAGGGTCATGAATCCGCCGTAACTCCATCCATTGATACCTATCCGTGTGGAATCGACATAGGGCAGGGATTTCAGAAATTCAACACCGGCCATCTGGTCTTCGAGTTCAGCGACACCCAGATTCCTGAAAATTGCCTGTTCAAAATCGTTTCCCCTGTTCGAAGTACCCCGGTTATCGAGGGTAAATACAAGAAAGCCTCTGGTGGCAAGGTAGTTCAGGAAAAGGCCGCCCCCTCCGAGCCATGAATTGGTGACCATCTGCGAATGTGGTCCGCCGTAAACATAGATGATCACGGGATATTTTTTTGTCGAATCAAAATCGACGGGCTTGATGAGCCGGCTGTACAATGGAATTTGATTCCGGTTTGAGATGGTGAAAATGGTAGTCGTTCCCAATTTGTAATCTTTCAATGGATTTTCAGCCGACAGGAGGATCTCTGTTTTATTTTTCCGGATATTCTTCAGCACAATCTTCCGCGGTGTCGTCAGATTGCTGTAGGTGTCGATAATGTGCAGTCCGTCATCCGAAATTTTGGGATTATGGATTCCCGGTTCGGGTGTTTCCATTTGTATTTGGTCTGATGTCAGGTTGAGAGAAAAAAGCTGATTGTCAATCGGATGCTCCCGGTTAGCAAGGAAATAAACAGATTTTAGTGATCCGTTATGTGATAAAAGTTGTGTAACCTCCCATGGACCTGAAGTCAGTTGTTTTATCAATGTTCCATCCGAACTGTAAAGATAGAGGTGATTAAAACCGTCGCGGCGGCTTTGCCATATAAACCGGGATGGATCCTTACCAATAAAACAAGGACCGTTCAGGGGTTCCACATACTTCTGACTGGTCTCCTCGAAGAGGGTCTTAACCAGGCGACCGGTACGGCAATCATATGCGTTTAATTGCATGTGATTCTGATCCCGGTTCAAAACGGCAATATAAATCCTTTTTTCATCGGGGCTCCAGGTAACATTGGTCAGGTACTCGATGGTATCGGGAGCAAGGGTACGGGAATTCTCCTTCTGAAACGGAATCATAACGGTATCGGTGTGAAGATAAATAACCGCTCCCGTTCGCAGGTTCATCACGCCAAGGGTCACCTTATGACTTTCCGACCCGGCCATGGGATATTTGACAGGTTTTACCGTCGCAATCCGGGTTGTGATGTCCACCAGGGGATAACTTGCAACACCTCTTTCGTCCATCCGGTAAAAGGCCAGATAATTGCCTTTCGGTGACCAAAAAGTCCCCTTTGAGATTCCAAATTCGTTCCGGTGCACACGGCCCGAACCGAAAAGTATGGCGGGAGCGGGATCTGCCTCAACCCGGACTTCCTTTCCGTTTTGGGAATAATAAAGGGCATTATCGATGGTGTAAGCCACCCGGCGTGTTGAATCGAAAATATCAATGTTCTCTGCTTTTTCGTTCCATTCATTTTCCACCCGGGCCGTACGATCAGATAAATCGCAACCGATAATATGATTCTTGTGGATGAAATAAAATCCGGTAATATCCCTGAATGTCAGCGAAGGGAACCGCAGCAGGGTATCCTGACGGATTGACAACAGCATCCTGTTCATTTCGCGAAGGCGCATTACCGTATCCCGGACTGTATGTTCGGCGCTTCCCGTGATGATGGCATCGCGGGTAACATACGCGAAATGGGTTGACCCCGGAATCCATTGCAGTTGGCTCAGATTGGCGGGACTCAACCTGGGATTCAGGTTGGTTGCATCTTCGATGGTGAGGAGTCTGGACTGTGCCGGCAGAAAAAAAGGAAAAACTGCAAGAAGCAGGAGTGAAATCAGTTTTTTGGAGTTCATAAAAATGGGGAATGCGAATGGTTATAGTTTCTGAATTTGAATGGTAAGGCAGGTTTTCAACGACGGACTTTATTTGATATTATTACCGGATCCCTTGCCGAATATAGCTTGTGCGATCTGCCGGATGTTTTCGGAAATGCCGACACTGAAATAGTGTAAAACCGGGACCCCGAAAGTGATCAGTTCTTCTGATTGCCTGATACTCCATTCAATGCCTGCCTTAAAAGCATCTTCATTGGTTTTACAGGCAAGGATGATTCTGACCAGTTCTTCGGGGATATCAATATAAAATACCTGGGGTAGAAGGTTTATTTCCCTGATGGTGCATATAGGTTTAAGTCCGGGAATGATCGGGATATCGATCCCTGTTTTCCGGCAGGACTCCACGAAATCAAAATATTTTCTGTTATCAAAGAACATCTGTGTGATGATGAAGTCGGCTCCGGCATCCACCTTGCTTTTCAGATATTTCAGATCATAATGCAGGTTTGGCGATTCAATATGTTTTTCCGGATACCCCGCAACGCCTACACAAAAATTGGTTTTAAATGTGTTCAGCAATTCATCGTCCAGATAAATTCCCTTGTTCATGTTTGTTATCTGGCGAACCAGGGAGTCGGCGTAGGAATGTCCGTCCTTTTCCGGAATGAAAGTACGCTGGTTTTTCGGAGCATCGCCTCTCAATGCAAGGATATTGTCTATTCCCAGATAATGGAAATCAATGAGCGCATACTCTGTCTCTTCTTTAGTGAACCCTCCGCAAATGATATGAGGCACCACTTCGACCGACGGATATTTATATTTGATGGCTGCAGATATGGCAACGGTTCCCGGGCGTTTCCGGATAGTCTTTTTCTCAAGCAGACCATTTTCACGTTTCTTGTAGATCACTTCCTCCTGATGGTATGTCACATTGATGAATGAAGGATGGTACTCTATCAGGGGATCGATGGTCCTGTAAACATTGCTGATGCTGTTTCCCCTGAGCGGAGGCAGTAACTCAAAAGAAAACAGGGTTTGATCAGCTTTTTTTATAAGATCAATTACTTTCATGTTCTGTAGTTCAGGTTATTGCTCAGGAGGCTCTCTGCACGTTCGATCGTGATCCCCTTGCGACGGGCATAATCGGTAATCTGATCTTTCCCGATGCGGCCCACATTAAAATACCGGGAGCCGGGATATGAAAAATAGTAACCGCTGACCGATGCGCCTGGATACATGGCAAAGTTCTCGGTCAGTTTTATACCGGCCTGGTTTGAGACATCAAGAAGGTCAAACAGTGTGATTTTTTCCGAATGTTCTGGACAGGCCGGATATCCCGGGGCGGGTCTTATTCCCACATATTCTTCCCGGATCAGTGCCGGTATATCGAAGTTTTCTTCTTTTGCGTATCCCCAGAATTCTGTCCTGACCCGTTGATGGATCAGTTCGGCGAATGCTTCAGCGAGCCGGTCGGCAAGTATCTTAATCATGATGGCATGATAGTCATCCAGTTCCTGTTCATAATATTCTACCCATTCTTCAACACCCAGGCCGGCGGTAACAGCGAAAAACCCCATATAATCCGTAACACCTGAATCCTTTGGCGCCACGAAATCGGCAAGGCAAAGGTTGGGATCTCCGGGTTCCTTATGTTGCTGACTCCTGAGAAACCGGAAAGTGGCAATCACGCGCGACCGGTCAGTATCCTGATAAACTTCTATATCATCGCCGGTTGAATTGCAGGGATATAATCCGATCACTCCCCGCGCAAAGAGCATCTTTTTTGAGATGATGTCGCCGATCATTTGTTTTGCATCCGCTAAAAGTTTCTTTGCTTCCCTGCCTTTTACAGGATCGGTGAGGATGGCCGGGTATTTTCCGTTGAGCTTCCACGCATGAAAGAAAAAAGTCCAGTCAATGTACCCGCTGATCTCTTCAAGCGGATAATCGGGAAATATTTTATTACCGATCCATTGCGGTTTACAGATCCGCCGGTTTTTCCAATCGGTTTTGAGTCGGTTCTTCCGCGCTTCACAAATTGATATGTAACCGGGATCCTCCTTTTTTTCATGGGCGTTTCGAAGTTCGTTGTAACGTGCTTTTAGTTGTTCCTGAAACGATCCCCCGTTCCCTTTTCCCAGCAGATTCGCAATAATTCCGGCAGCCCTGGAGGCATCTTTAACATGGACAACAGCGTGCGGATAGTAAGGGTCGATTTTAACTGCAGTATGAATTTCAGAAGTGGTTGCGCCTCCGATCAGGAGTGGAATGTTGAGATGATTCCGATCCATCTCTTTGGCAACATGCACCATTTCTTCGAGTGAAGGGGTTATCAATCCGCTCAGTCCGATGATATCGGCTTTATGTTGTATTGCTGCTTCGAGGATCCTGGCAGCGGGTACCATGACGCCAAGGTCAATGACTTCATAATTGTTGCATGCCAACACAACTCCGACAATATTTTTTCCGATATCATGAACATCTCCTTTTACCGTCGCCAGAATTACCCTGCCTTTCCGGCTGATATGGTTTTTTTGCGCAGCCCTTTCCGATTCGAGCAAGGGAGCCAGTCGGGCCACTGCTTTCTTCATTACACGGGCGCTTCTTACAACCTGTGGAAGGAACATTTTCCCGTTGCCGAACAGTTCGCCCACCTGGTTCATTCCCTCCATCAGGGGACCCTCAATAATCTGTAAAGCAGACTCAAAATGGGTCAGCGTTTCATCGATATCCGAATCAATGAACTCCGGGATACCATGAACCATGGCATGGGTCAGCCTTTCGGCTGGCTGAAAAGATCGCCAACCCTTGCCCGGATCCTCCTTTTTATAGGTTTCTTTGATTTGATCTGTAAAGGCAACCAGCCGTCCGGTGGCATCCTTTCTTCTGTTCAGAATTACATCTTCGATCAGCCGGAGTAGATCGGAAGGGATTTCATCGTACACAGGCAAAGCGCCTGCATTGACGATACCCATGTCAAGTCCGGCTTTAACTGCATGAAACAAAAATGCCGAGTGGATCGCTTCACGCAGGGCGTCATTGCCCCGGAATGAAAATGAAAGGTTGCTGATTCCGCCGCTCGTCCGGGTGAAAGGAAGATTGCTTTTGATCCAGCTCACGGCCCGGAGGTAATCAACGGCATAATTATTATGATCCTCGATCCCCGTTGCAACTGTCAGAATGTTAGGATCAAAGATGATATCTTCCGGGGGGAAATGGATCCGGTGCAACAGGAGATCGTAAGCACGTTTGGCAATGGCAATTCTACGCTCAAAGGTCGTCGCCTGCCCCTCCTCGTCGAACGCCATGATGACCGCGGCTGCCCCGAACCGTCTCAAAATGGCTGCATGCTCCAGGAATTGTTCTTCTCCCTCCTTCAGGCTTATGCTGTTCACGACGGGTTTTCCCTGGATGCATTTTAACCCGGCGTGGATGACATTAAACCGGGAAGAATCGATCATGATCGGGACCCGGGCAACTTCAGGATCAGAAGCTACCATGTTCAGAAATCCGGTCATTGCTTTTTCGCCATCCAACATTGCCTCATCCATACTGATATCAAGGATTTGTGCACCGTTTTCAACCTGCTGGCGGGCTACCGACAAGGCTTCTTCATACTGTTCCTCTTTGATCAGCCGGGCAAATTTTCTGGATCCGCTGACGTTGGTTCGTTCTCCTATATTTATAAAGTTACTGCCATTAAAAATCGTGAGGGGTTCCAGCCCGCTTAAACGGAGTTCATGCTTTTTCCGGGGTACTTCGCGGGGTTTGGCATGGTCCGACAATTCCACGAATTTCCGGATATGGTCGGGCGTGGTTCCGCAGCAACCCCCAACCAGGTTCAGATACCCGTTTTCGAGAAAATCTTTAACATGACGGGCCATTTCATCGGGCGATTGGGTATACTGGCCAAACTGGTCGGGAAGTCCGGCATTGGGATACGCAATCACCGGGAAGGGTGCTTTTTCAGAGAGTTCCTCGAGATGAGGCCGCAACTCTTCGGCTCCGAGGGAACAATTCAAACCCACCGCGAAAAGATCGAAATGAGATACAGCGTTCAAAAATGCTTCGAGGGTTTGCCCCGACAGGGTCCGGCCTGAGTTGTCGGAAAGGGTTACTGAAGCAATGACCGGAATCTTGCTATGCTTTTTTCCAAAAGTATGGCTACGGGAGCCGATCTCATCGAAAGCGGCAATCAGAGCTGCTTTGGCATTCAGGGTGTCGAAGATGGTCTCGACCATGATAAGATCCACGCCGCCATCGAGTAATCCCCGGACCTGTTCCCGGTAGGCATCGTAAAGCTGGTCGAAAGTCACTGCCCTGAATGCCGGATTCTGAACATCTGGCGACAAGGATGCGGTCTTATTGGTCGGGCCAACAGAGCCGGCAACCCACCTGGGTTTATCGTTTGGGTATTCTGTGAAAAGCCCAACCGCTTTACGGGCCAGCTTCGCCGCGGCAAAATTCATCTCATACACCAGATCTTCCAAATGATAATCACTTTGAGAGATCCGGTTGGCATTGAAGGTATCGGTTTCAATTATATCCGCGCCGGCATCCAGATATGCTTCATGAACCGACTGAATGAGATCGGGTTGGGTCAGAACCAACAGATCATTATTGCCCGAGAGGCTATAGGGAAACTCTTTAAACCGTTCGCCCCGATACTGGGATTCGCCGGGCTTGTGATGCTGGATCATGGTTCCCATAGCTCCATCCAGCACTAAAATCCTGTAATTGACCTCCTTGTATATATCGGGCGTCATGAAAGTCACTGTTAATAAGCCAAAACCAGCATCCAGCCATCAAAGATCCGGTAATGAAGCGTATGATGTGTGATAATTCCTTCGTGCGAAAGGGTGGCCTGGCATGTCTGATCCGGATTGCAAAGATAATCAAATGAATGAATGAAGATATCTGTCCGGAAGTCGATGGCCGGTGATCCGAAAATTTTAAAGAGGGCCTCTTTACCACCCCAGTAAATATGAAGTTTTTCAAGTTGAAAGGGTTCCGAAACTGCCATGAGTTCATCTTCACGGAGAAACCGTTCTTTTACCTTTAAAATCCGGGATCGGATTTGCTCCACGTCAATGCCGACCCGGTAGCGTTTGGAGCAGGCAGCAGCGGCCCAGACTCCGGAGTGTGACAGGGAAATATTGCAACAGTCTGATGGCAGATAGGGTTTCCCGTTTGCATCGTAACAGATACGGAGATCATTTTGCCCGGTCATGGTTTTGATCAGGAGTCTGGTACCCAGCCACTGTTTTTGCCTTCCGGGATGTTTAAAAGATTGAATTACAGCAAAGTCTTCTGGTGAGGGTGACAGTAGTTCCAGAAGGGTCTGGTAAGTTTCCGTGATGTGCCACAGACCCACTTCGATACCGTCACAGAATTTTTTTTCCTGAATTAAAGGCATGAAAAAGAAGCGATTTCTTTTGTACAGGAGCCGCAAAGTTAGTATATATCATCGTCAGGTATCAGGAATTTATCTATTTTTGCAGGCTGATTTTAAAACATATCATTATGGGAACAGCAGTGTTGTCGAAAGAATTGACTTATAAAGTTGCAGATGTTAAGCTTGCCGACTGGGGACGGAAAGAAATTGAGATGGCCGAGAAAGAGATGCCCGGATTGATGGCCATCAGAAAAAAGTACAGCCAGGAAAAACCTTTGAAAGGGGCGCGGATCAGCGGATCGTTGCACATGACCATACAGACTGCCGTGCTTATTGAAACCCTGGTTGAGCTTGGGGCTGATGTAAGATGGGCAAGTTGCAATATATTTTCTACTCAGGATCACGCTGCTGCAGCCATTGCAGTTAAAGGAATCCCGGTTTTTGCATGGAAAGGGGAGACACTCGATGAATACTGGTGGTGTACCGGTATGGCACTGAGTTTCCCGGGCGGACAGGGCCCTACCCTGGTTGTCGATGACGGTGGGGATGCCACCATGATGATCCATAAAGGCTATGAGGCGGAAAATGACCCCGGATTGTTGAATACCGTTGCAGGTAATGACGATGAAAATGCATTTTACCATCAACTACAGCAAATCTATGTTGAGGATAAGACAAGGTGGCACCGGACGGTTGCTTCCTGGAAAGGTGTATCCGAAGAGACTACCACCGGGGTTCATCGCCTCTATCAGATGAAGGAAAAGGGATCGTTGTTGGTACCGGCGATTAACGTCAATGATTCGGTAACAAAATCCAAATTTGATAATCTTTACGGTTGCCGCGAGTCACTGGCCGATGGTATTAAGCGGGCTACGGATGTGATGATTGCAGGGAAAGTGGTTGTAGTTCTGGGATATGGCGATGTGGGGAAGGGATGTGCGAAATCGATGAAATCATACGGAGCCCGTGTTATTGTGACAGAGATCGATCCGATATGCGCACTGCAGGCTGCCATGGAGGGATTCGAAGTGAGCACCCTGGAGGATGCCCTGCAGGAGGGAAATATTTTTGTCACAACAACCGGGAATAAAGATGTCATAACAGCTGTGCATCTTTCCAAAATGAGAGATGAAGCCATAGTATGTAACATTGGCCATTTTGACAACGAGATACAGGTCAGCCAGTTAAATCAGTGGCCCGGAATCAGAAAGATCAATATCAAACCCCAGGTCGATAAATATGTCTATCCGGAAGGTAAGATAATTTACCTTCTTGCCGAGGGGAGACTGGTAAACCTGGGATGCGCCACAGGCCACCCCTCTTTTGTCATGTCGAATTCATTTACCAATCAAACCCTCGCCCAGCTCGAACTTTGGAAAAATAATTATGCCATAGATGTTTACCGTTTGCCAAAAAGACTCGATGAAGAGGTTGCACGGCTGCATCTGGAGCAATTGGGAGTCAAATTAACGAAGCTTACTCCCGAACAGGCCGATTATTTAGGCGTTCCAGCTGAAGGACCTTACAAACCGGAACATTACAGATACTAGGCTGGACAATGGACAATTGAAAATGGAAGATCCTTCAATTCTTTAATTCACACATTCACTCAATCACTCATTCGCTCATTCACTCATTCACTCAATAAAATTTTCCTGCGCACATTCCCCGTTATTAATTGGAAATGTAAAGCATGGTGCCATCGTACATAGTGGTGTACTGTTTTAACGGGTAGCGCGATGGTCCCTCGTAGGGAGTCCCGTCGGTCATAATGAATTTCGAATTGCATACCGGGCAATAACAGGTAATACCGGAAGCCTCGACCCGGATCTGAGCTCCGCTGGAAGTAGGATCGTATGGGCAGGCTCGTTCGAATGCAACGAACTCATTGACAGATTTCCTGAAGATCAGAATCCCGTTATATCCACCGTTCACTGTTTCCCAACCATTTACGGTATTCAGATGGATATACTTGGTTCCGTTGGGATCGAGTGCAATGCTGACATACACATAAGGTATCTCAGGTGCGTCTTCCTCTTTCTTACAGGAAGACGGGATTAATAATAACTGGAACAGCATGCTGATCGTCAGCAGTCGGATCACACTTTTCATGTTCAGGTCAACGGTGCAACAAATATCCGATTTTTAACGTTACTTTGTATAAGAATATTATCGTACCCGTTATAAAACAGGTTCACAATATGCGTTTGGAAATCCGCCGGTGGGCTTTGACCCTGACGATTCTTTTTTTTGTTTGTCCGTTACTGTTTTCCGGTTTACCTCCCCAGGAGTCAAAAGTGAATCAGCGAAGGATCGAGAAGGAACGCGAAAAGAAAAAAAAGGAGGCCGTGAAGAAATATGAACAGGCGGTAAAAAGGCACCAAAAAATGCAGTCAAAAGATACCAAATCCCGGATGAAACAGACCCGGAAAGAGTCCAGAAAGAATACTCCCCTGAAACCTTAAAAAAAAGGTGGCTTAGCCTTATTTTTAGGCACTTTACCGATTATTTATTTCATTTTGTATAAAAGACTTCAGGCTAATTTAGAATGGTTATATATTTGAATAGCCAACTAAAAATTTTGAATTATATTTTAAATAATTATTACTTTTACCGCCTTTTCTAAGCGCAATAATAATCTAACATAAAATTGTATGGTATGTTAAGAAATTTACTACTTACTATTGGATTAGTACTGGCAACAAGCTTGTTGGTATTCTCACAATCCGGATCTGGTACTCTTAAGGGAAAGATCATTGACAAGCAGACAAAAGAGCCAATTTCCTTTGCCAATGTTGTCGCTGAGGTTGGGGGTGTTCAGGTTGGCGGATCCACATCCGATTTTGACGGTAATTTTCAGATCAAGCCGGTCCCCGCGGGGAAGGTCGACCTGAAGGCAAGTTTTGTGGGTTACAAACCGTTTATGATCCGCGGGATCATCATTTTCTCTGAAAAGATAACCTTCCAGGATGTTGAGCTCGAAGCATCCACCACCAATCTTCAGGAGATTGAAGTAGTCGATTACAAAGTGCCTTTGATCTCGAAGGACCAGACTACTTCGGGGGGAACCGTAACCTCGGAGGAAATTTCGAAAATGGCCAATAAATCTGCCACCGCAGTAGCCACAACGGTCGGAGGGGTTACCACCGATGCCAACGGGAATATCACGAGTATGCGTGGTCAAAGATCATCAGGTACCGTTTATTACATCGACGGTATGCGTGTTACCGGGAACAATGCTCTGCCTCAAAGCGCTATTGAGCAGGTTGAAGTGATCCTGGGTGGTACACCGGCTGCTTATGGTGATGCCACGGGTGGTATTATTAATGTTACTACCAAGGGGCCTTCAAAGGATTTCTCCGGCGGAATCGACCTCCAGACTTCCCAGTATCTGGATGCCTTCGGATACAACCGTGTTGGTCTGAACTTTACCGGTCCCGTTGTTTCCAAAAAAGATACTGTAAGGGGAACCAAGACCCCGATCATGGGATTTTTCATTGCCGGCGACTTCATTTATCAGAAAGACGGCGCTCCGGCAGCCTTTGCCAATTATAAAGTCACCGACGATGTTCAGGATTACCTGAACCTGACTCCGCTCCGGTTGTATGGCCAGAATAATTCGGTGTTCTACAACTCCGAATTCATCACGTATAATCAGATGGAGCGGACAAAAACGACCCTGAATTCAGCCGGAACCAACATTAATGTATCAGGCAAACTCGATTTCCGGGTCTCCCCGACCATCAACGTGTCGGTGGGAGGAACTTTTGCATGGTATGATTCACGGAATTTCAGTTTCGCCAGCTCCCTGATGAACTGGCAGAACAACTCACATTCAAATGGTTATACCTGGCGTGTTAACGGAAGGTTCACACAGAGGTTCCCGACAGCTGCCGAAAGTAAGAGTTTCGTAAAAAATATTTATTACTCCATCGGGGCCGACTTCACCCGTTCATTTGCTAAAACCGAAGATGCCGAACATCAGAAAAACTATTTCCAATATGGTTATATCGGCAGTTTTGCCACCCAGACTACCCGCGCTTACACTCCCGAGCTTGCTTATGACTCTGTTATACAAAAATGGGCCCACCTTCAGAATGGTACCCGCGATACCGTGGTGATCTTTAAACCTTCAGATATCAATCCTTCATCAGCCAATTGGACTACACAGTACTACGGTTTCTTTGATGATCCCGAAGGACATTATCAAAACCTTGATGAAATTATCTCGGGTCGCGGTCTGATCAACGGAATGGAACCGGCTGCACCTTATAACCTGTTCAACGGCGTTGGGAACCGTCCCGATTCCTATTCTGAAAGCACCAGCGATCAGCTTGCCGTCAATGCCTCCTTCGCGGCCGACTTCGGCAACCATGAAATCCAGTTGGGGTTACAATATCAGCAACGAAAAAGTTCAGGCTTTGGGATAGCCGGCAGAAGTTTGTGGGGAATCATGCGCGGTTTGACAAACGCCCAGCTTAAAGACCTTGACCTGGCCAACCCCCACCCGGTTTACCGTGACGGAGTATTCATGGATACCATTAATTATGCACGTAAATATGTGCAAACCCTGCAGCGTACCTTTGATATAAATCTTCGTAAGAAACTCGGTCTGCCTGTCGACGGGGTCGATTATATCGATATCGATTCCTATAGTTTTGCCGAGAATTCAATTAATTATTACGACGCCGACATGAACCTGCATACATCCCATGTTACCGGCGATCTTTTTACCCTCGATATGTTCGATGCCGATGAATTATTCTTCAATGGTGACCCTATTGTTAACTATTATGGTTATGATTACACCGGTAAAAAACTCTCGAGCAACCCGAGTTTTGAGGATTTCTTCAATCAGAAAGATGCGGATGGGAATTTTACCAGGGCCATCGGATCGTATCAGCCCATTTACATGGCCGGGTATATTCAGGATAAATTCGCTTTTAAAGACCTGATTTTCAATATCGGGGTCCGGGTTGACCGTTTCGACGCCAACCAGATGATCTTAAAGGATCCTTACCTTTTTTACGAGGCAAAAACAGTCGGAGAGGTTAAAGACATAAACGGTCAGATTGTTTCTCACCCAACAAGCATGGGCAGCGATTATGTGGTTTATGTTGATGACGGGAACAATCCTTCTGCCATCACCGGTTATAGAAACGGTAATGTCTGGTACAACTCCGAAGGTAGTGTGATCACTGACCCGGAATCTGTGCTTGACAGAGGAAACGGGGTTATGCCTTACCTGGTGCCAAACCAGTCAAAAACGCTTTCTCCCAACGTTTTCAAGGATTATGAGCCTCAAACCAACTGGATGCCCCGTATTTCATTCTCCTTCCCGATCTCTGACGATGCTTTGTTCTATGCACATTATGATATCTTGACTCAACGGCCTTCATCAGCAGAGGTTCAGATTGATCCTGTTTCTTATTATTATCTTGGAGTGACCGGAGCCACGGGTACCATCAACAATCCCGCTCTGAAACCCGAAAGGACCATTGACTATGAACTGGGATTCCAGCAGAAAATCAACAATGCCTCTTCGCTGAAATTATCCGTGTTTTATCGTGAAATGCGTGATCAGATCCAGCAGTACCGCCTGACCGGCGCCTACCCCAAAACATACTATTCGTATACCAATATCGACTTCGGTACCGTTAAGGGATTGACCCTTACGTATGACTTACGGCGTTCGGGAAATGCCCGCGTCCGTTTTAATTATACCCTGCAATTTGCCGACGGTACCGGTTCAGATGCCAATGCCGCTTCAACCATTATCCGTTCCGATCAGCCCAACCTGCGTACGTTGAACCCGCTGAACTTCGACCGCCGTCACCAGTTCAACATCAGCCTCGACTATCGCTGGGGCTCCGGCAA
The DNA here is from genome assembly GCA_028706295.1 of Bacteroidales bacterium. Taxonomy (GTDB): domain Bacteria; phylum Bacteroidota; class Bacteroidia; order Bacteroidales; family FEN-979; genus CAIVAT01. The sequence continues at coordinate 13,988 of JAQWBQ010000002.1, forward strand.
AGACTATAACGGACCCGTGATCAAACGCAAAAAAAGCGGAAAATCACCTGTACAGATCCTTTCGAACTTTGGAGCCAACATTACCCTCACCGGAGGTTCGGGAACACCGTACACAAAGACCAGCAAGATCCTGTATCAGGGAGCCATGGGCCCCATCAAGGGAAGTATCAACGGCGCCCGCCTTCCCTGGCAGTTCCTGATCAATGCCCGGGTTGACAAAGACTTTAATTTCATGCTGACCAAGAAAAAGATGGGCACCTTCAATGTCTATTTCGAATTTACCAACCTGTTAAATACCATGAATGTGACGGCAGTTTATCCCTATACCGGTACTGCCAACGACGATGGATACCTCTCCGCTCCCGAATGGCAAAATGCCATCAGTCAGCAGGTCAATGAACAGTCCTTCAGGGATCTTTATACGATCTCGATGGACAATCCATACCGTTATAGCGCTCCGCGGACAATCCGTTTAGGTGTTATGTTTAATTTCTAATGTATTTAACCATGTCCATAAGAAGAAATACCCGTCTATCATTAAATAATGCAACTATGAAAAATATACATCGCCTCTTAGTGATTGCGCTCAGCTTGATGGTGGTTACAAGTGTTGTTCGTGCCGAGGAAGTGCACGTAGCAAGTGGAAAGAGCACCAATACCCTGAAGGAAACTGCAGCCGGTTGCGCCTCCGGCTCCACTTATAAATATCTTGATATCAATAACGTCAGAACCCTTTGTTATTCCTATGGTAACGGGTGGTTCCTCGAAAATGCCGAGTATGAAATTCCAAAGGGATCCAAGAAAACTTCCATGTTCTCCTTCTCCCTCTGGATTGGTGGTATCGATATCAATAACAACTTAAAACTGGCGGCTTACAGGTACGGACAAGGTACCGGGAACCCTTCGCATGTTAAAAACGATTTCTGGCCGGGACCTCTTACTGTTGATGGCACTGCAGCCATTGATGCCGAAACCTGCGCCCAATACGATAAACTGTTCCCAATGACCCGTGCTGAGGTGCAGGAATTCCTGGCCTGGTGGGACAATCAGGCTGAATATCCTGATTATTCCATTCCCAAGTCAATCCTCGATTGGCCTGCACACGGAAACAAATCAAAGGGACAGGCTTACTATCTCGCTCCTTTCATGGATATCAATAACGACGGGGTATATGATCCGCGTCAGGGCGATTATCCTTACTATGACCTGGCTAATAAACTCTGTCCGAAATATCTGAAACCCGGTGAGCTGATAGCCCGTGCAAAAATCAAGAACGGCGGACCGACCGATACCATGGGTATTCTGGTCGACCAGGTACTGAAAGGCGACCAGACCCTCTGGAGCGTTTACAATGACAAGGGTAATTATCACTCTGAAACAACCGGCGACCCGATCGGTATGGAGATACGGGCCCAATATTTTGCCTTTGCCACAAACGACGAAATCAACAACATGACCTTTTACTCCTACGAACTGATTAACCGGTCGACTTACACCCTCACCGGGACCTATTTCAGCCAATGGGTTGATCCGGATTTGGGATATGCCAACGATGACTACGTGGGTTGTGATGTAAACCGTGGTCTTGGGTATTGCTATAACGGAACTCCTATTGACGGAACCGGTCAGACTTATGCTTACGGCGCCCATCCACCTGCCGTAGGCGTCGACTTTTTCCAGGGTCCCTACCTTGACCCGGACGGATTTGATAATCCCGCCTACAAGGGCTCCAGCGAAAAAGGACCATCCTTTAAAGGAAGTTGCGACATTGTAGGACTTAACGGAACTGAGATAACCATGCGTTATGGCCCCGGTGAAATTTACGAAGGTAACTTCCTGGTAAAATCTGATGCCATCAACGGAATTAATTTTGGTGACGGGATAAAAGATAATGAGCGTTTCGGGATGCGCCGTTTCGTTTACCATAATAACAGTAATGCCGGGGTCCCGTCGTATATGACCGACCCTTCTTATGCTCCTGAATATTATCTGTTCCTCCGCGGTATCTGGAAAGACAATTCAAAGATGATTTACAGCGGGAATGCACACTACTCAGCAGGTGGTCTCGGACCTGAATGCGACTTCATGTTTCCGGGTCTGACCGACCTTTGCGACTGGGGAACCGCCGGACAACCTCCGGTAGGAGAAAAATACTGGACTGAAGTCACAGCAAAGAACAATCCCCAGGACCGTCGGTTTATGCAATCGGCAGGTCCGTTTACCTTGATGCCGGGAGCCTGTAACTACATTACCGTTGGTATTCCCTGGGCCCGGTCCATTACAGGAACCGCTGAAGAATCAGTCCGGCTCCTGCAGATTGTTGACGATAAATGTCAGCAATTGTTCGATAACTGCTTTGCCGTGTTAAATGGTCCCAATGCTCCGGATCTGACTATTGAAGAGATGGATAAACAGCTCATTGTATATATTTCCAACAGAAAAACCAATGATGCCGGTAATAATTTCGGAGAGAAGTATCAGGAATTTGACCCGACCATCCCCAACCCGGACACGCTTCCGCACAACAAACGTAATGACTCGTTGTACCATTTTGAAGGGTACCAGATTTACCAGTTGAAAGATGCCACTGTTTCAGCTGCCGATATCGGAGATGAGAGCAAAGTAAGGCTGGTTGCCCAGTGTGATGTTGAAAATGGTGTCTCTAAACTTGTGAACTGGACTTATGACCAGAACCTGGGTGGTGAAATCGGTGAAATAATGGTAGATGGTGAGGATCAGGGAATCCGTCACTCCTTTGTATTTACCAAGGATATGTTTGCAACCGGCGATGAGAATCTGATCAATCACAAACAGTATTACTATGTCGCGGTGGCATATGCCTATAACCAGTATAAAAAATATATCCAGAATGACCCGACAGCCCTCGACGGGCAGAAGACTCCCTATCTGCAGGGCCGAAGCAATATCAAGGTCTATACCGGGATTCCGCATATTCCGCTGGGATCCGTAACCAATTCGGTTTATGGACAGGGTCCTATAATCACGCGTATCCAGGGCCAGGGAAACGGTGGAATGATCCTCGATTTCAGCGAGGCCACCATCCAGGAAATCCTTTCTAAACCTCCCATTGATTCCACCAAAACCAAACTCGGAGATCCCGATTACCCGATTGCTTACAAACCTACCTATCTTGTAGGGAAAGGACCTCTGCAGGTTAAAGTGATCGATCCGCTGAATGTGGTCCCCGGAGAATATACCGTGAAATTTGATTCGATGGTAACTGTAAGCGTCAATAATCCTTTCACCAATACCAAGAAAATCCAGTTTGGGAAATGGACACTTATCAATAATAGTACACACCAGCAATTCCGGTCGGATACCACCACTATTTATCAATATGAACAGCTATTCCTTGACCTGGGACTTGCGCTCACCATTCAGCAGGTTCCTAATGCAGGCGACTCCATCAGAGGAACTGTGACCGCCACGAACGGATTGCTTTATGCATCACCAGCCCTCTTTGAAGATAGTACCAAGGCCTGGCTCACCGGGGTCATCGACAGTGATATTCCTCAATCGGCACAGAACTGGGTAAGGTCCGGGACCTATAAAGGTTCAACTGCAGCGTATTATGACTGGAACATGGGCGCCGGTGATGTCGGACAGCCCTGGGACCCGAATAAGAATTTCCAGAAGATCCAGGCAGGTATCTGGGCTCCTTACCCACTTGCAGCTATCAATGGCGATGAGCTTTATGGCGGCGCAGCATCGAGTAAAAGATCAAAGTTGCTGTCGACCATGGATAATCTGGCCAGTGTGGATATTGTAATTACGCCCGTCAAGGAACTGTGGACCCGTTGCCCGGTTGTAGAACTTTGTCCAAAGACACAACTTGCAGAAGGCGGAGCAAAACTGTTCAATTTCAGAATTCACGCCTCCGTGAACGTTGACGGAGATACCGGGGTTGTCAGCAGCAATCCGTTATACAATTCGAATTACATCAGTGCAACGGGAATGGGATGGTTCCCGGGGTATGCCATCAATCTTGAAACCGGCGAAAGGCTGAACATGATGTTCGGTGAAAATTCCTGGCTGGTTGCCGATAACGGTCGCGACATGATCTGGAACCCAACTTCAAGAGTTTATGACAACTCAGGCGTTCCGGTATTCGGAGGCCAGCATTTCGTTTATATCATGGCGAACAGGTCCTACCCGGCAATCTCGGGAATAAAACTTGATTTCCCTGCTTACGATGCCGGCGCCTACATCATGTCATCCATGCTGAAGATTCCTTCGACCATTTATAAGGATTACACCTATGGCACTGCAATGTATGTTAATGCGCCATTGGCTGTTGAAGGCAAAGAATGGTTAAGTAACGCGGTGACAACCAAAATCAGGGTATCGAAACCTTATCAGCGTTATTATTCCTCGCCGTTGCCTGCCGGTTCGACTGATACCGTCAACAGGAATTACCCGATGTATATTTTCGATACAAAGACCATTTCGACCTCAAAGGACAACCAGGACAAGGCAACCACCGATCTCGACCTGATCAATGTAGTACCTAATCCCTATTACGCTTATGACGATTATGAAACCAATCAGCTTGATAATCGGATTAAGATTGTAAATCTTCCGACCAAATGTACGGTTACCATTTTTGATATGAGCGGAACGCTGATACGGCAGTTCAATGTCGACAAGTCAGGCATTCCACAACCACGTTCATCAACTGCCGGGCAAGCGACTGATGCAAAAACTTCAATTGATTGGGATTTGAAGAATTTTGCCGGAATTCCGATTGCCGGGGGTGTCTATCTGATCCACGTTAAGGCCGATGGTCTTGGCGAACGTACCATAAAATGGTTTGGAATCTTGCGACCTGTTGACTTGAACTCCTTGTAATGTCTGATATTTAATGAATAGCAAACAAAAAAATTCCAGGATTATGAAAAAAATATATAGCTGCTTGGTTGCGATATTTCTGATGGGATTGATTTTAATTCCTTTAGATAAAGTAACAGCTGGTAACAAGGACCGTTCAGGTCAGGCTGGGGCATCGGAATTGCTGATCAATCCCTGGGCGCGAAGTTCGGGTTGGGGTTCTGTCGGAACGGCCAATACACAGGGACTTGAGGCAATTTTTACCAATGTCGCCGGTACTGGTTTTACCAAAGGGACCGAGATCATTTTCTCTTACACGAACTGGCTGAGTGGCTCAGGAGTTAATCTGATGGCATTCGGATTAAGTCAGAAACTGGGTCAGAATGGTGGCGTTCTGACGGCAGCCGTTATGTCGATGAGCTTCGGCGATATCGATATTACCACCGTCAGCTCTCCGGAACCGATCCAGGGTACCTTTAGTCCGAATTACATGAACATCAATCTTTCCTATGCCAAGGCGTTCTCCAACAGTATTTATGGAGGGATCACGGTAAAGCTTATTACCGAGACCATTTCCGACGCCAGCGCTACTGCTATTGCTCTTGATGCGGGTATCCAATACGTGACCGGTGAAAAGGAGCAGATCAAATTCGGGATCGCGTTGAAAAACGTAGGAGCTCCTATGCGGTTTACCGGGGATGGTCTTTCCTTCCGCGGCGTAATTCCTGGCCATGGAAATGACAATGACCAGTTTACCGTTGAACAACGCTCTGCCAAATATGAGCTTCCGGCTACTTTAAGGATCGGCGCCTCTTATGACTTCCTGATCGGCGAAATGCACCGGATCACACTGGCCGGCAACTTTACATCAAATTCATTTACCAAAGATCAGTTCACATTGGGACTCGAGTATGCACTGAAGTATTACCTGCAACTAAGAGCGGGTTATACTTACCAGAACGGTATTTTTGAGACTGATCTTTCAGAACGCGGAACTGTTTTCACAGGCCCGAGCGCAGGATTCACCGTTTCTGTTCCATTTAACAAGGAAAAGGAAACAGGTATTGCGATTGATTATTCATTCCGCGCTACCAATCCCTTCCAGGGAACCCATAGTGTTGGCATTAAACTTAACTTTTAATCATAGGATTTAAAGTTTATCTTATTTTCTTTTTGGCAAAAGGACCCTTTCATAGGGTCTTTTGCCTTATTATATTAACACAAAAAATCTCTGAAATGTCTGATATAAAATATTATACTTCTGAAGGACTGGAGAAGCTTAAAGAAGAACTAAGTCATCTTACAACTGTCGAAAGACCAGCGATATCACGACAAATTGCTGATGCGAGAGACAAAGGCGACCTTTCGGAGAATGCCGAATATGCTGCGGCTAAAGAGGCTCAGTCGATGCTCGAATTGAAGATCTCCAAACTTCAGGAGGTAATAAGCAATGCCAGGCTGATTGATGAACGAAAACTTGATAACTCGAAAGTTTTGATTTTTTCAACCGTGACCATTAAGAATACCCAGAATGGTTCCATGGTTTCTTATACCCTTGTTCCTGAAAACGAAGCAAATATAAAAACCGGTAAGCTCTCAGTCAGTTCACCCATTGCCAAGGGACTACTTGGAAAAAGTATCGGAGAACATGTCGAAATTATTGTTCCGGCCGGAAAGATCACTTTTCAGATTGTTGAAATTTCACGTCAAAACCAATAACTATGCCTACCATCTTTACCCGGATTGTCCTTGGCGAAATACCTTGTTACAAGGTAGCTGAAGATGATCATTACCTGGCATTTTTAGATATAAACCCGTTACAGGAAGGACATACACTCGTCATTCCCAAAACAGAGATTGATTATATACTCAGCCTCGATGATTCACTGCATGCTGGATTGTGGAATTTTGCGAAAAAAGTAGGGAAGGCTATCGAAAAAGTAGTGCCCTGCCAGCGGATCGGAATCACGGTGATCGGACTTGAAGTTCCCCATGCGCATATTCACCTCATTCCTTTGAAATCAATGTTTGATATGGATTTCAGGAAACCAAAACTCCATTTCACTCCGGAGGAGTTTCAACACCTGGCTGACAGGATCCATGCTGAAATAAGGGATTAAAAAAAGGTCATATTCCCGGGATCACCCGGTCTGAATCGTACTTTTCAGTAGGCTCTTACATTTCGGCCTTCAATATAGTTAATGAAGGCTTTATTCACGACTTTATTCCCACCCGGGGTCGGGTAATCGCCTGTGAAATACCAATCTCCCTTGTGATCCGGAATAGCGTTATGCAGGTCCTCTATAGTCTGGTAAACTATCTGAACCTGTGCCCTGCAATTTGCCGGAGTAAGTAAAGCTGAGATTTTTGAAGAGATCCGATCCGGTGAAAAGGGCTGGTAGATTTCCTTTACAAAATTTACGATCTTTTCTTTCGGAAGTTGTTCCTGAAGTTTGGATTTTCGGTAAACCTCGTTGATGACATGTTCCTGGTTCGTTTCCTTTAACAGTTCAATGGCTGCCTTGAACGCGATGAAATCACTGATCCGGGCCATGTCGATCCCGTAACAGTCGGGATACCGGATCTGAGGGGCTGAAGAGGCGATCACGATACGCCTGGGCCCCAGCCGGTCTAAAATACGCAGGATGCTTTGTTTGAGCGTTGTACCTCTGACAATCGAATCATCGAGAACTACGAGGTTATCGATACCCCTCCTGATACTGCCGTAAGTGATATCGTAAACATGTGCAGCCAGATCATCGCGTTGTGAATCCTGGGTAATAAAAGTCCGGAGTTTAACGTCTTTAACTGCAACTTTTTCAGCTCTGGGCTTCAGGTTGAAGATTTTATTCAGTGTTTCCCTATTAAGGTCATTCCCTGTTTCCAGAATCCTTTCAATTTTTATCTTATCACAAAAGGAACCCACCTCTTCAATAAGGCCGTAATAGGCATCAATTGCTGTATTTGGAATATATGAGAAAACGGTATTTTCAATATCATGGTCAATGGCGCGAAGAATGGCAGGGGCGAGGAAGTTTCCCAGTTTTTTCCGCTCCCGGTAAATCTCAAAATCGGTACCGCGTGAAAAGTAGATCCGTTCAAAGGAGCAGGACCTCTTTTCGACCGGTTTATGGATTTGTTTTTCGGTTATTTTACCCTCTTTCTTGATGATCAGGGCATGCCCCGGCTTTAATTCCGTGATTTGACTTTCGAAAATATTTAAAGCTGTCTGGATAGCCGGCCGTTCGGAAGTAACTACCACAATTTCCTCATCGTAATAATAAAATGCGGGACGGATGCCCGATGGATCACGCATAACGAATGCGTCGCCGTGGCCAAACATTCCTGCAATGACATAACCGCCATCCCATGTTTTGGCAGCCCGGCGGAGGATTTTCTGTACATTCAGGTTTTTGGCGATGTGATGGGTAATGGATCTCTTTGGATATCCTTTTGATTTAAATTTCTGGTACAGCTCTTCATTCTCTTCATCCAGAAAGTGACCGATTTTTTCGAGAATGGTGATGGTATCGCTTGTTTCGACCGGGTATTGGCCAAGATCAATCAGTTTGTTGAATAATTCATCGACATTGGTCATGTTGAAATTTCCTGCAAGGACCAGGTTCTTGGTCATCCAGTTGTTTTCACGTATCAGCGGATGCAGATTCAAAATGTTGTTCTTGCCATAGGTCCCATACCGGAGATGGCCCAGGTACATTTCTCCCAGGATATCGACCTTTTGTTTCAACCATGTAACATCGGTTATTCTTTGCGGGTGGCGTTCCTCCAGGTCTTTGATCATCTGACCGACCATATTAAAAATATCCCGGATCGGTCCGTTGGCGTTTGACCGGATACGGTTGATAAACCGGTTGCCGGGTTCGAGATTGAACTTAATGGAGGCAATCCCTGCCCCGTCCTGGCCTCTGTTGTGCTGTTTCTGCATCAAAAGATGCAGTTTGTTCAAACCATAAAATGGTGTTCCGTATTTTGAAAGATAAAACTCGAGAGGTTTCAGAAGGCGTACCAGGGCAATACCACATTCATGATGAATGAAATCGCTCATGGAGAGAAAAATTGAAGCGCAAAGGTACGAATTATTTATGATTGCAGTTTAGCTCGATCAACCTGCCGGCTTGCTGACTTCCCAGTAGTTGAGCTTTTTTCCAGTCGTTGCAGGCTCCTTCAGGGTCTTTCAGCATGAATTTCACCGATCCACGACCGACCCACGCATCCGCATAGTCCGGATCAATCCGGATGGCAGCGTTAAAGTCGGCGATGGCTCCCGAAAGATCATGGAAATACAGAGCCCGGATCATTCCACGGTTGTTATATGCTTTGGAGTAACCGGGATCCAGTTGAATGGCTGTATCATAATGAGCAACGGCCTCCCGGAACAGCTTTTCTTTGTATAGCCCGTTGGCAGCATCAAATTGGATCCGGGCCTGTTGTTTGTTCTGTTCCCGGTAATTTCCCGATATCATCTGTGCCCGGAACAAGGCCATGTGCAGTGAATCAATGGTTGGGAAATCGGGTTGGCAATAAAATCCACGAATCCATGATCCGGCGATTCCGTTCTTTGTCAGACCGGAAATCTCGGGCAAGGTAAACAGGTTTAATTCAGGAATATCTGACCTGTAATTCTGCCGTGCGAAAATCGCGGAAAACCCATCGGCATAAATAAGTCGCCAGGATTTCATCTCCTTCAACTGCAAGGTCCATGGATAGTATTTCAAATAGTTATAAATGATTAAATCCGGCTCGTACCGGGCTATCAGGTGTGGGAGCCCGCCGTCCCAACTTTTCGTTATATCCTGATACAATGATTCCTTCATTACTTCAAGACGTCCGTCGATAAAAACCGGTTGGGGCAGAACCCACGAAAGCCATCCGCCAAAACCGAGACTGTTCATGACCTTTCCATCCAGATGATGATCAAGCAGGAATCTGGTTGCATCGTACGGTTGATGACTTGGGTTGATTCCCAGTCCGGTTTTGTTAAAAGATTTGCTTTCAAGGTAAAAGGCATTGGTGATAAGGCGTGGTATCAAAAAGGATGGGATCATGATAAGTATCAGGAAAACAGAACCGGAAAGGAATTTTGACCGGTACCGGAATCGTTGCAGGGTCGTGGCAGATAGCCGGTTTACCAGGGGGAAGCTTACCAGGACAAAAAGCGGTATGTTTCTGATTGAAGTTATTGCAAGGATTGCAGTACATGAAAGTAGAATCAATTCATGGACACGGGTGGCTGAAAAATTCAAAATAACCAGTAGGAGCGTACCCAGAAAAAGCAACAGAAAAAGATAGTCGCGAAACAGGAATTCACGGTTAGCAAAGAACGGGATAAACTCCTGGACATGTTGGTTAAACAAATTATCGGGGTCGAACCGCGTGAGAAGTTCCCAGGGAAACAACAATCCATTTAATCTATAAGGATTTAAAATGCATATTGTCAATGAAATAATGGCCCACAGGAACAAACGCCTGTCAGCTTTTTTGTCTTCAATCCATTTCGCGACTGCATAGACGAAGATAATGAAGATGCCCAGAATAAAAAGCGCATGCATATTGCACCAGAAAAGCATGGTGATTGGGAGCAGAAATAGCCTGTCTTTGGTTCGCTGGGTATAGTCATCCAGTATCAGCAGGGTGACCAGTATGAAAATGAATGTAAACAGTTCAGGTCGAGGGGCTATTCTCGGATCTATAAGTAAGAATGCGATCAGGAACCAGAAAATCGTACTGGGAAGCGGGATGCCCTCCTTTCGGTTCATGATCAATAGAATAAGAAATATTGTGCATACCAGGATGCATACCAGGATGGAGATCGCCGGATAGCCTCCCCACCTGTAGCATTGGAAGATTAATGCCTGAAACAGCCATTGAAGATCAATATAACGATTGGCTGTTACAGAATAAGTACTTAGATCATGGGTGGGTACTTGATGATGCTGCGCGATCCATTGGCCATATTTCAGATGAAATCCGAGGTCCGGGTCGGAAAGCTGTCGTAGGGAAAGGATAAAAACAAATCCTGCGACAAGAATCAGTGGGATTAACCACTTGTTTGTTGACTTCATGATCAGAAATGATTACAAATGTACAATCAAAACATTTGTCGGTTAGCCAAATCGGGATTAATTTTGACGAATCGTACATTTCAGCCGATGATTTCAGCAATCGAATCGATAACTCCGATTTTGTACAAACAGTTTAAAACAATTGTTGATGTAAGGTCCCCTTCTGAGTTCGCCCAGGGTCATATCCCGGGATCTCATAACATACCCTTGTTTACCGACGAGGAGCGGTCACAGGTTGGGACTCTTTACACAAAAGTCAACCCGGATGAAGCATTTGCCCATGGACTTGACATAGCTATTCCAAAGGTCAAAGAGTATCTCAGGTCTCTCCGGGAAGTTGTATCGCCCGGAGGCAGGATTCTGGTTCATTGCTGGCGTGGCGGACTGCGCAGCTCGGCAATGGCGGAGGTTTTCAGGAATGCAGGGTTTGAGGTGTTTCTTCTCGGGGGCGGGTACAAGGCATTTCGTCATCACATAAGAGAACAACTTTCAGAACTCCGACCGGTTTTTATTCTGGGTGGTTTCACGGGGAGCGGAAAAACTGAGATTCTTCATGCGTTGCAAGAGGAAGGTGAACAGATCATTGACCTGGAACGCCTTGCATGTCACAAGGGCAGTGTTTTCGGAGCACTGGGACAACCGGTCCAGCCAACCAACGAACAATTTGAGAACAATCTGGGAGACCTTTGGCTGGACCTTGACCCACGGAAACCGTTATGGATTGAAGATGAAAGCCGGATGATCGGAAATGTCACATTACCCGAACCGATTAATGACAAACTGTGCAGATCTGTGATGATCCGGTTAAAAGTCGATACAGAATTCCGAATAGAGAGACTGGTACATGATTACGCCCTGTTTGACAAATCCGTTTTGGCTGAGGCTATTCAAAAAATCAGGCTCCGGCTGGGTGGAACCGAGACTAAAATTGCTTTGGATGCACTTTGGGCCGGAGATTTTCAAATTGTTGCCGGGATCACCTTGAAGTACTATGACAAAGCCTATCAGCACACGCTTGAACGAAGAAAGGATTTGCGGATCTATGACTTTAAAATGGAGCACGGCAATGCCCGCGAAATTGCAAAAGCGATTAAAAAATTTGTGAAAAAAATTATATTAAGTGAAACCGATATACCTTGATTACAATGCCACGACTCCGGTTGACCCACAGGTCATAGCCGCGATGCAGCCTTACCTCGACTACTTCTTTGGAAATCCGTCGAGTATCCACAGTTATGGGACCGATACCAAAAGAGCAATTGAGGTCGCCCGAAGCCAGGTTGCCGCGCTTCTTCATGCTGATCCGGATGAGATTATTTTCACCAGCGGGGGCACCGAATCAAACAACCTGGCGATTAAAGGAGTTGCATATGCCTATCGTGACCGGGGGAACCATATCATTACCAGTTCCATAGAGCATCCTGCTGTCACGGAGGTATGCCGGTGGCTTGAAAAAAATGGTTTCGATATCACTTTTGTACCGGTCGACGGCACGGGCAGGATCGATCCTTCAACGATTGAAAAGGCTATCCGCCCCGAAACGATCCTGATATCCATTATGCATGCGAATAATGAGACAGGGACCATTCAGCCTGTTGCTGAAATCGGCAGAATTGCACGGGAACGGCATATCCTGTTTCACTCCGATGCTGCCCAGTCGATCGGGAAGATCAGAACGGATGTAAACGAAATGTCGGTTGACCTCCTTTCGGTCGCTGGTCATAAACTTTACGCCCCCAAAGGCATAGGTGCATTGTACATCAGAAGGGGAATCCGTCTGGAAAAACTGATGCATGGAGCAGATCACGAATCAAACATCAGACCGGGAACTGAAAATGTCATGCACATAGCCGGTTTGGGTGCGGCTGCCACCCTTTTTACAGATGCAGGCGGCCAGGATATCCTGCAAGCCCGATCGGAGGAAATAAAACGACTTCGCGATCGACTGCATGAAGGAATTCAGCGTTATATTCCTGAAGTCAGACTGAACGGTCACCCTGATTATCGTTTGCCTAACACGCTGAGTCTGGGATTCCCGGATATTGATGCAGCCTTACTTTTAAACGAAATGAAAGAAGTCGCTGCCTCTGCAGGGGCTGCCTGTCATTCCGACCGGAAGGACGTTTCGGGTGTGCTTGCGGCAATGCAGGTGCCTTACCGTTTCGCCATGGGAACCATAAGATTTTCGCTGGGAAGGATGACGACCGAAGAGGAAGTTGACCGGGCCATTCTTTTCATCGTTGGTGCTTTTAACCGGTTGAACAGATCCGACAAGCCGGCAGCAGAAAAGGATGAACAGAATAGCATCAGGTTGACCTCCTACACCCATTCACTGGGATGTGCATGCAAGATCAGGCCCCAGTTATTGGAGAAAATTCTGCACCAGATTCCTTCAAACCCCGATGACCATATTTTAGTTGACCAGAAGACTTCTGATGATGCGGCGGTTTACCTTTTTGATGACGACCGTGCCATTGTTCAGACTGTTGATCTCATCCCACCGGTTGTGGATGATCCTTATCTGTATGGGGCCATCACAGCCGCAAACGCACTTAGTGATATTTATGCCATGGGTGCTGTGCCGTTGTTTGCACTAAGCATCGTGGCTTTTCCCGAGTCCCGGATCCCACTTGAGGTTCTTGGAAAAATCCTTCAGGGGGCAAACGACAAACTGGATGAAGCCGGAATCAGGATCATCGGAGGGCACTCCATTGAAGACCATGAGCCGAAACTGGGATTGGTTATAACCGGTGAAGTACACCCCGGAAAGATAATCCGTAATTCGACCCTTAATCCGGGCGATATTTTGTTACTCACAAAACCTTTGGGTACGGGGATCATGACCACGGCATTGAAGCGGGGACTTACAAACCCGGGCGAAATGGAGGAAGCAACACGGGTAATGACACAGCTCAACCGCTTGCCTGCCGAGATCATGCGGCAATTTCCGGTAAGCGCCTGTACCGACATCACCGGTTTTGGTTTGCTGGGGCATCTTAAAGAAATGGTTCTGGCAGCCGGTGTAGAGGTTGTCATTAATTCGGATCTTGTTCCGTTACTGAAATCCGCTCTCCGTTATGCGGCCGCGGGAATCATTCCGGGTGGAACACAAAACAATTTAGATTTTATCGCGGATATCACGCGATGGCAGGATGGAATTGCCGGGGTCATGAAAACGGTTTTGGCTGATGCCCAGACCTCCGGAGGGTTGTTGATCGCGGTTCCTGAATCCCGGGCCGATGAATTACTGAAATGCTTACATTCGGCCGGAATACCTGAAGCCTCGGTGATCGGATTTGTTGTCAAAGGACAACCCGCGATAGAAGTGAGATAGAATCAACGGCCTTTCAATCGTTCGAGCAACTCCTTGTCCATTATTTTCCCGATCGGATAGATCCCTTTTCTCGAATCGGAATAGGGCGATTTATTGTAAAACCAGTTCAGGATTTGTTGTGGATTGCCGGCAAAGAGGCTGTCGTCCGCTTTTTTTCTTTCAAATTCGACTTTAAGCTGAGGATCCCGTGCTAACATTTCAGCAGCCATTTTTTCGATAACATAGGATTCTCCGTACTCCTTTTGTTCCATAATGGCATCAAAAAATCCCCAGTAAACAAGCGATCCATCACCCCGGGGCTCCAGCATCTGTGGTATCACACGACCGGCCTGCTGCCGCACTTCAACAATCATGGATCCTTTCGGGAACCAACGGTTTTCAGAAAATTCATCATAATCGATCAGACTCATGGGATGGTGCCCCTCATAAGAATTAGTTTGCCATTTCGGATTTTTAAACCTGCAGGTTCTGATCGGAAGGATGGTATCCTTTTTCAAGGCGGTCATCTGAATACCGTGGATCCTCAGTTTTTCAATGATATCGCCCCACTCGGCGGGAATAATGTAGGCCTGCGGCAATTGAACCTGTATCAGTGGTCGTGTTTTATAAAAGTAGGGCAGTTTGAAAAGAACCGGATTTGTCCCATACCGGAACCAATTCCCGTTGGAAAGGGAACTTTTTTCCACCTCATAATCAATTCCTTTAAATTCGACCATAACACTGTCGCTCATGAGTGTTTCGAACTGAAGTGTAAAAGGTTGGCTGATAAATTGTTCAGAGCGGGTAAAATCATCGGCCTGGTTTACCATTTTTTTCAGATGGTCATGTTGGTTTGCCAGGATTTCAAGGGTGGCCAATATACAATGATACGTTGCGTTTACCCTTTTTTGATAGGATTTGAGCATGTGGGTCTCAATCAGAATTCCCGGTCGGTTACGCAGTGCAACATAACCCTGTGAAAGCATGGGAGGGGCGACCTCCGTAATAAGTCCACTACGGGGATCGTGCCAGTTGCGGAAATCAACGTACGGGAACATGAAATTACCTGCGGTATCGAGCCGGGAGGTTAAAGCAGGGATAAAAATCCCCGACGCCCATTTGGTCAGCCCCGAATCCATCTCCCCATATATCTCCATCAGGTAGGTGAGGGTGTACTGATAATCGGCCCCGTCGGTAGTATGGGTATCGATGAAAAAATCGGGCAACCATTTATTGAACAACCTGAGCCATGCCTTCATTTCGGGAGCATCCGCCTTCAGGAAATCACGATTCAGGTTCAGGTTGTTGGCAGTGGTGCGCCAGCCCATTTCCCGGGGTCCGTTCTGGTTGATCCGGTTAAAGGGACCGAAACGTTCATGACCATCGGTGTTGAATATCGGAATGAACAGGATGGATAAGTTATTTAAAAAGCCAATAGGAATTTTTTTCAGGACAAGATCGCGGATAAGCATAAGTCCGGCATCCTTTCCATCGGGTTCACCGGCATGGATGCAAGCCTCGATCAATACAACGATCCTGCCGCGTTGCCTGATGGCATCGGGATCAGATAAACCGTCACGATCAAAAATCATCAGCGGAAGATTCCTTCCCTGGGCGCTTTTCCCAAAGGTTGTCCAGGTTATCGCGGGCGAGGCTGAAGCCAGGTCTTTACAAAATGCTACGGTTTCATCATACTGGGGAGTCTCAGTACCGCCGGACTTTTCAAACCGGGTAAGCCAACGATCCGTCTGTGGTAACACGCATTGAATAAAAGCGGTAAAACAGAGCAGGGTGCATAAAAGTTTTCGCATCATCGATATTTTCGCAGACTCCAAACTTAACAAAAAAACAGATCATATGGAAACATTTGGAACTGTGTTGCTTCAGGTTGATGAGAAATTCCTAACTTTGCGTTTGGTATCCGCTTACAGAAATACCGGGGTTGACCTTCCAATTATTACAAACAATGGTTGATTTTAATACCATTCCCGAATCACAGACCTTTTATCCTTCAAGGATAATGGATCCTGTATTGATAGATATTCTGGAACGGGTAAGGGCGCTCTTTTATAAAAATGGTGTCCGAAGTGTTTCGATCGATGCCATCTGCAGCAACATCGGGATTTCCAGGAAAAAGCTCCATCTCTATTTCTCAAGTAAAAGTGATTTGGTTGAGAAGCTGCTGACCCTGGAGCGGCAAAATTTTGAAGAGATTTTTAACAGGAATAATTTCGACGGGGTCAACTCCATTGATATTCTTCTTACCGTTAGTCTGGAACTGGGGGAACGTTTTTGGGATATAAGTCCATCCATGACTTTTGACCTGGAAAAATATTACCCCGACATATATCACAAACATGTGGAACAGCGCATCGAGTCGATATATGAAAAAATGGTACTCAACATCAGAAAAGGAATCCGACAGGGAATTTACCGCGACGATCTGAGTGTTGAGCTGGTTGCTCGACTCTATATCCGCCGGCTTTTGGATCTTCACAACCCGGAGTTTTTCCCCGCCGAAGAATTCTCTTTCCAGACACTCTTCGATGTCATGTTTGATAATTTCATTCGTGGGATTTCCAACCAGCGGGGTATTGACTATTATGAAAAGCAAAAAAGAAAAGTAAATTTTAAGAAATTCCAGTGAGTTGATGAAGCCCTCCTTTACGTTCCTGGTTTTTTTATTCTGCTTTTTTTTATCTGTGCAATCTGTTGCCCAGAGATCAAATATTCCGGGATCTTCCGAGCTGCTGAGAATGTCGCTTGAACAGGCACAGGCTTATGCCTTGGAAAACAATTATGACCTGATAAACTCCGCCACGGATGTCGAAATAGCGCGGAAGATGGTTAAGCAAAATACCGCCATCGGATTGCCCCAAATCAATGCAGGAGTCGATTATCTGGATTACCTGGTCATTCCCACCCAGATGATCCCGAATTTCTTTACGCAGCCCCCAAACCCTTCTGAGCTTATTCCGGTGAAATTTGGCGCCACCTACAATATGTCTGTAAAAGGCACCCTCACCCAGTTACTTTACAGCGGCCAGTATCTTGTGGGATTGCAGACTGCAAAAGCGTACCTGGAAACCTCCAAGCAGAAAAATCTGAAGGATAAAGTCGATGTTAGAGATCTGATCGCCGACATATATTTTCGCTTACTTGTGGTAGATGAAGGGATTAAAATTCTTGACTCGACCTATATGGTTGTAAGTAAACTGGTCGAAGAGATCAGGAAAAGTTATAAAGTAGGTATTCTTGAGGATATTGAAGTGGATCAGGCCGAACTGAACCGATCCAATTTATGGGCTACGCTGACCTATACCAAAAACCAACGAACGCTGGTTTATGCTAATTTGAAATTCATTATCGGATTGAAAGATAATCAGGAACTGGAGCTTACCGACAACCTGAATTACTTTCTGGCACAGGTAAATCCCAATGAACTTTTAAATCAACAATTTGATTATCAGTCGAATATTGATTATAAATTATTGAAGAAAGCTGATTATCTGACCCTCATGCAGTACAAGCTTTCCAAAACCACATACCAACCTACCCTCAGCGGATTCCTTGGTGCATCTACTTCGGCACAACGCAACACCTGGTCCTTCTTTAACTCCAAGGAAGTATGGTACCCCACTGTTAATTTCGGCATTTCACTTCAGATACCGATCTGGAGTAGTGGCGGAAGGAAATATGCAGTTGACCAGGCCCGGTTGAATGTGGAAAAAACGAAGGTCACAGATGAAAAGATGAGGGTAGGACTTGAGTTACAGGTAGCAACTGTGCGGACAGAGTTCAACAATGCCTACACCATTTACAAAAACAAAGAAAAAGGATTTGAGACTGCACTCAGGATCTATGAAAAGACGATGGAGAAATACAAGCAGGGAATGGTAGGAAGCACCGACCTTAATCAACGATACCAGCAATTTCTGTCGGCTAACAGCGATTATATGCAGTCCATTTATGCCTTGCTGAGTCAGAAGATCAAATTGTCAAAACTACTGGAGAAATTTTAGAAATCAACAGCCTGTCTCTGACATTTTTACGACCACCAGTTCTTTTTAGGGTTTGATTTTTTTCTTTTCCACCTGATTTTCATCTTTGTATCAATCAACACCATTGCCGGGACAAATACCAGCGTGAGAAAGGTCGCAAAACTCAAACCGAAGATAATAGTCCAGGAAAGCGGACCCCAGAACATTGCATTGTCTCCTCCAAAGTAGATATGGGGATTCAGATGCGTGAACAGGGAAACAAAGTCGATATTCATTCCGATTGCAAGCGGAACAAGCCCGAGAATGGTGGCAGTCGCCGTGAGAACAACAGGGGTAATCCTGGTTTTACCGGCCTGAATGATCGCTTCTTTTGATTTCATTCCCCGTTGCTTCAATTCATCACAGAATTCAACAATAAGGATCCCGTTTCTTACAACAATACCTCCTAAAGCAACAATACCAAGTCCGGTCATCATAATACTGATCGACATTCCAAAAACTGCAATGCCAAAAAGAACCCCGATTATGCTGAACAGGACTTCACTTAATATGATAAGTGATTTGCTGAGAGATCCGAACTGGGTGATCAAAATGAAAAAGATCAGACCGATCGCTATGAGCATGGCCTTTGCCAGAAACGCCATCGTATCAGCCTGGTCCTCCTGTTCTCCGGTAAGGCTGATCTCAATGCCCCGGGGTTTCTCAAATGCGGGGATGGCTTTGTTTATGGCCAGAACAATTTCGTTTGCCGTGTGTCCCGAAAGGACTTCAGAGGATAGCGTGATCACCCGTTTCAGGTTTTTCCGTTTAATTCCTCCATACGTATCCTTGTACTGAATCGAAGCCACAGACGAAATCGGAATCTGCCTTAATTGTCCGGAATTCATGTCCCGGTAAGTGATCCTGGAATTGATGATCTGGTTGATATTGGTCCGCTCTTCTTCTGAGAACCTCAGTTGAATCGGGTACTCATCTTCTTCCTCTTTGTATTTTGAAATTTCCTTCCCATAGATAGCTGTTCGCATCTCCATCCCGATCTGACCAAGCGACAATCCTTCGCGGTTCGCACGAACCCGGTCGATGTTGATAATGATCTCCGGTTTGTTATTTTCGAAATCTGATTTTAATTGTTCGATTCCGGGAATGTTTATGGAATCAAGGTAGGACTTAAATTTGGTGGCCGTAACGATCAATTCATCCAGATCCTCGCCGGTTATTTCGATGTTGACGGGCTTTCCGGTAGGCGGACCCATCTTATTTTTATCGACGGTGACTGTGACCCCGGGAAAGCTCTTCAACTCCTTTCGCATGGAATCCATGTACGTTTGCGTCGAAATTCCCTGCCTGTACCTGCTTTCGACAAAATTTACAGTGATCTTGCCTTTGTTTGATGAGACCGACCGGTCGAACATACTTTCACCGGCGCCAAGTCCTACATTGGTGATAACCGACTCAACGATCGGATTCTTTTCACCAAGAATGGAATGAACTTTCCGCTCTACAAGATGTGTTACAGAATCGGTAACGCGCTGATCAGTCCCTTCCGGGAGTTTGATAAAAACATAGATATATCCCGGTTTGTTGTCGGGAAAAAATCTAACCTGAGGTTTCACCAGTCCGATCATCATAATGGAAGCAAAAAACATGATGATCACACCAATGAGCAGATACCATGGGTTTTTACCCTTTAAGGCGATAAGAAGCGTTTTTTCGTACATGTGCATGATCCATGGCCAAAGGTCGTTCTGAAATTTCAGAATAGCCTTTTTCAGTACGATCCGGTACAGGAGGTTCAGGATTAAAGCCAACATGAAAACATTACCGATTGCAAATCCACCGGCAAGGTAAGATATCAGTGCAAGTACTCCAAGCAATACACTGATTATCAGCAATCTTTTACGATCAGTCCGGTGATCGGTCTGATCATATTCATGCTTCATGAACGACACGGCAAACACCGGATTGATGATATATGCCACGAATAACGAAGCAAAAAGCGTCAATATCAATGTTACGGGAAGGTAATACATGAATTTTCCGACAACCCCGGGCCAGAAAGCCAGTGGGAAGAACGGGGCGAGTGTGGTCAGGGTACCTGAAAGAATCGGTAGAAAGACTTCACCGGCCGCATGTTTAGCGGCCTTGACAATATCGGTCTCGTATCGGTGTAAACGATGGGTGTTTTCAATGACCACGATCGCATCATCCACAATGATTCCCAATGCAAAAATGAATCCGAACATTACGATCATATTCATGGTAAAGCCCAATCCCGGCATGATCAGATAGGCCATGAACATGGAAAGGGGAACCGATAATCCGACGAAAAATGCATTGTTGAACCCCATAAAGAACATCAATACCAGCACCACCATAATAAAACCAATTACAATCGTGTTGTTGAGTTCTTCCAGCGTGCTTTTGGTGAATCGTGACTGATCGCCCGTGAGGGTAATGCTGAGATCGGGTGGATAATAATTCGTTTTCATGTTCTCCATGATCTCTTTGATTTCCCGGGAGGCATTCAGCAGGTTTTCTCCGCTTTTTTTTATGACATTTAACGTGATCACATTTTTGCCATCCAACCGGGCAAAGCTTTCCTGCTCTTTGAAGCCATCCCTGACCTCGGCAATATCCTGAATATAAACAATGGCGCCGCTCGAAGATTTCAGAATGATATTTTTGATTTGTTCAGGCGATTTAAACTGGCCAGCCAGCCTGATGGTGTATTTAGTTCCGAATGATGTGATGGTACCGGCTGAAACCGTTACATTTTCAGAAGCGACTGCCGATTCGATATCGCGAAAAGAGACACTGGCGGCCTGCATCTTGTACATGTCCACATCAATTTGGATCTCCCGTTCCAGTGATCCCACGATATCGACCCGGGTGATCTCCTTTAAGGTTTCAATCTTATCCTGTGCATCCTCGGCATATTCCTTCAGGCGCTGCAAGTCATAATCGCCCGAAAGGTTGATAAACATGATGGGTACTTCGGAAATATCAACCTCTTTGATATCAGGATCTTTTGGAAGATTGTTCGGCAAGGTGGATTTGGATTTGTCAACGGCATCACGGACCCTTTGTTTGGCCTCAGAGACTTCAATTCCGGGATTGAATTCCACCACAATGGAGGAGAAGTCCTGAACCGAATTGCTGGTAATTTCTTTTACATCGGCAAGTGATTTGCACTGCTTCTCAATCGGACGTGTAACCAGGTTTTCCATATCCTCCGGTGAGGTGCCCGGATACGCGGTATTGATAATAATTGTCGGAATTACGATTTCAGGAAACTGCTCCTTGGGGATGTTAAAATAGGACAACAGGCCAAGTGCAGTTATAAATACAGCCAGGACGTAAATACTGGTCTTGTTGTCGATAGCCCAACTGGTTGCAAAGAACTCTTTGAGCCGGTCAGTTTTTTCTTTCATCTTCTAAAAGTCAATGAATTGTCCGTCATAAAGATCTTTGTACCCTGCTGTTATAATCATGTCCCCCTCATTTAATCCGGTAAGAATTTCTGTAAGTCCGTTAAACGATACAAAAGGCGCCACTGCACGTTTTCTGGCAACCTTTTTTCCGTTCTCAAGTGAGGCGATGAAAACGAACTGACCTTCATTTCTGGAACTCTGGATGAAATTCTGTGGGATTGAAATGGTAGATGGATTGATATAATCCCTGATTTTAAGGACCGCGATCATATTGGCCCGGAAAGTAATATCGGTCACGGGCAGGGAAACTTCAATAATAAAGGTCCGGTTGGTGGGATTGATATATTTACTGGCAAAGGTAACTTTCTGATCAAGCTCCCGGTTTAAATCGGGAAGATACACCTTGACCTGGTCGCCGGGATGCACTTTAGCAGAATAGGCTTCTCCGACATCTGCAACCGCTTTGGCCCTCGAAAAATTCACAATCCGGAATGCAGGGATGGGAGAGGAGGAGGATGCCATTTGTCCGACTTTAATGGGGATATCTTCAATAGTTCCGTCGATGGGGGCGGTGATCACCGACATCTTGATCTGGTCTTCCAGGGTTGCAATGCCGTTCTGCGCCGATTCCATGTCGTTCTTAGCTTTAAGGTATTGAATCTCGGAACCGATATTCTGATCCCACAGAATTTTTTGCCGGTTGAAGATGTCCGTAAGAAAGGCCAGTTTGCTTTTCAGATCGACAAGCTGCTGTTTCATGACTTCGGCATCCAATTCGGCAAGAACTGCTCCTTTGTTCACATAATCACCTTCATGAACTAAAATCTTCGTTACGACGCCTCCCTGATTACGCGGGCTGACCCCGATATTGTCGTTGCCATCAATCCGGCCCTGGACCTCGATATAATGTTCAAAAGGTTTTTTACGCAAGGTATCAACCAGCACTTTGGTTGCTTCAGATCCTGCGGGATGAAGTTCCTGTTCGAGCTTCAGGATCTCAGCAGTCAGTCGATCGTGTTCCTTTTTAAGTTCCGTTAGCCGGGCTTGTTTGTCTGTTTGTCTGTTGCCACATGACGCTAGAAAAAAAATGATACCCGTTATGATCAGCATCTTTCTCATGATGAAATTCTGATGTTAATGGATGAATATTCAAAATCAATGTTGAATGCGCCAAATATAGTGATTTTCAGGGTTAAAAATCATTCCTGAAGAATTTCGGTTTTGCCCTCTTTTCAATATCTTTGCTAAGTAAATACCAGGTTATTAATTATTCTGATACAGAGCGAAATATTTAACCACTGGTATGCTGGAATGGAAATCTCCATGAATGATAAAGCATGGTGTTTGAGACCAATCTGTTTAAATTTGAGGATTAAGATGTTCTCATTTTCAGGCAACTATTTTCTTAAGTTCGTGTCTTTACCTTACTGGTTCCCGGATGCTCGAGGATGATTCCATACTTGAGGGGTGCATAGCGGGATCACGCAGCGCCCAGAGCGCCCTTTATCGGAAATACAGCCCGGTAATGATGGCGGTATGCCTGCGTTATGCCCAAAACAGGGATGAGGCTGAAGATATTTTGCAGGAAGCGTTCCTGAAAATCTTTCAGAATATCAGATCGTTCCGGAAAGAAGGATCATTTGAAGGGTGGATGAAGCGGATTATGATCAACCATGCATTAAATTATTTCAGGAAGAATCGCCGAATGCCATTTATCGAAGACCTGGAAGCAATAAATGAAAAGGAGGTTATGGAAAACGATGATCAGATTTCGGTTCATGCCCCGGTTTCGGCTGATACCATTATTGCCCTGATCCAGATGCTTCCTCCGGGTTACCGTCTTGTATTCAATATGTACGTATTTGAGGAATATAGCCATAAGGAGATTTCTGAGGCTTTATTGATTTCCGAAAATACTTCAAAAACTCAGCTTCTGAAAGCCAGGAGAATGCTGAGAAAAAAGTTATATGAAAAAAATCTGGTGAAAAATACGCCTTAATCAATGAATGAAGACCTAAATAAAAAGACTGAATCCGACAGTAATCTGGAACAGTTCATGCGGCAATCCCTGGCAGGTCACCGCGTCGAACCCAGTCCGGGTATCTGGAAGGGAATAAGCCGGAAGTTATTATGGCACGAAATAAGTCATTTTAATTTTTCAAATGTTACCCGAAAATTGTGGATGCTGGGCGGTACCGGGCTTCTGGTCATCACGGCCGGACTCTATTTTTTATCATCCGGATCGGGCAAAACATCCGAAACCAAAACCCTGAAGCCAACTGTGATTTCCACATCACTTCTTTCACCAGATGCCGGAATCCATGAAAAACATACAGCAGTCCTTGTGACTTCTTCTCACGTTGAAAAACAAATTAGTTCGTTATCTGATAATCGTCATAAGCAACAGAAAACCAATGAAATGGAGAAGGATCCCACGACTTCCGATCCTTCCTTACCAATAAAAGGGAGCGCCCTGGACGATCTAAAATCAAATACTGACCATTCCGGTCACCAGGAAGTAGGGACCCTCTTCTCAGTTCCTGCCGAAAATCAACCCGTTTCGAACCTATATAAAGAAAATACTGACCTTTCCGGCTCTGCCTCCTCTATCGCGGGAATCCTCCGGCTCCCATCCCGTGGACCGGGTTTGCTTAACATTGCATTAAATCCTGATACCACAGTGATCATTCAAACGCAGGACCACCTTTTCAAAATCCATTTTCCGGGTGGCCCTTCCGGCGCTTTTTTTTCGGCATCGCTGGGTATTCAACCTGAAATCACCTTCAACCCGGGCGTATCATCTGATTCAAAATTAAATTTCTGGATCAATGGCCGTGCTTCTGTACATTTTTCCCGTTTTTCGATTTCAACAGGGATCAACGCAGGTTACTTAACCGATGAATGCAAATACCAGATCGAATATATAAGCAGGGACAGCGTCGGATTTTATACCTCTGTGGTTTCCTATGAAGTAGGCGCCGGTAATAAAATCATCTACAACACGACCACAGAAAATATCTACGACAGTGTTCAGCATATAGCTGATGACCGGACGCGTGCCCGGTACACTTATTTACAGGTTCCGTTGCTTGTCGGATACCGGTTGTTTCAATCCGACCTTTTAAGCCTTACTATTCATGCCGGACCCATGGTTTCATTCCTGCTGAATTCCCGCGAACCCGAACCGGAAATCAATTACAGAAGTTTTAAAGTCATAAAAATCGAGAATCAAACCCCTCAAAGGAACGCTATCAATTGGCAGGTTTGTATAGATCTGAATCTTGAATTCCGGATGAATAAATCGCTGAGTCTCTATGTCGAACCGTCCTGCAGGTATTTTCTCAGCGCTCCGACGAAATCCGAAAACAACAGTTCTGAGAAATCCTGGTCAACAGGTCTTGATTTAGGATTGCAGTATAAATTCGGGCAAAACTTCAAAAAGAAATGAAAAAGATTCTATTCTTGGTCCTGTTGATGGCGTGGTCCTTTGAAGGATTTCTGCAACCCATGGCCGGGGATCAACCAGGCGCTGACTGTCATGCTGATTTTTCGGCAACACCAGAACCTTCCGATCCAATGACTATTCATTTTCAGGATTTATCAACAGGCCAGATAACCAATTGGCAATGGAGTTTTGGCGACGGGGTGACATCTTCCGTTCAAAATCCCGTTCATACCTATCCTGCCGGAGGAACCTATTTTGCCTGCCTGACCATATACAACAGCGATCCCGGTTTGATTTGCCACGACATGATTTGCATTGCAATTACCATCCATGAGCCGGGTCAATGTGTTGCCGACTACCAGTATTCAACCGACAATGCCAACCGGTTGCGAGTTCTGTTTACCGATAAATCGTCAGGAACCATTGATGGATGGCACTGGGATTTTGGTGATGGTACTGTATCGGGTGAACAGAACCCGACCCATATATTTCCTGACTATGGGAAGTATAAAGTCTGCCTGACCGCTTATAATATCAGTTCACCATCAACCTGCAGCGACATCAAATGCGATTCGGTCGAGGTCAAAATTATCGCTGATTGTCATGCCTCTTTTGATTACGTGCTCGATACCATGAACCAGGCGCCCAACACCTTCGTTTTTAATGACCGGTCGACAGGAAATGCAAATTCTTTCCAATGGACTTTTGATGATGGAGCAATCGTGAATGGACGAAATGCCGTACATCAATTTTCAACCCAGGGGAATCACAAGGTATGTCAGATAATTAGTCACTACGAACAGGGAAATCTATTATGCAGGGACTCCTCCTGTGCCATGGTCCCGACAGCCAGCTACCTGAATCTTGGAGGTCACCTTTTTACAGGAAAATACCCGATTAACAATCCGGTCCCTTCCGGAGATACCGGAATAGCTTACATCTACAGACTGACCGGAACTGAATTGAGGCCTTTTGATACCCTGCGTTTTACCCATCTTGGGTACTTTTCTTTTCCACAAATCCTCACCGGAAAGTACATCATCCGTGCGGAATTATCAGGGGGATCGAAAAATTATAGCAACTATTTTCCCTCCTATTATCCCGACGACTTTTTGTGGATCGGTTCACAGGGAATTACCTTGGCAGATTCCAATATTTTCAAGGCGAATATTGATATGAAACCGGTAAAAATAATCCCGGTCGGATCCGGTATTATCAAAGGTTCAGTCATTCCTGCACTGAACGGTCAAACGAACAATCCGGTACCCGAAACAGAGGTCTTGCTTTATGGGGGTGATTTGGTACCGCTCTCTTATACTAAAACAGATAATAACGGACATTTTGAATTTACCGGCTTGCCTCTGGATGCCTATTACCTTTATGTCGAGTATCCCGGAAAATATTCAAGATTTACCGCGGTGTGGATTGATGAACAAAATCCTGTGCAGGAAGCAGTCTGTCTCGAACTTTTCGATCACAATGTTACTGGTATTGAAGAAAAGACGGGTGCACAGATCCGGATCACCGGCCTGTTCCCCAATCCGGTTGTGTCCGACCTCCGGGTATCCATCATTGCATTCTTGCCGGGTCATCTCAGATACCGGATCATGGATGTGACCGGCATGGTACACTATACTGGAAGTTTGGAATACCGGTCAGGATCACAATTCATTCCTTTGACGACAGGGGATATTCCCTATGGGTTGTTTCTGATCGATTTTCAAACGCCGGAAGGGGAACGTATTGCCACCTGTAAACTGGTGAAATACTAACTTCATTTTTTTTCCGATAAAATTATTTACTTTTACATTTCATTTCTTCTGATATGATGGATTCAGATGAGGATCTTGTATCGGGGTGCCTGAAAAAAAACGCCTCCAGTGAATTGGCGCTTTATAAAAGATTTTCACCAAAAATGTATGGAATATGCTTGCGTTACGCGGGTAATGTAATGGAAGCTGACGAAATCCTGCAGGTCGGATTCATCAGGGTGTTCAACAATCTTCACAGGTTCCGGTTTGAAGGAGCGCTCGAAGGGTGGATAAAAAAAATCATCGTAAACGCTGCCATAAGTTATTTAACAACTACCCATAAACTTCAGAAAGAGGTTGAGCTTAAAGATTTTTACATGGAAGCAACCATTCAGGAAGATGCCCTGTCTAATTTGTCAGAGAAGGATTTATTGAAAATCATTCAAAGCATTGCACCTGGTCACCGAACAGTTTTCAATCTTTATTTCATCGAAGGATACGAGCATAAAGAAATCGCTCAGATGCTTGGAATTTCAATCAATACATCAAAAACTCAATTATTGAGAGCCAGGCATTCGATCATGCGGAAAATAATAAAAGAAGACCTTTTATCCCATTAGTTCAATCTAAGACCATGGACCAGCACGACCAACTGGAACAAAAATGCAAGGCTGCCTTTAACAATTTTGAGGTCGAGCCTCCTGCCCCTGTTTGGGATGCTGTGAACCGGGAATTACACCCTCCCCGGCGACAGTTCTCTATTTGGGAATATCTGGATCCAACTACCTTTTTTTCCAATCGTAGGGCAAGACTTACTGGAGTTTTTAGTACGGCTGCAGTGATCCTGTTTTTCGTAACGGTCTATTTTCTTTCTCTGGATCGGCACATCATCAATGGACATGCTTATACCGGTGACCGGAGGCTTGTTTCCGGCACTGCAATTCTTTTTACCGTTCAAGACAAATGTAAGCCCTGGGATTCGGTTCAATTCTATCGAACAGTACCGGTTGATGCCAACGGATATTTTTATTTTAAAGGTGTTGATGACGGTAGTTACTTATTGAGAATTGAACCCGGACACCAACCGGAAAATACAGACCAATTTATTGCCTCCTGGTTTGATATGCATGGTGATCCTGCCCAATCGCATGTTATCGTTATAGATGATGAAGATGTCAGGACCGATGTGCATTTAATACGGAAAGATCATCCGCAAACCGGACCCTGACAATAAAAGGTATCTTGCAGGTATCTGATTTCTTTCCTTAAATCGTATCTGATTCAAACCACTCGGCATAGGAGGTAGCGGTTTCCCTTAAGCATAAACTGAATAATTTGCATTCAGGTGGGAGCAAGACTTTGATTCTTTTTGAAAAATCAATTAAAAGGTTCTCACTGGTGGGTTGGTAGGGAAGATAAAGGATATTGCAAAAAGGATCGACAGGAGCATGAGAAATATCCTTTTCAGAATCCTCCTGTAACAACAACGCATGATCAAGCGGATCAATTATAGCTCCCTTGATTAATCTCTTCAGATCTCCGAAATCCATTACCATTCCGAGCTTAGAACTGTCAGGATCAGTAATCGGAGTTCCGATCACGGTAACTGACAGTTCATAAGAATGGCCATGAATATTTTTACAAGGACCATCATATCCCTTTAAAGCGTGAGCAGCCTCAAACCGGAATTCTTTGGTAATCCTGATCTGATCCATGGCAGGTAGTGATTATTTGATAAAAGGATTGATACTTTTATCGGTCGGTTTTGTGCTCTTTCTCATTTTGGGGTGCATGACTGTAACCTGAAATAGCAAAATTATTAAAATTTTAACCCTGATAATAAAAACTATTCTTAGGAACAGCCTGCTATAAATAACAATTAAGCCGGCAGTAGGTGTTCGAAAAGTATCTTCATACCAATTCCGATCAATACAAGGCCTCCGATCCGTTCAGCCCAGGCTGAAGGAATGAAATTTGCTTTTTCTCCTAGTTTTACACCCACGACAGAGACCATGAAAGTTATAATCGAAATGACCGCCGCTGCCTCCAGAATATTGACTTTGATAAAACCAAAAGAGATCCCTGTGATCAGCGCATCGATGCTTGTGGCCACTGCAAGTGAAAGGATCACACTTATCTTTCTGATATCGAGCAAATTCTTCTCATGTTCCGCCCTGAAAGACTGGATAATCATCTTAATCCCAATAAAGGTAAGGATGGAAAAGGCAATCCAGTGATCAAAAGTTTCGACCATCGACTGGAAACTGCTTCCAACTATCCAGCCTGATATCGGCATCAGTCCCTGGAATAATCCAAAGAAGAAGGCCATGATCAGGATGGTCTTCCAGGTCATCTTCCGGGTAGAACCAAAACTGATCGCAACCGCGAAACAGTCCATTGATAATCCAAGTGAAATCAGCAGAAGCTCGGTGAAATTCATTTCAATATGTTAAACGGATTATCTGCAGGGAATCTGTTAACGGTAATAACGATGTCAATGATAAATAAGGTCGACAATTTTTTCGAGCCATATTGCGTCTGTTTCGTCAAAAGAACTCAATTCTTTACTGTCAACATCCAGTACAGCCGTTATTTCGCCATGATCATTTTTAACCGGAACCACAATTTCTGACCGGGATCGCGAGTCACAGGCTATATGACCCGGAAACTGATGTACGTCGGGTACAATAATAGTTTTTTTCTGATCGATTCCTGCCCAGCATACGCCCGTATGTTTTTTTAAAATCTGACAGGCAACTGCACCCTGGTACATTTTCACGATCAGCTCACCCTTATTTAAAAAGTAAAAGCCTGTCCAGAAATAGGAGTCCATTTTATGGTGAAGAACCGCGATGATGGTTGCCATTCTCGCATCAGGGTCCCCTGTTGCGGTTAGCAATTCGCTGATTTGTAAGAAAATCCTTTGGTATCGTTTCTCTTTGTTCACCATCAGGCGTGATCAAGGCTCACGGTAAAATGACGCATAATGGGTGCTTCGTTTACGATCTGGTAGCCTTTTGTGATAGTATCGCGGCGATCCCAAATATTTTTCAGAGCGGCTGCAATAACATCCATATGGTTGTTGGTGTAAACGCGCCGTGGAATTGCCAATCGCATCAATTCAAGTGCGGGGTAACGGTTTTCGCGGGTCAGGGGATCACGGTCGGCCATGAGTGCCCCGATCTCCACACCCCGGATGCCTGCTTCCAGGTAGAGTTCAATAGCCAGGGTCTGTGCCTGGAACTCCTCTTTCGGAACCCTATGTAAAAATCGCTTTGCATCTACAAAGACGGCGTGCCCGCCAACAGGTTGCTGAATAGGAATCCCATATGCAATAAGTTTGTTGCCAAGATACTCAATCTGCTTGATCCGGGTATCCAGGTAGTCGAATTCAGTCCCGTCGTAAAGTCCCTGAGCCAGGGCATTCATATCCCTGCCCGACATTCCCCCGTATGTAATGTATCCTTCAAAAATGATGTTAAACACGCTTGCCTGCTCGTGTAACTCCTTACTCCGCATTGCAATAAACCCACCCATGTTGACGATGGCATCTTTTTTCGCGCTCATGGTCATCGCGTCGGCATTGCTAAACATCTCTCTGGCGATCTCCCGGATGGTACTGTTCTGAAATTCCGGCTCCCGCAATTTGATGAAATAGGCATTTTCAGCAAAACGGGCAGCGTCAAACACCACCATTTTACCGTAACGATCAGCCAAAGCCCTTACCTGTCTCAGGTTTTCAATCGAAACGGGCTGCCCCCCGGAAGTGTTACAGGTAACGGTAATAATGATAAACGGAATCCTGTCATGATGTTCCGCCAGGACATTCTCAAGCTTGTGAATATCCACATTACCTTTATAAGGGTGAATCAGTGTGGTGTCGTATGCTTCATCGATGGTGCAGTCAACTGCAACGGCTTTCCTGAATTCAATGTGGCCTTTCGTGGTATCAAAATGCGCATTTCCGGGTATCATATCGCCTTCCTTGATGAGTACCGAGAACAGGACATTCTCAGCAGCCCTCCCCTGATGGGTCGGCAGGAAGTACTCAAACCCCAGAATATCTGCGATTGCCTCTTTCATCTTGAAATATGAGGAAGCGCCGGCATAACTTTCATCACCCAGCATCATTGCAGACCATTGTTTATCGCTCATCGCCCCGGTACCCGAATCGGTAAGCAAATCAATAAAGACCTGATCACTCCTAAGCCTGAAGAGATTGTATTGGGCCTCTCTGATCCACTTTTCACGTTCTGTACGGCTACTTTTCCTGATGGGTTCTACCATCTTGATTTTATAGGATTCCGAAAAAGGCAGTTCCATTTATTATGGTTTTGAATCAGCAAAGGTAGAATTTTTTTTAACATAACTTTTTTTCACGACTTCTTGTCTGTTTGGTAAAATTCATGTAGGTTTGCCAATTGATAATCAATTGTTAATAAGATAACAATACTACAAAAAAAGGAGGAATTTCTATTATGAATACAACAACAGGAATGAGTGGAACGGGTTGTCTGACAAAGCTTACTGACCTTAACGGCCTGGCTGTGAAATCCGGAAAAAAGAAGTTGGCAGTAGCTGTTGCCCATGATGAACATTGTCTGGAGGCAATCTGTGCGGTTGATAAAATGGGTCTTGTGGAAGCAATTCTGGTAGGCAATGAAATTAAAATCAAGGATATTGCTGCAAAATTACACCTGGTTATTGACGGAATGCGGATTATTAACGAGGAGGTCGATGCCAATTCTGTAAAAATAGCGGTGAAAATGGTCCGGAACAAAGAGGCCGATATTCTCATGAAGGGTAATGTTCCGACTGCAACCTTCCTTCGTGGCGTGCTCGATAAGGAAGTCGGCTTGCGAAAAGGGGATGTACTTTCTCATTTTGCCCTTTTCGAAGTTCCTACCTATCATAAATTGATTGGGTTGACTGATGCCGCGATGATCCCTGCCCCGGATTTTAAAACGAAGGTAGCTTTAACTACCAACGCCGTTGAGTTCATGAACAAGCTGGGTTATGTTAAACCGAAAGTGGCCGTTCTTGCTGCTGTCGAAATGGTTAACGAAGCCATGCCGGCGACCCTAGAGGCAGCCATGCTGTCGAAAATGAGTCAACGCGGACAGATAAAAAATTGTATTATCGACGGGCCTCTGGCCTATGACAATGCCATAAGTGCTGCAAGCGCAAAGCACAAAGGAATAGTCAGTGAGGTTGCAGGTAATGCCGATCTTCTGGTTGTTCCTGATATTGAAGCCGGAAATATCCTTTATAAAGCATATGGTTTCTCGGCCAATGCCAAACTCGCGGCGGTGGTTTTAGGTGCTGCCGCTCCGATCGTACTTACTTCAAGGTCTGATACCGAAGAGTCAAAACAGGCCAGTATTATTATGGCTGCAGCCATATAATTTACAATCACATGATTTACGATTTACGATTTTAAAATGAATTCGTACTTCGTTATTTCAGGCAATTGAAAATAACCTGATGTTCCCTTAAAGCCCTGATCTGAATGTCAAAGGACCTTTTCCTGACAAAATCGCTTACTGACCTTTTACAGGAAGCAAAGGAGAATAAGACCGGATTAAAAAAAACCCTTACGGGACTTAACCTGACGACACTTGGAATAGGGGCGATCATCGGGGCAGGGATCTTTGTATTGACCGGTCAGGCAGCCGCACAATATGCAGGACCGGCTATTGTGATCTCCTTTATCATTTCCGGAATCGCCTGTGCCTTCGCCGGTTTGTGTTATGCCGAATTTGCTTCCATGATTCCCATATCCGGAAGTGCATACACCTATTCCTATGCAACCCTGGGGGAGTTTCTTGCCTGGATCATCGGATGGGATCTGATTCTTGAATACCTGTTCGCCGCATCTACCGTGTCGGTGGGTTGGTCGGGTTATATGGTCAGTTTTCTTAAAGATTTCGGGATTAATATTCCGACTGCTTTTACTGCCGCCTCCGGAACCGTATTGGTTGAAATACCGAAACTGGGATGGCAACAACTCACCGATAACCTGGCGATTTCACTTACAAAACAGGGTATTAATGTCGATATATTACCACACGTAACAGCCATTGTGAATCTCCCGGCAATGTTCATTATTGCCTTGCTAACCCTCCTGTTGGTTATCGGTATCAGAGAATCTGCAAACTTTAACAACATCATGGTAATTGTGAAAGTAGCGGTAATTATACTTTTTATTGCCATAGGATTTGCTTTCGTCCTATCCGATAACTGGACCCCTTTTATTCCGAAGAATACCGGTGAATGGGGGCATTTTGGATGGAGCGGGATACTCCGGGGGGCCGGAGTTATATTTTTCGCATATATTGGGTTCGATGCGGTTTCCACTGCCGCTCAGGAGGCTAAAAATCCACAACGCGATATGCCCATCGGAATACTGGGTTCGCTGACCGTATCAACGATACTCTATATTCTTGTAGCTATCGTCCTGACAGGTATTGTCAGTTATACTACCC
The DNA here is from genome assembly GCA_028706295.1 of Bacteroidales bacterium. Classification (GTDB taxonomy): domain Bacteria; phylum Bacteroidota; class Bacteroidia; order Bacteroidales; family FEN-979; genus CAIVAT01. The sequence continues at coordinate 47,345 of JAQWBQ010000002.1, forward strand.
TGAATGTCGCCGATCCCGTTGCCGTCGGTGTGGATGCCATGGGAAAAGGTATGTTTTGGCTTCGTCCGATCGTGAAGATCGCGGCTATCGCGGGACTGAGTTCGGTGATCCTTGTTATGCTCATGGGGCAACCCCGGATTTTCTTCTCCATGTCGAATGATGGGTTGTTGCCTCCCGTGTTTTCGAAAGTACATCCGAAATTTAAAACCCCCTATGTAAGTACCTTGCTTACCGGGGGCGCTGCCATCATTTTAGCCGGGATTCTCCCCATCAGTATCCTGGGCGAACTGGTTTCAATCGGGACCCTTCTTGCTTTTGCAATTGTTTGTGTAAGTATTGTTGTTCTGAGAAAAACCAGACCCGATATTCCGCGGCCTTTCCGGACCCCTTTCGTTCCCTGGGTTCCGGTATTGGGCGCCCTGATCTGCCTGATCCAGATGGCAGCACTCCCGTTAGATACATGGTTGCGGCTGGTGGTATGGATGGCCGTCGGATTTCTGATTTATTTCTCCTACAGCATTCATCATAGCAAACAGCGTAAAAACCATAAACTATAAACAGAGGACGTCAGTATGGAAAAGATCAGAATTCTTGCCATCAATCCAGGATCTACTTCAACAAAAATTGCCGTATACCAAAATACGGAACCGATCTTTTTAAAAAATATAAAGCATACTACTGAAGAACTTGCACCATTCTCCAAGATAACCGATCAGTTTGAATTCAGAAAAGAGATCATTCTTCAACAACTGAAAGAAGCAGATATCCATATTGAAAGTCTGAATGCCGTCGTGGGCAGGGGAGGGCTGGTTAAACCTATTCCCTCCGGGGTTTATGAAGTTAACGATGCCATGATTGCCGATCTCCGAAATAGTCCGGTCGGAGAACATGCGAGTAGCCTCGGCGGACTGATCGCGCACAACCTGGTACAATCCCTGCCCGGCGTGAAAGCATTCATTGCCGATCCGGTTGTAGTTGACGAACTCTGCGGGTTGGCCCGAATTTCAGGCCATCCTTTGTTCAACAGGATTTCAATCTTTCATGCCCTGAATCAAAAAGCTGTAGCCCGCGAATTCGCAAAATCAATCCGGGCAAAATACGAAGATCTTAACCTGATCGTGGTTCATCTGGGAGGCGGAATTTCTGTTGGCGCCCACCAGAAAGGAAGTGTTGTCGATGTAAACCAGGCACTGAGCGGTGAAGGACCGTTCAGCCCCGAACGAAGCGGGACTTTACCGGTCGATCAACTGGTAAAAGTCTGTTTTAGCGGGAACTACACCCAGAAACAGGTGCTGCGGATGATAACCGGTGAAGGTGGACTGGTGGCTTACCTTGGAACAAACAATGCCTATGAGGTTGAGAAAATGGTTGAATCGGGCAATGAACATGCAAAATTGATCTATCGGGCGATGGCCTATCAGGTCGCAAAATGCGTGGGTGAAATGTTTGTAGTCCTTCAGTGTGAAGTCGATGCGATCCTGATCACGGGCGGAATAGCGTTCGATAAAACATTCGTCAGCTGGATCCAGGAAAGAATTCACAAAATTGCCCCGGTTCATGTATATCCTGGTGAAGATGAGATGCGGGCGCTTGCCATCAACGCACTCATGGTTCTGAAAGGGGAGCTGGCAGTTAAGGTTTATGTCTGACCGTTTGTCTCCTCTCTTAACCGAGAGATTTTAGAATTGCCTTGACAATATTATCGGTGCCAATCGCTATCTGATCAATGGTTGCATCGAGCATATAGCAGGGGGTTGTAAAGAGATGAAGCTGTTCGTCGATCACCACCGCTCCATGGTCGGTCCTTACAGCTTTATTTCCCATTTTTTCAATGAAACCAGCTGATGCCGGATCCTTACCGGTTGTTAGTTTTGTTCCCTTAAATAATTTTGCCAGAATGACGGGTGCAATGCACATGGCGCCAATGGGTTTCCCTACATCGACCATGGATCTGACCGCTTTTTCCACCCATGGGTCAACAGAACACCGGTCACCTTCGAAAGCCCACGTGCAGAGGTTCTTGGCACAACCAAACCCGCCCGGGAAGATAAGCGCATCGAAATCGGCGGCTTTGAATTCGTTCAGGGCTTTGATATTTCCCCGGGCAATCCTGGCAGATTCGACCAGTACGTTTCGGGTCTCGGCCATTTCAGCGCCTGTCAAATGATTCACCACATGGTGTTGCCGGATATCGGGAGCGAAACACTGATAGGAGGCGCCTGCTTTATCGATAGCCAACAGGGTGAGGACGGCTTCATGAATCTCGGCGCCGTCATATACGCCGCATCCGGCCAGAATTACTGCAAATTTTTTCATAGGACGCTGGTATTAAAATTATTTAGAAGAAGGTTATGAATATTCAAAAGTACACATTTATTTAGGTTGAACACATCTCCGAAGGTTCAGGTCATGCGAAAACCCATCACTTTTTACTCATTTTATTTTCCCCGGAGTTTGTACCCGATTGGTTCTATCGGTTCATTTTTCTTCTGAATCAGTTCCCTGATTGCCCTGAAAACTTGTTGGATCTGATCGTCATGGTTCATAACAGTTCTTTCGAGTTCTTCAATTTTTAAAGATAGTTCACGATGTGTTTCAAGAAATCGACGAAGCTGTGCAAATACCCTCATGATGGCAATGTTTACATGGATTGCTTTTTTCGATTTAAGGACAGATGAAAGCATTGCCACACCTTGTTCGGTGAAGGCAAATGGCTTGTACCGGGAGCCGCCCCAACTTGAGGTCACAAATTGTGACCTCAAGTTGCAGGTTTCATCCGGGTTCAGGATAAACAGGAAGTCGGAGGGAAACCTGTCATTGTTCCTTCTTACTGCTTGTTTTAGCACTTTTGTTGGAATTTCATATAACCTTGCCAAATCTGAATCAAGTATTATCTTTTCCCCTCGGATTAGATGAATCAAGCCGGAAATGTTTTCTGTTTTTTCGTGTAGGATTTCTTCCATGACTTTTTAATGTTAATCGGCATATTGATGAAATGTAAGTTGGAATAACTGAAAATTATCTGCCTTTGCTTGAAGGACGCAGGATAAATAAGTATTTGGATTTATTCGCTACCTTTGTGCCGTGAGTGGAAATCTCATTCATTCCACTGCCAAATTAAACTAATACAAATCCGACAGCATGAAAAAAATCCAGATGGTCGACCTGCGCAGTCAGTATTTAAACATTAAACAGGAGATCGACAAGGGAATCCAGGATGTGGTTGATTCCTGCGCATTTATCAACGGTCCTGCCGTTCAGGAATTTCAGAAGGAACTGGAAAAATACCTTGAGGTAAAGCATGTGATCCCATGTGCCAACGGTACTGATGCTCTGCAAGTTTCCATGATGGCCCTCGGCCTGCAACCGGGCGACGAGGTTATAACTTCATCGTTTACCTTTATTGCAACAGCCGAAGTGATAGCTTTACTGAAGCTAACCCCGGTATTGGTCGATGTCGATCCCGACACTTTCAACATCGATCCAAAAGCCATTGAACGGGCTATTACATCTAAAACAAAAGCCATTGTTCCGGTTCACCTGTTCGGCCAGGCGGCCCCCATGGAAGAGATCATGGAGATTGCACGCAAAAACAACCTTTTTGTGGTAGAGGATAATTGCCAGGCCATCGGTGCCGACTATATTTTTAATGACGGAAGTCGTAAAAAAGCAGGGACCATCGGTCACATCGGATGTACCTCCTTTTTCCCTTCAAAAAACCTGGGTTGTTACGGTGATGGCGGAGCCATTTTCACCAATGACGATGATCTTGCGAAACAAATGCGTTCGGTGGTAAACCACGGCATGACCGTCAGGTATTACCATGATCACATCGGCGTCAACTCGAGGCTCGACAGTATTCAGGCGGCAGTTTTAAGGGTCAAGCTCGGACATTTGAATGAATATGCTGAACGGAGGCGTTTTGCCGCAACATTTTATGATAAAGCATTTGCAGGTCATCCAAAACTGAAGACTCCCGTCAGATACGCCAAATCGAATCACGTATTTCATCAGTACACGCTGGTAACCAACCAGGTTGACCGGAAAGCGCTTATCGATTTTCTTATGTCAAAGGGAATCCCGGCTATGATCTATTATCCCGTTCCGCTGCATATGCAGAAAGCCTACCTCGACCCCCGTTACAAACACGGTGATTTCCCTGTCACGGAGCAGCTTTGCCAACATGTTTTCTCCCTGCCGATGCACACGGAACTGGATGATGAACAACTGGAATTTATTACCCGGAATGTTCTCGAATTTTTAAAAGATTAAAATGGATACGGAATATTTTGCCCACGAAACCGCGGTAATCGACCCGGGGTGTAAAATCGGAAAGGGCACTAAAATATGGCATTTTACCCATGTGATGAAAGATTGCGAGATTGGCGAAAATTGCAATATCGGCCAAAACGTTGTGGTGTCACCGGGCGTCGTCTTGGGCCGCAACGTGAAAGTTCAGAATAACGTGTCGATTTATACCGGTGTGATCTGTGAAGATGATGTCTTTCTGGGGCCTTCCATGGTATTTACGAATGTGATAAATCCCCGGAGCCATATTTTACGCCGCGATCAATACCAACAGACACTTGTCAGACATGGTGCATCCATTGGGGCAAATGCCACGATCGTTTGCGGTAATGAGATCGGGGCCTTTGCCTTTATCGGCGCCGGGGCTGTCGTGACAAAAAATGTTGACTCCTATGCCCTCGTAGTCGGCAATCCCGGACGGCAGGTGGGCTGGATGAGTGAGTACGGACACCGTTTGTATTTTGATCAGGACGGCATTGCTGTTTGTCCTGAAAGTAAAGTCAGGTACAGCCTTTCAAAAGAAGGGCAGGTATCGAAACTGGAAGAATAATACATCCTGCAATGAACAAACCTCTGAACTTTGCATTGATCGGAGCGGCAGGCTACATAGCCCCGCGTCACATGAAAGCCATACGGGAAACGGGAAACCATTTGGTTTGTGCCCTCGACCCCTACGATGGCGTAGGTATCATGGACAGTTATTTTCCCGAATGCGATTTTTTTATCGAGCCGGAACGATTTGACCGGCACCTTGACAAACTTCGCAGAATGTCGTCAAATAAAAAGCGACTCGATGACGTAAAGGTCGATTATGTCAGTATCTGTTCGCCTAATTACATGCATGATTCACATATCCGGCTGGCATTAAGGAATAATGCACACGCCATTTGTGAGAAACCGATCGTTTTAAATCCCTGGAACCTCGACGCCCTTCGGGAAATTGAAAAGGAATCAGGGAAAAAGGTCTTTACCATTCTGCAGCTCAGGCTTCATCCCTCAATTCAAAAACTGTTCTCAGAGGTAAAGAAAGGTCCTGAGGATAAAGTGTACCATCTCGATCTGACTTACATTACCTCCCGGGGAAACTGGTATTACCGTTCCTGGAAAGGAGATATCTCGAAGTCAGGAGGAATCGCGACCAACATCGGAGTTCATTTCTTTGATATGCTGACCTGGATTTTTGGTCCGGCCCGTGAAAACGTGGTTCATGTTTTAAAAGAAAACAAAGCTGCCGGCCTTCTGAGCCTGGAAAAAGCAAATATCCGATGGTTTCTCAGTATCGACTACAATGATATCCCGGAGGAGATCCGTAAAACTGGGAAAAGGACCTATCGTTCACTGACCCTTGGCGACCAGCAAATCGAGTTTAGTGATGGTTTTACCGACCTTCATACCGAATCTTACCGGAATATCATCGACGGCCATGGATTCGGAATAAATGATGCCCGGCAAAGCGTCAACATCGTTTATAAGATCAGAAATCAGGTGCCTGTGGGTCTGAAAGGTGATTATCATCCCATTTTAAAAACGGTTACTATTTAATTCCTGAAAAATAGGATTATATTCGTGCCATGAAACGGTAACTCCTTTAATTTGGATGATCCATGATCAGGGTACCGCGATATGCCCTGATACCGGGTTTTGCAAAGGGGTAAAAGGTTATAACAGCTATTTCATTGGATCATAAAAAAATTTACTGATGAAAATTTTAGTTACCGGAGGCACCGGATACATTGGATCCCACACCGCAGTTGAACTGCAGGAAAAAGGACACGAGGTCATCATTGTAGATGATCTTTCAAATTCTCTTATTGAAGTTGTGGATAATATCGGTCGCATTACCGGCAGGAAACCTGAGTTTGAGAAATTTGACCTGACAGATCCTGTAAAAACCGCTGAGTTTTTCAGAATCCACCATGATATTCAGGCGGTCATACACTTTGCAGCATTCAAAGCAGTGGGTGAATCTGTTGAAAAACCGTTGATGTACTACCGTAACAACATTACTTCGCTGATCAATATTTTACAGGGTATGCTGGATAATGATATCCGGGATATTGTCTTTTCCTCCTCGTGCACGGTTTACGGACAGCCTGCCCGGTTGCCTGCAAGCGAGGATACCCCCATACAGAAAGCCATCTCTCCCTATGGAAATACAAAGCAAATTTCGGAGGAGATCATTTCAGATACTTGTGCAATTTCCAATCTCCGTTCGATCCTGCTGCGTTATTTCAATCCCATCGGAGCTCATGATACAGCACTGATTGGTGAACTTCCGCTTGGAGTCCCCAATTGCCTGATGCCCTATATAACGCAGACAGCCATCGGCAAACGTCCCTACCTCAGGGTATGGGGAAACGATTATAACACGCCCGACGGTACTGCCATACGCGATTACATTCATGTGGTGGATCTGGCAAAGGCACATGTAATTGCAGTCGAACGCCTGGTTGAAAACAGGGTAAGGAAGAATGTAGAGGTTTTCAACCTGGGTACCGGCAACGGATTCTCGGTGTTGGAAGTGATACGATCATTTGAAAGATCCACCGGAGTGAAACTGAATTATGAGATTAAAGAACGCCGCCCGGGCGATGTCGAACAGGTTTGGGCCGATACCCGGTTTGCGAACGAGGAACTTGGCTGGAAGGCAGAAAAAACACTCGACGAAATGACCCTGTCGGCCTGGCGCTGGGAACAAGCACTTGCAAATAAAAAAATATAGCGTTTTTCGTAAATCCAACAAATTTTGAATATATGAAGACAATCCTCATCACCGGAGGCGCTGGTTTTATCGGCTCTCATCTTGTACGCAGGTTTGTGAAAAAGTACCCCGAATATAAAATTGTCAATCTGGATAATCTGACTTATGCAGGAAATCTTGCAAACCTTCGGGACATCGAAAACGAACCCAATTACGAATTCGTGAAAGCTGATATCACCGCGGGTGAATTAATGAAAACCCTGTTCAAAAAATATCGTTTTGACGGGGTTATTCACCTGGCGGCCGAATCGCATGTCGACCGGAGCATTGCCAGCCCCATGGAGTTTATTTATGCAAATATTGTCGGAACAGTGAACCTGTTAAATGCTGCCCGAATGTGCTGGGAGGACCCCGTTGGGAAACGGTTTTATCACATTTCGACCGACGAAGTTTACGGTTCACTGGGATCTGAAGGATTTTTCTATGAAACCACACCCTATGACCCGAGAAGTCCCTATTCGGCTTCGAAAGCCAGCTCCGACCATCTGGTCCGGGCTTATTACCATACCTACAAGCTACCCGTCGTTATTTCCAACTGCTCCAACAATTACGGTCCATTCCAGTTTCCTGAAAAGCTTATCCCCCTATCGATTCATAATATCAGGAACAACAAGCTGATTCCTGTTTACGGAAAAGGTGAAAACATCCGTGACTGGCTGTATGTTGAAGATCATGCGATCGCCATTGATTTGATATTCCACGAAGGGACAAACGGTGAAACCTATAATATCGGCGGGCACAATGAATGGAAAAATATTGATCTGATCAGACTTTTATGTGAGATCATGGACCGGAAACTGCATCGGGAGGCCGGAACTTCTGAAAATCTGATCACTTTTATTAAGGACAGAGCCGGACATGACCTGCGATATGCGATTGATTCGGGTAAAATCCAAAAAGAACTTGGCTGGAAACCCAGTCTTCAATTCAGAGAAGGACTTGAAAAAACGGTCGATTGGTATCTGGCCAATGAAGACTGGATGAAAAACGTCACATCTGGCGATTACCAGAAATACTACGAGAACCAGTATGTGAAAAGGTAAGTTATCAGGCTCCGCTTACGGTAATATCTTTCCCGATCTTTAAGATCAGACCCTGGAGCACACTCCCCGGGCCAACTTCTGTAAAATGACGGGCCCCGTCTGCGATCATCTTCTGCGTACTCTGAGTCCAAAGAACGGGGGCAGTTAACTGTGCCACAAGGTTCTTTTTAATGGATTCAGGATCCGTAACAGGGAGCCCGGTGGCATTCTGGTAAATGGGACAAACCGGTTTGTTTACAGGAGTGGCATTGATCGCTTCAGCAAGCTCAATCCGTGCAGGTTCCATGAGTGGTGAATGAAATGCGCCCCCGACTTTTAATGGTAATGCGCGGCGGGCGCCTGCGGCTTTCAGTTTTTCACAGGCGATTTCGATTCCCTTTATACTTCCTGAAATCACAAGTTGGCCGGGAGTGTTATAATTAGCCGGAACCACGATTTCATCAATGCTTTTACATATTTCTTCCACCTTCGTATCATCAAGCCCGATAATGGCTGCCATGCCTGAAGGTTCTTTTTCACATGCACTTTGCATTGCGCGCGCCCGGGTTGCCACAAGTCGTAATCCGTTGTCAAATGAAATCGACTTTGATGCAACAAGCGCACTGAACTCTCCCAGCGAATGGCCTGCTACCATATCGGGTTTAAACCCTTCACCCAGAGTCATAGCCAGAATGACAGAATGAAGAAAAATTGCAGGCTGGGTTACCCGGGTTTGCCTCAAATCCTCATCGGTACCACTGAACATTAAATCTGTTATTCTGAAACCCAGAATATCGTTTGCTTTTTCAAACATTTCCCGGGCTAATGGTGAATTATCGTAAAGTTCTTTTCCCATACCGACAAACTGAGCGCCCTGTCCCGGAAATACATATGCTACCATACTATTCTCAATGATAAAATGAAAACTCGTTAATAACTAAACAAAATAACCATAATGATTGAGCCGTACACGACCCGGCGATTCAGACCATTATTTCCGGTCACCTAAAAACCGTAACAAAAAAATGAAAAGATTGATAAAGTCCAAATATAGTGTCAGGGCACCCAGAATACTCAGCTTCTGTGCATTGGCATCGCCGTATTCACCTGCCCCGCTGCCGATGTTCTTGAGCCGCTGAACATCGTAAGCGGTCAGTCCGGTAAAAATTAGTACCCCGATGATGCTGATGACATAATCCATGGTTTCACTTTTCAAAAAGAGATTGATTAGCATTGCCACTATAATCCCGATAAGCCCCATCATCATGATCGAACCAAACCGTGTAAGATCGGTCTTTGTCGTATATCCGGTTATGGCCATAATGCCGAACATCACGGCTGCAACGGCAAAAGTTTTAAAAACGGAGGCGGCGGTATAGACCAGCAAGACAAAACTCAGGCTCATTCCCATCAAAACAGAGAACGAGAGAAAAAGAAGTGTCAAAATGGCAGGTGATAGCCGTTGAAATCCAAACGACATAAGCAGGACAAATCCGATGGGGGCAAGGGTCACAATCCAGCCCAAGCCGGTCATTCCTCCGGTTTCAAAATTGAAGAGACTCTGTATCAGCTTCATGTCTGATGCAAAAAAGTATGCTGTCACAGCAGTGACGATCATTGCCAACGACATCCAGCCAAAGACCCGGGTCATAAAGGTTTTCGCAACAACGGTGGTTGGGGTACCCGAAGTGGCGAAATATTGGTTATTTGATTGTTCAAACATGGTTTATTCTCCTTCTTTTTAATGTATTAGGTATCTGGGATAATCTATTAGCGATTGGGTGTTAAGTTGCATTTATATTCAATTATCCATTGTTAATTGTCAATTGTCCATTGTGCATTGATTTAGTGCAGTTTGGTGCCAATGAGATGCAGAAACTCCGCCCGTGTCTTATCACGTTCAAAGGCGCCGACAAAATCCGAAGTTGTCGTGACAGAGTTTTGTTTCTGAACACCCCGCATGGCCATACACAAATGCTGTGCCTCGATGACCACTGCCACTCCCAATGGTTTCAGGGTTTCATAGATAGCATCTTTGATCTGCATGGTCAGCCGTTCCTGTACCTGCAGCCGGCGGGCATAAATCTCAACTACCCGGGCAATTTTACTCAGCCCTGTGATATATTTATCGGGGATATAGGCAACATGGGCTTTTCCGATAAAGGGAACAAGGTGGTGCTCACACAAAGAATAGATCTCAATATCCTTCACAATCACCATTTCCCGGTAATCTTCCCTGAATTTGGCTGAGCTGAGTATTTGTCGGGGATCCAATTCATATCCCTGCGTGAAATACTGGATTGCCTTGGCTACCCTGTGCGGGGTTTTCAAAAGACCTTCACGGTCGGGATTTTCACCGATCAACCGTAAAATTTCCCGGTAATGAATGGCTAATTCATCCGTGGCTGCAGTATTGTACTCTTCCAGTTTTTCGTAGTTTTTTTTATTCTCTTCCGCCATAATTTTGGGTTTCAATCAAGTGCCAAAATATTCAACAATATTGTTTTCCGACTGTTCCAACCGGATGCAATGAAGGATACCGCCCAGATTCCTGACATCCTGTTCAAGTTCATTCCAGATCCCGATCGCCACATTTTCGCTGGTGGGCACCTTTCCTTTCAGAAAATCCACTTCAAGGTTCAGATTCCGATGGTCAATGCGCCTGAGAATCTTCTCTTCGATCAATTTACTGACCTGACGCAGATGAATGATCAAACCGGTTTTTGGATCTACATGTCCTTTAATGGTTACGTACAGGATGTAGTTATGGCCGTGCCAGTTCGGATTGGAACATTTCCCGAATACCCGGTCGTTCTCTTCATCGGAGAATTCGGGTAGAAACAGCCTGTGTGCAGCGCTGAAATGCTCCCTCCGGGTGATATAGACCAATTCATTCATTGTTACGGGACAAAAGTACCATTTTTTTTCTATTTGAACAGGTTAAAGCGCGTTCCCACCCAAATCCTCACCTGCGAAACATCATAATCGAAAAGGGTATTGCTGAGCCGGTCGGGAATCTGGTTAAAGGCAGTCTGTATCGCTCCCCCGATAAACCATACATCAGAATTGTAGCCTGCTGCAATGTGCCCCCCCAATTTGAACGAAAATTCAAAATCATACCAGGTATTCGTCGCATTTTTAAAGGTATAGAATTGTGCTGCAACTCCGGGAAAAACGGTGCCCGAGATATAAAAATTCCGCAGAAATACCCAGGTATAATTATATCCGGGTGACAAACCCAGGGAATAAAATTCACCGCTGGTGACCAATTTTGAACCAGGAATATTGTACTGCCGGATCAGCTCTTCGGGAATGATACCCTGATCGGATGATATCCGGTAATATAAAAAGGATGGGCGAACCAGAAAGCTCCCGGCACTTTTCTTCTGCCGTTCAGTCTGAATAAATGCAGCCCGTATCGAAAAATGTTCCGGATTGTAAATCCAATAACCCGATAAGCCAAGCGAAAAGGTTGACATATCCGGTATCAGATAATAACTTCCATCATCCTTTTTAGGAGTACGAATATAGAAACCGGTATACTTTTGAAAGAAAGCCTCCCCGGCAATTCTCCGGCCAAAAGCATTCACACGCAAATCGAGTGAGGAGGTTGATCCATAGGTTTGTTCATCCAGTACCGAGAAAATGTTTTCCATCGACAACCCCAGCCCAAACCACTTGTAGAATCCGGCAATCCCGAATCGAAAGTTGACATTGGGCCGGTAAATTATTTTTTCAATATTCCCCGGATTGCTCATGATCTCAGCATCCTGAAACAAGACAAAAAACCTCCCCGTCAACAGGTGCGTATAATCTGAAATATAAGAGCTGTCGGGCTTTACTTTAAAGTGTCTGAAAAAAGAGGTCTCTTGTTGACTTCTTCCTGAAGATGAAATAAAAAGAAATACCAGAATGCTGAGGCTGAGAAATCCGTTTCGGGCAGGCATGCCATTCATTCGTGTGCAGACGATCCTTTGGGAATCCGCGTGATCCGGATGATCCAGACCACTTCAAAAATCATATAGACCAGGTAAAGTATAAAAAAGGCAATCATAAACGGGACGGCATCAGGCCTGTTCCATAATATGTATCCGACCATAATAGCGATAAAGAGTACAAGCTTTACCAGGATGGTAAGAAGAAATGTGTTGACGAAACGGATGAATTTTTTTAAAAGGGTCCGTGAAAGAACCATAAATGAAATCATCGTTGTGGCCATGAAGAACAGTAAAAGGAACGGAAGTGTGGGCGACAGGTACGAGCGCGGGATCATAAATCGCGCGATAACCATGATCACTCCAAGGATAGCTGAGAAAATTAACAGCCGTCTCAGAAATTCAGTATTTAATGATTTCATTTTACAAAAATATAAAAACCCGGAATTGGGATCGTTACTTCTTCAGTAAATCTTTGACAACAAAATAGATGGAAATTATTACTCCCGAAATAGAAAATACAACGGTAAAGATGGGCTTTGAATGAAGATATTGGTCAAGTTTAAATCCACCGAAAACACTTATCAGAATGATGACCAGCATCTGAAAAGCCATCCCGGAATAACGGGCGTAACTGTTAAGGTTTTTCTTTGGGTCGGTTGTCATGAATCGGAATGCCGGTACTGGCATCTTTTAATGAAGGCTGCTCCATGGCACAGGTCCCGGAAAATCGGGCCCCGGGCTCAATTGCGAGTTTTCCTGTAACGATATCACCGCTGAACCGGGCGGTCTCCTTTAAGGTGAGTAATTCTGTGACTTTGACGTTGGCTTTTACTTCACCGGAAAAATCGGCATTTTGACATTGAATCTCCCCGTCAATTTTACCGGTTGGTCCGACGACGATCTTACCCTTGCATTGAATGGTACCGCTAAGCGTGCCATCAATCCTGAAATCACCATTGACCTGGATTTCGCCGTTGACCAATGCACCGGGTCCTAAAATATTGATGGAGGGCATTTCCGGCTCTCTGTTTTTTGACATGTCCGTTTATTTTTTAATAGGATAATTCTTTTCAAAGAAGCGAAGATACTGTGGAATATCTTTGTTTTTATACAGAACGGGGTAATTTTCAACGGAAATCACAAAATCGTAATAGGTGCCTGCGTTCTCCAACCGGGTAAAGATATATTTGCTGTCGCGGATCCCAATCAGGTAATTCATCGCTTTATCACTGTTGTCAAAATTGTTTATAGTGATCATTTGGCGCCTTTCATCCAGCAGGATGCTGTTGATCATCAACTGATCCAGATCGTGAAATTTAGTGTTATAATCTGAGATTTTGATTTTCAACGCGTCAACATCGACAAGATCCCCATCGACGATGATAACAAAAAAATGAAGTGCGTTGGGATCAAATTTGTACAGTTTTGATGAAAGGTCAATTTTTGCAGAAGAATCGGGCGATGCGCCGGTAACCGTAGAGCCCGGTTGGGCTCCCAGAAATGCCAGCACATTCTCAGCCAGGGGCTTCACTTTACTGCGGGGATAATCTTTGATGACTTTGTTGATGGCAACCACCATCGAATCGACTACCTCAATTTTTCCAAGTGCAAGTGCCCTCAAATAATCAAATTTTGGCATAAAGGCCGTATCGGTCGGAAATTTCGTGTGTGCAATGTCGGTGTTGTTGATGACCATGTAGTATTGCTGGTTCTGAAACGCTTTGTAAGTATCATTATAGAGGACTGAAGCCTCTGATTTCCGTGCATGGATCTCTTTGTAAAAATTCGGATTGATCAGTAATTTGGCATAATCACTTTCAGGATAATTGGAGATGATCTGGTTTTTATACTGATCGCTTTTAGGCTGATTCTGAAGGTGTTGATATAGGATACACAATTCATACAGGGTCTGAACCTTATATTTATTATCCGGATACCGTTCCAGAAGTTGTTCAAATGTCTCGGTCGAATTCCCGTAATCACCCAAACCTTCCACATAAATAAATCCTGCCTTATAAAAAGCGTCAACGATCTGATCATCGGATGCTTTAATCTTATCTTTGGTCAGTGGTAAATCTTTGAGGTAAAAAGCGCGATCCTTGGGATCAGTCGATTTCGCCAGTAATTTGGCCGAAATTTTAGAGGTATCGCCGGGGATTAAACTTAAGGTGTCGGGTGCTCCGGCCGGTTCATTTGAGAAAGCAACAAGGGTTTTATCGGTCAGGAACCAATTATCTTCAAATTTTCTTCGGCCCCACTTTCTGACAAAGGTGGAAAACCCACTCGACAAGGTAGTCGGATTATAAAAGTACCACCGGCCTTCCTTTGAGCCACTTGAAAGTGATTCCTGTTGATTCATCTGACCAAATACATTCTTGTTTTCCTGGCGTTCCATCTCCTCCATTTTCTTTTTCATCTCCTCCGCCACGAGCTGTGCAATGATCTGATCGATAATCTTGTTGCGTTCACTTTCCGTCATATTGGCAAGTTTCCGGAGGCTGTCCTGCGTACTGATGATCTGTAAATTCGAAACGAGATCAGTAAGGGTAGCCGTTCGGCGTGAAAGATCCTTGTAATTCGGATAATCCTTTGGCAGAAACTGCAACGTACTGTCGTAATAGGCTTGCGCCATCTGGTAGTTTTTTCTTCCAAAAAAAATGTCAGCCAGTTCCAGGGATGAAATGGCTTTCTGGTAGTTATTTGTCCGGCTGGCAGTAACTGATTTTCTATAGAAACCAATGGCAGTGGCAGTGTCGGAATCTTTGATTGCGATGTGGGCAAGCGCATAATAGATCTGGTCCTGAAAATCTTTGTTTTTATCATCCTTCAGCATTCTTGTCATCTTTTTGATGATAAACTCGCGGTTGCCGCTTTTAGCATCATAACACTGGGCCAGATTTATTTTGGCATTGAACTCCATTTCATACGAAGGAGCTTTTTTTACTACATAGGTGTACATCTTTGAAGCCTCGGCAAGATCTCCGTTTTGCTGATATATCTGTCCAAGGATAAATCTGCATCTTGTACTCACTGCTCCCGACTGTTTTAATTCAAGGGCTCTGAGAAGATATGGAACGGCAGTGTTATAATTTTTTTGCAGAATGTAGGATTGGGCGTACACCAGGTTTACCTCAGTTTCATAGGAATCGGGCGCTTCGCCTTTGTTGATTTTACTTAGAAGCATGTCGAGCATGGGTTCAGCCCGGGTAAAATCGCCCAACTGAACGTTCGATTTGGCCTGCCAGAGCATCGCTTCGTACTTAATCTCATTATCATTGTAAGTCTTGATGACAAACTCGAAGGTTCTCCGCGCCATCGGATAATCCTGCTTGTAGAAGTAGCTTTTACCGATCAGGAGGTAAGCATCGTCAATCCACCTTACATATTCCTTCCGGTTAAAGGTCATCGAATGCTTGTTGATCGCCTTTGAAGCCTTTTTTATCGCTATGTCGGTATATTGAGAAAGTTTTCCGGCACTGGTGCGGTCGCCATAGTTAAATACCGGCAGAACGAGTGCATAATTGTCCTTAATACTCAATTCATAATCCTTCAACCCGGTACGAAGGTTATCCATTCCATTCCAGTATACGTTGTAATGGGAGGTAAGATTATGATAAGTTCTGCGGACAAAAGTGTTTTTCTTGGTTGAACAACCACCTGAAACCAACAATCCTGAAATAAAAAGAATCCCTGCAATCCGGGAATAAAACAAGTTCGCTTTCAAATTTACCTGGTACTAATAAATAGTTATTAACTATAATTTTACAAAAATATTTTAATTTTTTGAATTGGCCCCGGTCGTTTCCAAGATTTCTCTTCCCGAATGAAGACTGGCCGAAAAACCCACCCGGGCAGCTCCCATGCTTTACTCCTGAGTCGCTCCTCGCCAAAATGAATCGCATTTTGTGCAGCACCAGTATAATTTTCCGATATTTGTACCGTTTTCAGAATCAGTCCACCTGTAGATGAGCCCTCCAAAAACGGAAAAAAAAGTATCATGGACCAGGAAATGGCGGAACAAGTATCGGCTGGTCTTTATGACCGATGATACCCTTGAAGAGCGGTTTACTTTCCGACTGTCGCGGATGAATGTTTTTATTGCTCTGGGTACCTTGGCCATTATCCTCATTTTCCTGACTTCCATATTGATTGCCTTCACACCGCTGCGGGAATACATACCGGGTTATACAAACGTTGGCCTGACAAAAAGGCTTTACAAACTTCAAATGAAGACCGATTCGATCGAACGCGATCTGATCCGGAAAGAGCAATTTCTGAACAACCTTAGGGATGTAATCAATGGTAAAGATTTCGTGCCCGGCCAGATTCCGACAAAGGATACTATGCGCCGTTACAAGGATATCAAACTGAAGCGATCGCCCGAGGATTCTTTGCTGCGTCTCGACATGGAAAATCAGACCCGTTACAGCCTTTATAAAATGGAAAGCAAGGAAAGCCCGGCCATGAAAAAAACAAATATCGGAAGTATGGTGTTTTTTACTCCGGTCAAGGGCATTATTACCAACAAGTTTGACCCTGCCCGTAACCATCTTGGGATTGATGTGGTTTCGAAACAAAATGAAGCAGTCAAGGCAGTACTTGACGGGACGGTCATTCTGGCGGCCTGGACGGTGGAGACCGGATACGTGATCATGGTTTCACATTCGGGGAATGTGGTTTCAACATATAAACACAATTCGGCGCTTTTAAAGAAATCAGGTGATTATGTCAAGGCCGGTGAACCTATTGCTATAATCGGACAGACCGGGGAGTTGGTCACAGGCCCCCATTTGCATTTTGAATTATGGAATGATGGAAATCCCGTCAATCCTCAGGAGTATATAAAATTTTGAACACAGACCGTGAAAAAACGCATTGCTGTTCTGGGCTCTACCGGCAGTATCGGGACCCAGGCCCTGGAAGTCATTAGGGGCCATCCTCAGCTTTTCGAGGTCGAGGTTCTGACAGCCCAGAATAATTGTGATTTATTGATCCGTCAGGCTATCGAATTTCAACCGAATGCCGTGGTAATCGGAAATAAATCGTGCTTTGCCAATGTTAAAGATGCGCTTCGATCCTATCCGGTGAAAGTCTTTACTGGAGAGGAAGCGATATCTCAGGTGGTCGAAATGGACTCTATTGATTTGGTATTGTGCGCTTTAGTCGGATATTCCGGGTTGAAACCGGTCTTGAATGCTATTGAGGCGGGCAAGAATATAGCCTTAGCCAATAAGGAAAGCCTGGTTGTCGCCGGAGAGCTGGTCATGGAGGCTGCGCATCGCAAAAACGTTGCCATCATTCCTGTTGATTCAGAGCATTCAGCCATTTTTCAATGCCTTGCAGGGGAACAGGAGCAATCGGTTGAAAAAATTATCCTTACAGCTTCCGGGGGACCTTTCAGGGGGATGAAGATGGAACATCTTCGGCAGGTAACCCGTGAAGCGGCTTTAAAACATCCCAACTGGAAAATGGGGCATAAAATAACGATCGATTCGGCTTCACTGATGAATAAAGGACTGGAGGTCATTGAAGCCCGGTGGTTGTTTAATATGACTCCCTCTAAAATTGAGGTGGTGATCCATCCCCAATCGGTGATCCATTCCATGGTACAGTTCATCGACGGTTCAGTGAAGGCACAGATGGGGGTTCCTGATATGAAGCTGCCAATTCTTTACGCTTTCGGATTTCCGCTCAGGATTTATTCAGACCAGCCGAGATTTCATTTTGGTGCAAATACCAGGCTTACCTTTGAACCTCCTGATACCGAACTCTTTGGAAATCTCAAATTGGCTTATCTTGCACTGGAACAGGGAGGGAATATGCCCTGTGTTTTAAATGCCGCGAACGAAGCTGCTGTTCATGCGTTTCTTAACGAAAGAATCTCTTTTCTTTCCATGACAAAGGTCATTGAATATTGTTTGGAGCAAGCCTGTTTTATTCAGAAACCAACCTTTGAAGATTATAAAGAGACTCATATGCTGACCCTTGAAAAGGCCAACCAATTTATTACAGAATATACCTAAAAACAAATAAACCATACCGCATGGAAATACTGATAAAAGTTGTTCAGCTGTTACTTAGCTTATCGATTTTAGTGATCTTTCACGAATTCGGTCATTATATTGCCGCCCGAATTTTCAAGACGAGGGTCGAAAAATTCTACCTGTTTTTTGATCCCTGGTTTTCACTTTTCAAATTCAAAAAAGGAGAAACGGAATATGGGGTCGGATGGGTGCCTCTGGGGGGATATGTAAAGATATCGGGAATGATCGATGAATCACTCGACCGGGAACAAATGAAACTTCCGCCCCAGCCTTGGGAATTCAGATCAAAACCGGCGTGGCAGCGACTAATTATCATGCTTGCGGGAGTGACCGTCAATGTGTTGCTTGCCATTGCAATCTATATTGTCATGCTTATGGTGTGGGGGGAGCAGTACCTTCCCACTTCCCAGGTAAAGTACGGGATCACGGTCGATTCACTGGGTTATGAAATGGGATTACGTAACGGTGACCGGATCCTGACTATCGATCATAAAACAGTTGAAGACTTTGCCTCCATTCCAAAAACGATTATCCTGGAAGAAGCTAAATCAATACAGGTTATCCGTAACGATCAACCTTTAGATATCAAAATACCTGCCGGGATCATCAGCAAAATGATCAAGCATACCTCGGCTGATTTTATTTCAGTCAGGTTCCCCTTCGAAGCGGCCAAATTTTCCAACGGATCACCCGCCGAAGCCGCCGGAATAAAAATCAACGACCGTATCATCGGGTTAAATGACTCCTTGTTGCTCTTTTTTGATCAGTTCAGGTCGGAGATCCAAAAATACAAGAACGCTGCAGTCAGGGTAATGGTTCTCAGGGGTTCCGATACACTGCGGATTCAGGTCAATGTTCCGAAGGAGGGTCTGATCGGTGTTTACCCCAAAAATCCTGCTGATTTTTTAACCTTCAGTGAAAAAGATTACAACCTGATTAGTGCTATACCTGCCGGAGCAGTTAAGACTTTCGACGGGGCATGGAATTATGTCAAATCCATCAAGCTTTTATTTTCACAGGAAAAAGCTTACGAATCGGTTGGAGGATTTATCAGTTTCGGAAATATTTTTCCGTCGACCTGGAACTGGCATGCATTCTGGTCTCTGACTGCATTTCTGTCGATCATGCTGGCTATCCTGAATGTACTTCCCATTCCGGCCCTGGATGGGGGACACGTCATGTTCCTGCTTTATGAGATCATTTTCAGGCGCAAACCCAGCGATAAATTCATGGAATATGCACAAATTGTAGGCATGGTGCTGCTTTTCGGGTTACTGATATTTGCAAACGGACAGGACATTATGAAACTCTTCAGATAGGAGGGAGTGGACAATGGACAATGGACAATTGAAAATGGGAAACGGAAAACGACTTGAAGATTTGAGAATGTGAGAATGTGAAAATTTTTAATTATTGTTTTTTCCCTATTGCCTATTGCCTAATGCCTAATACCTGGTTTGAATTTTGAATTTTTTATTGGTCTCCTACCTTCTCTTTCAGTGATTTAAATCCTTCACCCAGGATCTCGGTTGCGTCGGTCACTGTAAGGAAGGCCTTTGGATCGACCTCATGAATGAATTCTTCAAGGATCGCAAGTTCCCGACGGCTCACCACGGTAAAAATGATTTTTCGGTCCGCCATGTTGTACATGCCTTTCCCATCGATATAGGTTCCGCCACGATTCAGGTTCGTTATGATTTTGTCGCGGATTTCCTCGTGTTTGTCGGATATGATGAACAAACTTTTATCATAGGTAACCCCCTCAAGCACCACATCGATTACCTTTCCGGTTATAAAAATCACAATCCAGGAGTAGAGTGGAATTTTCCAGTCCTGGAACACCAGCAATCCGACCAGCACAATGACTGAATCCACATAGATCATGAGGATGCCAAGGGGCAGTTTGGTATATTTAGCGATGATCATGGCAACTATATCGGTTCCACCTGACGTCGCTTTCGATTTGAATATCATTCCCAACCCCAATCCTGCCAATACTCCACCAAATATTGAAGAAAGCAGGGCGTCGCCATTAACCAGAGGTTCAAAACCCCAGATCCACGTCAGGGTATCGGTAAAAACAGCGGTCAGTGAAAACCCTAAAACGGTTTTAAAACCAAAACGGGGTCCCAGAATTTTAACTCCGATAATAGTGAGTGGTATATCAAAGCATAAGGCTACCAAACCCACCGGGGTGTTGAACATATAATGCAACACAATAGAGATTCCATAAACTCCTCCCGGCACTATTTTATAAGGCGTTATAAAAAAGACAAAAGCAGCAGCCAGAATAAATGCGCCCAGGATAATCAGACTGTAAGAAATGAACCATTTCCGGGTAAATGGTTTTTCTTTTAACATGAAGAAGGCCATAACACAATATTTAAGGTTCTGTAAATCGCAGTGCAAAGATATTTGATTGTCACACAATCCCGGCTTTTAATGTACGTTATCATTCAAACATTTTACAACGGTCATGGTTGTAATACAAAAAAAAACAGTACTTTTATCCCGATTTTTTCATGAACCCGACAACTCATTGCCGACTTTGTTAAATTCTGCAAACCACATACTGTCAGGGAGGAATTTGCTGTATCTCCTTGTTACCATCTTCTTGTCAGGGTACTTCAATGGGTATGCCCAGCAACCTACTCTTATCACCCATTACATGTTTACCAACATGGCCATCAATCCGGCAAGTGCAGGTGATGGCGGGGGAATCACCGTTACCGGACTCACGCGACAACAATGGATGGGATTTAAGGATCCGGATGGTACCAAAACCGCTCCGCAAACCTATTTGCTTACTGCTGATGCGCCGATCAGGGTATTGCACGGTGGAATAGGAGGAATGATTTGTCAGGATCAGCTTGGATTTTATAAGACGATCTGTGTGAAACTGGGGTATGCTTACAGGATGGAAGCAGGTAATGGGGATCTTTCATTTGGATTACAGGGAATTCTGCAAAACGGAACTTTTGATTTTTCGAAATTTGACCTGGGTCAGGGTGCAGGAAATATATCTGAAGACCCCGTTTTAAGGGAGATTAGCGGGAAGACCACGGATATGTCAATTGATATGGGAGCCGGAGTTTTTTACCGGGTCGCAGATAAATATTACATTGGACTATCGGCTGAAAATCTTTTACAGTCAAAATCAAAAAAAATTGTTTACCAGGCCCGGCGAACGTTTTATCTCACAGGTGGATACGAATGGATTATTCCGAATCATCCAGCCTTTGAGATATTGCCTTCAGCCATTTTCATGTACGACGGGGGCACCTTTCAGTTTAATATTGATGCCTTGTTGATGTACAACAAGAAATTTTATGGCGGATTAGGGTATCGTTGGCAGGACGCTGTTTCCGTATTGGCTGGCATGAATATCAAAGGGGTGAAGGTGGGACTTTCATATGATATCTGTACCTCCTCTATGACTAAATATAACAGTGGAGGACTTGAGGTTATGGTCAGCTATTGCTTCAAGATTGACACGGACAAATTCCGGAAAAGTTACCGGAACACCCGGTTCTTATAAAAGAAAATGTTTAAATTTGCCGTTTTTATTGAAAAATCACATAACTAATATAATATCTATCAATACGAAGCGTTATTTTTCATCCATTAATCGGCCAAAAAATGAAAAAACTGCTCATTTATTCCGCCCTGCTCATTTTTTTGGGAAGCTGCGGTAACTCAGGAAGTGGTGAGCTTACGGGAGTCAAAAACCGCAAGCGATACTATACGCCGGACCCCTTTGGCATGGTTTACGTTCCCATGGGCTCCTATACCATGGGTGTTAGCGATGAAGATATGCCTTATGCACAATTAAACAACCCGAAAACAGTGACGGTTCAGGC
This sequence comes from Bacteroidales bacterium, assembly GCA_028706295.1. GTDB lineage: Bacteria > Bacteroidota > Bacteroidia > Bacteroidales > FEN-979 > CAIVAT01. Next base: position 69,278 of record JAQWBQ010000002.1, read on the forward strand.
TTTTTACATGGATCAGACGGAAATTACAAACAATGAGTACCGTCAATTCGTTTATTGGGTGCGTGATTCGATCGCCCGTAGAATACTGGGTGAGATCAATCCGGAGTTGTATTATATAACTGAGAACAAAAAAACAGGCGAACAGTTTGATCCGCCGTTTCTTAACTGGGAGACCAAACTGGAGTGGAATTCAGAGCAACAGGATGTCAGAGACGCTTTGTCGCAAATGTTTCTCCCTGAGAATGAACGCTACTTCAGAAGAAAAGAGATTGACACCCGGAAATTGTACTTTGAATACTATTTTGTTGACCTGAAGGCTGCTGCACGGAAAGATTTTTCTGCACAGGCCGATCCGAAGGAAGCCGGGTTATCGAACAGGCCACAGGGTTTGAAAGACCGTTCGGTGTACGTACGTAAAGAGGTTATCAATGTTTATCCTGATACTCTTTGCTGGATCCATGATTACACTTATTCTTACAATGACCCCAGTGCAGAAAAATATTTCTGGCATCCGGCATATGACAACTACCCGGTTGTCGGAGTAAACTGGAAACAGGCCAATGCATTCTGTATCTGGCGTACACAGTTAAAAAACAGTTTTCTTTACGGGAAAAAGGGGGAATCATTTATCAGTGATTTCAGACTTCCGACCGAAGGTGAGTGGGAATGGGCAGCAAGGGGTGGTTATGACGGGAATCCGTATCCCTGGGGCGGTCCTTATACCCGAAACGACAAAGGATGCTTCCTGGCCAACTTCAAACCCATGCGGGGTGATTATATTGCCGATGGAGGAGCTACCACAGTTATCGTTGCGCATTATCCGGCAAATGATTACGGACTGTATGATATGGCGGGAAACGTTTCGGAATGGACCGTGACTGCCTTTCATCCCAGTTCCTATAATTTTTCATGGGATTTGAATCCTGACTATAAATACAATGCAAAAGATGCAGATCCGCCAGCACTCAAACGTAAAGTGACCCGGGGTGGATCCTGGAAAGATGTCGCTTATTTCCTCCGTGTTTCGACGCGGTCTTATGAGTATCAGGATACTTCAAAATGTTACATCGGATTCCGTTGTGTCCAGAACTACTTGGGACGGCAACGGGATGATAATCCCTCCAGGGCTTCAAAAGTTTACAGATAATCTTCCAAAACTCACAACCTTAAATTAACCCTTTTTAATTTTTTGTCCTATGGCTTTATTCGATTTTGTCAGAACCAAGTATTACAAGAATTTCATGTCCAAGCTCTATGGCTGGGGTGCCTCCGTGGTAATCATTGGTGCGTTGTTTAAGATCAATCACTATACCGGGGCAGATGTTATGCTGATTATCGGCTTGGGAACAGAATCAATTATCTTCTTTTTCTCGGCATTCGAACCTCCGCATGTTGAGCCCGACTGGAGTTTGGTATATCCTCAGCTTGCCGGGATTTACCATGGCGATGAAATCGATTCTTCAAAAGCCTTTACCACCACCGATACCGTTACACAGGAACTCGATAAAATGCTGGAAAAAGCAAAGATAGGACCAGAGTTGATTTCGAGTCTTGGAACGGGCTTGAAAAACCTGTCCGAGACTACCTCAAAGCTATCGAATGTTGCCGATGCTTCTCTTGCGAATGACAAATACGTTTCCACCATGAAGGTCGCAACAGAATCGGCCAATCTTTTAAATGATTCCTACCGGAAAACGGCAAATACATTGGAGCAGAATGCAAGAGCTTCAGAAGAGCAACTTTCAAATATAAAGTCGACCTCTAAAAGCGCTGCATCCCTTTCCACCATGTTCACAGAAGTAAGCGAATCGCTGAAAGAAGATCTTCAGGCCAATAAAGCTTTTACTGCCAGTATGGCCAATGTAACTGCAACTGCAAACAATTTCATCGACAAATACAGCGAATCTGCGAACATGCTTTCCAAGGCTGCTGAAACGCTGAATGCGACCGCCACAGGTGGTACCGCTTACAACAAAGAATTACAGCGTGTTTCAAACAACCTCTCCGCATTGAATGCATTGTATGAACTTCACCTGCAGAGCGCCAACCAGCAAATGGAAAATACCAATAAATTCAATTCGGTATTGACAAAGTTTGCTTCCAATCTCAATGAATCGATCTCAAATTCCGAAAAATTCAAGGCCGAAGTCGAAAACCTGACAAAGAACATTGCAGCCCTGAACAAAGTTTACGGAAATATGTTATCGGCAATGAGCGTTGGCGGAAAATAATTTTTGATTCACCTGACTAATAAATATTAAACCTAATGGCTGGATATAAAGAGACACCGAGGCAAAAGATGATCGGGATGATGTATCTTGTATTGACTGCTTTGCTCGCACTTAATGTCTCAAAACAGATCATGGATGCCTTCCTTGTGGTAAACGAAAGCATGGAAACCACAAACGACAACTTCTCCAAAAAACTCGATAATACCTATTCCAAGTTTAGAATTCAATATCAGCTTAATCCGAACAAAGTAGGCCCTTACTGGGAAAAAGCCCAGCAGGCGCATGCCTATTCTAACAAACTGGCAGGGTACATCGACAGCATCAAGTATGTTGTTATGATGCGTACAGAAAAACTGGAAACCCTGGACGAGGCCAAAAAGCTCAACCTTCGGAATGCTGAACGTAAGGAAAACTATGATGCCCCTACACGCTATTTTATTGGCAGCTCACCCGATGGTTCAGCAGGGGAGTCCAAGATCCTTCGTGAAAAAATAGAAGCATATAAAAAACAGATGATCGAACTCATCGATCCCAAATTCAGGAACTCCATCAAAATGGGAATGGATACCAAAGGTCCGTTCTACGATGCCGATGGGGGAAAACAGAACTGGGAAATGCATAATTTCTATCGTACCATCCTCGCTGCTACGGTCACTATTCTGAATAACCTAAAGGCAGAAACGTATAATACAGAATTCGACGTGGTAAACCACCTCTACAGTTCTATTGATGCGCTTAATTTCAAATTTGACAGGATTCAGGCAAAGGTCATCCCCAAGAGTAGTTATGTCTTTCTTGGTGAGGAATATCAGGCTGAAATCCTGGTGGGAGCCTATGACACCAAACAAAACCCCATGGTCCGATATGCTCTTGGAACCGATTCACTGACTCCTGCTAATTTTAAGAATGCAACTCCGCTGGAGGGTTCGAACGGTTTGGTTGTACTGAAACTTGGCGGTACCGGAGAGGGATTGAAAAAATTTGCCGGAATCATTAAAGTCGTCAGCCCGTTGGGCGATACCATGTCATTCCACTTTAAGGATGAATTTATTGTTGCTAAACCGGCTATTACAATCTCACCGACTAAAATGAATGTATTTTATATCGGGGTTGACAACCCGGTCGAAATTAGTGTTCCCGGCAGCCCCGAGCGGATAGTTCCTTCCATTTCGGTCGGAAGCATCCGTCCGGACGGTAAAAGCTGGATTGTTTCCAATCTGTCAGCTTCCGGATCAAGGGAAGCCGTGATCACAGTTAATGCAGTCTTCTCCGGAAAATCAAAAAGTATGGGTTCCTATAAATTCAGGCTGAAGACTGTACCTGACCCGTTGGTCAAAATTGCAGGGAAAAGTGAAGGATTTATCTCAAAAAGCTTGCTTTTAGCCAGCCCTTTTCTTGTTCCTGAAATGCCTGCAGGATTTGATTTTGACCTGAGATATACAGTTACTTCATTTGTGTTCTCCACATCGACCGCTGCCGGCGAAGGTAGTGACGTGAAAATTACCGGGAACCGTCTGACCCCGGAAATCCTGAAAACCATCAACAATGCCCGCAGGGGACAACGCATCTGGTTTGACGATATTTATGTGAAAGGCCCCGACGGTTCACGAAAAATCAATCTTAGTCTTAGTCTGAAGTTAAACTAATATTCACAAGGAGGTAATATGAAGAAATCATTGTTTCTGGCTTTGTTTCTCTCCATACTTTTTGGAATGACAAGCCACACTTCCTACGCGCAGGTACTGGAAGGCCCACCGCGCGATGGCGTTTACGACAAGACCGCTATCACCCAGGTCCAGCCTATTCCCTATCCATACCTGCGTGAAGCCGATATTACCTGGACACGTCGCATCTGGCGGGTGATCGATATGCGGGAAAAGATGAACCAGACCTTCTATTTTCCTGAAAAACCTCAGAATAACTGGCGTAGTTTCGTGACTATTATCATGGATGGTTTGAAGGAAGGAACCATCACAGCTTACTCCCCCGAATCCGACCAGTTTCTGGTGCCATTGAACTATAAAGAACTGCTCGACCGGCTGGAACGCACCGATTCCGTAAGATTACCCCGTCCGGATAATCCCGATATTTTATTTGATACCGTGATCAAGACCGAATTTGATCCTGCCAACGTAAAGAAACTCAAGATCAAGGAGGATTTTTATTTTGATCGGCAACGATCTGTCGTTGAAGTCCGGATTCTCGGTGTATGCCCGGTCGTGGATGAAATCGATAAAACCACCGGTGAAAAGCGTTTTGAAAAAAATCTTTTCTGGATCTATTTCCCGGAATGCCGTAATCTGTTTGCTAAAAATGAGATGTTTAACCTGAAGAACGGGTCTGCAGGACGGATGACCTATGACGATGTTTTTATGAAACGGATGTTCTCCAGTTATATTTACAAGGAGGAAAATGTTTACGACCGGTCCATCAATGAATTTGCTACCGGTGTTGATGCCCTCCTGGAGGCTGAAAAAGCCAAAAACAGCTTGTTTGAATTTGAATCCAACCTTTGGGAATACTAAAAATTAAGTGTATTTTCTGAATTCTTAAAGAAACTCATCCATCGCGGTGAGTTTCTTTTTTTACACGATTCCGTTTTACTAAATTTGTCGGAGGTATCATCCGGTTTGAATGAATAAACATGAATTTCTCGAAACCCCCATTGAGTATCTCAAAGGCGTAGGCCAGTTACGTGCGGAATTGTTGAGAAATGAACTTTCCATTAGTACCTTTGGAGACCTTCTTACTTTTTTCCCTTTTCGTTATGTTGATCGAACCCGGTTTCAAAAAATTTCGGAAATAAAGGATGAATCAACCTATTATCAAATCAGGGCCCGGATTGCTCAGGTTCAGCTAGTCGGTTCGCCTCATCATCAAAGGCTGATTGCAACCGCCAGAGATGAAAGCGGCGAAATAGAACTCGTGTGGTTCCAGGGTACAAATTGGATTCTGGATAAACTGAAGGGTCAACCGGAATATGTTATCTTCGGAAAGCCGACCCTGTTCAATGGCCGGTATAACATTCCCCATCCTGAACTTGAACTTCCTGCCAGGGAATCTTTGCCGGTATCTGAAACGATCCGGCCGATCTATAATTCAACAGAAAAGTTAAAATCAAAAGGATTGGATTATAAGAGGATTGCCCGGTTGATAAAGACCTTGCTCCTTCATGACCATTTTTCAATTGCCGAGAACCTGACTCCCGATTTGATACACCGGCTTCATCTGATTTCCCGGCAGGAGGCCTATCTGAATATTCACTTCCCACAAAGCCCCGAATTGCTGAAAAAGGCACAATCCCGCCTGAAATTTGAGGAGCTTTTTTTTATCCAGTTGCGGTTGGTGAAACAGCAGTTTGGAAGGCACCGCCTAAAATCGGGTCATCGGTTTGTTAAAGTGGGAGATTATGTCAACTGTTTTTATAAGAACCATCTGACATTTGAGTTAACGCGGGCCCAAAAACGCGTGATCAAAGAGATAAGGGCAGATCTGGGGTCCGGAATACAAATGAACCGGTTGCTTCAGGGTGATGTCGGGAGCGGTAAAACCCTGGTCGCATTAATGACGCTCCTGATCGCACTGGATAACCACTTTCAGGGTTGCCTGATGGCCCCGACAGAGATCCTTTCACGACAGCACTTTAACAATGTCACCCGGATGCTTAGGGGTATGGATGTAAACCTTCGGATATTGACCGGTGCTACCAGGCCGGCCGAACGCCGCGAGATTCTTGAGGGTCTCAGGAAAGGTTCTATTCAACTTCTGATCGGAACCCATGCATTGATCGAAGAGGATGTGCAGTTCCATCGTTTGGGACTCGTGGTAATTGATGAACAGCATCGCTTCGGAGTAGCCCAAAGGGCTAAACTGTGGGAAAAGAACCGGTTGACTCCGCATGTTCTGGTGATGACCGCAACCCCCATACCCCGGACCCTGGCAATGACACTTTATGGCGATTTGGAAACTTCGGTGCTGGATGAATTGCCTCCCGGACGCAAATCCATTCTGACCCGGCATGTATATGATCAGGAACAGCATAAGGTTTATCGTTTCTTACAACAAAAAATTGCTGAAGGCAGGCAAGCTTACATCGTCTATCCTTTGATTCAGGAATCGGAAACCCTTGATCTGAAAAACCTCAGGGATGGTTTTGAAATCCTGAAAACAGTATTTCCCACACCCGGGTACCGACTGGCAATGCTTCACGGACAAATGAAAAACCAGGAGAAGGAAGAAGCGATGGAACTTTTTGTTAAAAGGGAGATCGATATTTTGGTAGCCACAACGGTTATTGAGGTCGGGGTTGATGTTCCCAACGCTTCCGTCATGGTAATTGAAAATGCAGAACGGTTTGGCCTTTCCCAACTTCACCAGTTAAGAGGAAGGGTCGGAAGGGGAGGTGAACAGTCATACTGTATTCTTCTGACCAAACACGACCTATCGCCGGATGCCCGAAAAAGGATTTCTACCATGGTTCGTACTTCCGATGGTTTTGAAATTGCCGAGACAGATCTTCAACTGCGTGGCCCGGGTGATCTTCAGGGAACCCAGCAAAGCGGAATCCTCAACCTCAGGATTGCCGACATTGTGAAAGATGAGCGGATATTGAAATACGCCCGCAATGCGGCCACAGAGATCCTTACCAGGGATCCCCGTCTGGAAATCCCCCCCAATGACATTCTGGCACATCATCTTGCCTTAATGGAAACACAGCAACAAAATTGGGGTCTCATTTCATAATAATTAACCATTTATTTCTAACTTTGTTCGCTTAATCTCTAATAAAGATGAAGATTTCCTATAATTGGCTGTGCAACTACCTGAATGTGGAGGTGCCACCTGACAAGGTGGCGGAAATATTGACCGGATGCGGCCTCGAAATTGAAAGCCAGGAACCATATTGCCCTGTTCAAGGGGGATTGAAAGGAGTGGTCATTGGCGAAGTGTTGACCAGCATGAAACATCCGAACTCGGATCACTTGAGTCTGACAACAGTTGATGTCGGATCGGGTGAGCCGCTGAAGATCGTCTGTGGAGCACCAAATGTGGCAGCTGGTCAGAAAGTAGCCGTCGCAACGGTGGGCACGACGCTTTATTTTAATGAAAAGGCGATCACCCTGCAGAAAACCAAGATCAGGGGTGAAATCTCCGAAGGGATGATTTGTGCGGAAGATGAACTGGGTCTGGGTAGTTCCCATGCCGGAATACTCGTACTCGATAACAGTGCAAAAACCGGTACCCCGGCAGCAGATTATTTTAACATTGAAACAGATACTGTATTTACCATCGGTTTGACTCCCAACCGGATTGACGCCGCTTCACATGTCGGAGTAGCCCGTGATCTGGTTGCAGTGATCAACAATTTCGGAGGTGACGCTGCCATAAAGAACCAATCAGCAACACTGATTCTTCCCGATGTTTCCTCATTTAAGCCGGATAACCTGAAACGCGTAATCGGAGTTGAAGTTGAGGATCCTGTAGCCTGCCCCCGTTATACCGCGTTGACCATTTCAGGTATCCGGGTCAAAGAATCACCTGCCTGGCTCAGAAACAGGCTGGAAGCAGTTGGTCTTCGCCCCATCAACAACATCGTGGATATTACCAATTTTATTCTGATGGAACTCGGGCAGCCATTGCATGCATTTGATTGTGATCAGATTTCGGGTGGGAAAGTGGTTGTTCGTAAGTACCCGCAGGATACGCTGTTTGTTACGCTTGACAATGTTGAGCGAAAGCTCTCGTCTGCCGATCTGATGATCAGTAATGAAATTGACCCCATGTGTCTGGCCGGTGTTTTCGGAGGAATCAGGTCGGGAGTCACTGAACAGACTACCTCGGTTTTCATCGAGAGTGCCTGTTTCGACCCGGGACACATTCGCAAAACATCAAGGGGACACGGACTTCAGACCGATGCTTCGTTCAGGTTCGAAAGAGGAGCTGATATCCATATCACGGAATATGCCCTGAAAAGAGCTGCTTTACTCATCAAAGAAATCGCAGGAGGAGAAATTTCTTCTGAAATTATTGATGTTTATCCCCTTCCGCGAAATCCAGTCATGGTTGACCTCCATTTCGATCATTGCGACCGTTTGATCGGGAAGAAGATCCCGCGGGAATTAATCAGGAGTATCCTGCTCGATCTCGGAATCAAAATTGAAAGCACACTGCCACTTATCCCAAGAACCGGTAATCCACACCGCTATCAGGGATCAATCGATCACGGAGAAGGCAATGTTCCCTTGAATGAAGTTAGCGGTTTAAGGTTGGCGATACCGGTTTCAAAGGTTGATGTAACACGCGAGGCCGATGTTATTGAGGAAATCATAAGAATTTACGGCTACAATAATATCGAGATTGAGGAGACCTTGCACACCAGTCTTTCCCGGACTGCAACCAATGATCCTGAAAAGATACAAAACAGGATCTCGGATTACCTCTCGGCCAATGGATTTTATGAAATCATGACAAATTCATTGACCAAATCGGCCTATTATTCGAAATTCGGTGAACATCTGCAGAGCTGCAGTGTGCGGATGCTGAATCCATTGAGCCGGGACCTTGACATGATGCGGCAGACACTTCTTTTCGGATTACTCGAGACCGTTGTCTATAACCAGAATCGAAAAATCCCGGATCTGAAACTTTATGAATTCGGGAAGGTTTACAGGTTAGATCCCTCGGGTGAAAACCCTGTGAAGGGTTATCATGAAGAACGGCGCCTGGCACTTTTAATGACCGGTCGGAAAGAGCCTGAATCCTGGAATTCGGGAAATGAAAAGTGCGACTTTTTCGATCTGAAAAACATGGTTGCCAACCTATTTAAAATGCTGTCAATTCATAAATCACAGATTGGTACAGCCCCGTTAAGTTCATCTTTCATATCAACAGGATTACAATATTCATTTGGTCAGTCTGAAGCAGGTATCATGGGCAGTATTTCCGGCTCGTACCTCAAGGAATTTGATATCGTACAGCCGGTCTTTTATGCAGAATTAAACTGGGATTTGTTACGCTCAATTATTCCCGCCCAACAGGCAAGGTACCAGGAATTGCCAAAATTTCCGGAAGTCCGGCGTGACCTTGCTTTACTTCTTGATCAAGGGATCACGTTTAATGACATTGAACGTGTCGCATTTCAAACGGAGACAAAATTGCTCAGAAAGGTTGGCTTGTTTGATGTGTATGAGGGGGAGAATCTGGAAAGAGGAAAGAAATCCTATGCGATTGCATTTGTTCTCAGGGATGAGGCACATACGCTGACAGAGAATGAAATTGAAAAGACCATGGAGCGGCTGATCAAAGCATTTTCAAATCAACTTAATGCCCGAATCAGATAACCGGAATATGGAAATTCAAGCGATCAAACAACGATTTGGGATCATAGGGAATTCGCCCTTACTGGACCGTGCCATTGATATTGCCAGGCAGGTTTCGGCCACTGATATAACAGTTTTGATTACCGGAGAAAGTGGAACTGGTAAGGAATTTTTTCCCAAGATAATACATCAGCTAAGCGCCCGTAAACACGGACCTTATATTGCCGTCAACTGTGGCGCCATCCCGGAGGGGACCATCGACTCGGAGCTTTTTGGTCATGAAAAAGGGTCCTTTACAGGCGCACATGAAGCCCGAAAAGGATATTTTGAAGTGGTTGACGGAGGCACCATATTTCTGGATGAGGTTGCTGAACTTCCGTTGGGAACCCAGGTCAGGCTTTTAAGGGTTCTTGAGTCAGGGGAGTTTATCCGGGTCGGCTCCTCCAAGGTATTGAAAACGAACGTCCGGCTTGTTGCTGCGACCAATGTTAATATTCCGGATGCCATCGCTAACGGGAAATTCAGGCAGGATCTGTATTACCGGCTTAGTACCGTCCCCATAACTGTTCCACCGCTAAGGGATCGAAAGGATGATATTTATTTGCTGTTCAGAAAATTTGCATCCGACGCCGCTGAAAAATACAGAATGCCCTCCATCCAGCTTGATGAAGAGGCCCAGCAGGTTCTTAGGAATTTCCGATGGCCGGGTAATATCAGGCAACTGAAAAATCTCACAGAACAGATATCCATAATCGAAAAAAACAGGTTGATCGATACCGATATCCTGCTGAAATACCTTCCGCAGAACAATATCTCCGACCTGCCAGTTCTATATAAAGGGGAGGACTCGGCAAAATTCAACGAACGGGAACTGCTATACAAGGTTTTGTTTGACATGAAGAAGGACATGAATGATCTGAAGCAGCTTGTCATGAATATGATCCAGGCCGATGAAACCCTTACAGACAACCTGGGGGAGAACACCCACCTGATAAAAAGATTATACAAAGATTATGAAGGCATGAAAGTGCCTGCTCAACCCATAGTGGTACATCAACCGGTCACGCATATCAGTGATACAGATACCGTGCAGGAACCGGAAGAATTCGAAGAATCACTTTCACTGCAGAAAAAAGAGATGGATTTTATTAAAAAGGCGCTCAGCAAACATGATGGGAAAAGAAAAGATGCTGCGCTGGAACTGGGAATTTCCGAACGCACACTTTACCGGAAAATAAAGGAATACAATCTTGACTGATCAGAAAACATTGGAGATGATTCGAAAAATACTTAGCCTCGTGATTATAACTGTCCTCTCATTTCTTCATACGGGGTGCAGCATAAATTATTCGTTTACCGGTGCTTCCATCTCTCCGAATGTAAAGACTGTCTCAATACCCAATTTTCCTAATAATGCACCCCTGGTGGTCCCCACCCTTTCAAGGACTTTGACGGAGGCGTTACGCGATTATTTTACATCTCAAACTAACCTGGTGATCATCGATCGACTGGGAGATTTGAATCTTGATGGAACCATCACGCAGTACGGAGTTCAACCGGTTGCCATACAGGGGAATGAAACTGCGGCAATGAACCGGTTAACAATTACGGTAAACGTCAAATTTACCAACAGAACCGACCCTAAACAGAACTGGGAATCTTCTTTTTCAAGGTACCAGGATTACAGCAGTTCATTCAACCTTGTGTCGGTACAGGATGGTTTGATCAAAGAGATCACCGACCAGTTGGTTCAGGATATTTTCAACAAATCTGTAGTAAACTGGTAGCCTTATTTTTTATCTATGAACCGTCAGCAGTTCATCGATTTGGTTAAAAATCCCGCCCTTGCAAATGCGCAGACAATCCGGATGATCGAGGAGGTGGTCAAGCGCTATCCTTATTTTCAGGCCGGTCATTTTCTTCTGGCGTACAACCTGTACCGGGAAGAGAGCTTTCAATATCCGGTTCAAATCCGGAAAGCCGCTGCCTATGCAGCCGACCGCAGCGCTTTAAAAGAGCTCATCGACCAGGCTCAGAAGCAGGTTTCCGTTTCCGGGAACCGGATTGATGAGCAGAAAGCATCCTTCATGATAACCCCAAACGAAGCTGACATTTCAGAGGTACCAAAATCCAGCACAAAAGAAGCAGAATCCGCTTTACAGGTTGAATCCTGCGATACTGAATTGCCATCTCACCCTGAATCCGTCACTTTACCCGGGGTAATTGCGCCATCGGCCGAACCTGTCGATGAATCCCATGAACGCATGACTCAGAAAGAGTTATTGTTTGTTGTAAGGAAACGGCTATCTGAAATTGAGGCAGGCAGGAGGCTTTCGAATGATTCAAGCGAATCTTCGGCTGAAGATGTTTTTTTTGTCAGTAAAGCGGAAGATGCTCCCGACATGTTAAAAGAAACAAAATCGAAAAATGATCTGATCGATAATTTCATCCGGGAGGAACCGACCATTTCAAAACCCAAAGCGACCTTTTTTCATCCGTCCGACAGCGCTCACAGAAGTAACTTCGATGAAGAAGAAATTGTCAGCGAGACACTCGCACAACTTTATGCACGACAGGGGAATATCAGTAAGGCAATCCATATTTATAAGAAATTATCTTTGTTAAATCAAGAAAAAAGTCGTTACTTTGCAGCCCAAATTGAAAAACTGGGTCAGTGACTCTTATCAATTGTTTAAAACAGTAAATATTCTTTGCAATGGGTTTATACATCTTAATTTCAGTCCTCATTCTGATCGTCTGTGTGTTGATGATCCTGGTTGTTTTAGTGCAGAATTCCAAGGGCGGCGGGCTTGCCTCAAACTTTGCCTCTTCCAATCAGTTTATGGGGGTCAGAAAAACTGCAGATTTTCTTGAGAAAACGACCTGGACACTGGCAATTTCACTACTCGTGTTGAGTCTTTTTTCGATTTTCGTAATTCCCAAGACACAGGTGAAATCGGAAACCGGACAAAGTGAGATTCAAAAGCAAATAGATGAAAGTAAAACCACACCTGTCAAGGATTTTCAAGCTCCTCCCGAACAAACGAAATAATTCATGTATGACAGGATTATAATGTCAGATTGTCAGAACAGTCTGACATTATTTTTTTATATCAATCGGAACCTGAAAAAATGTCTACATATAACCCGGTAAGAAGGATTGGCATAAATTATGACTAATCGCTTCAACCAGTATATCAGATTTATTTTGTAATGTTTAATTTAAAATATGATTGAAAATGGCAAAAGTGAGCATTAAACCGTTAGCCGACCGCGTTTTGATCGAAGCAGCAGCGGCAGAAGAAAAGACAGCTGGAGGTATCATAATTCCGGATACAGCAAAAGAAAAACCGCAGAAAGGAACTGTGGTTGCAGTTGGTCCAGGTAAAAAAGATGAACCCATGACCGTGAAAGTCGGTGACAAAGTGCTTTATGGTAAATACGCAGGTACTGAAATTACCATTGATGGTGACAATTACCTGATCATGCGTGAATCTGACATTGTTGCGATCATCTGAGAATGAAAGAAAATTTTAACAATTAAAAAAAAAGAAAATGGCAAAAGACATTATTTTCAGCATAAAGGCTAGGGAAGCATTGAAGAAAGGTGTTGACGAACTTTCAAATGCAGTTAAGGTAACACTTGGGCCCAAGGGTCGCAACGTCATTATTGAAAAATCATATGGCTCACCGACAGTCACGAAAGACGGCGTCACAGTTGCAAAAGAAGTTGAGTTAAAGGACCCCGTTGAAAATATGGGGGCACAGATGGTCAAGGAAGTCGCTTCCAAGACCAGCGATCTGGCCGGTGATGGTACCACAACAGCAACAGTACTGGCACAATCGATTTTTACGACAGGTTTGAAAAATGTAACGGCAGGTGCAAACCCGATGGATCTGAAACGCGGTATTGACAAAGCGGTAACCGAGGTATTAAAGTCACTCAAGACTCAAACCAAACAGGTGGGCGACAGCATGGAGAAGATTGAACAGGTCGCATCTGTTTCCGCTAATAATGACAGCTTTATCGGAAAAATGATTGCCGAGGCAATGGAAAAAGTAAAGAAAGAGGGTGTCATTACGATTGAGGAGGCAAAAGGCATTGAAACAACGGTGAAAGTCGTTGAAGGAATGCAGTTCGACCGTGGTTATATCAGCCCCTATTTTGTGACCGATACCGATAAAATGGAAGCTGTTTATGAGAATCCTTACATTCTCATTTATGATAAAAAGATCAGTGTGATGAAGGATCTCCTTCCGGTTCTTGAAAAAGTTGTTCAGACCGGTCGCCCGCTCATCCTGGTAACTGAAGATGTTGAAGGGGAAGCCCTTGCAACGCTTGTAGTGAATAAAATACGCGGCACCCTCAAAGTTGCAGCAGTGAAAGCACCGGGTTTCGGCGATCGTCGTAAGGAAATGTTAGAGGATATCGCAGTTCTTACAGGTGGAACCGTTATCAGTGAAGAAAAAGGATACAAACTCGAGGATGCAACTTTACAGTACCTCGGACAGGCTGAGAAGGTTACCATTGATAAAGAAAATACCACGATTATCAATGGTAATGGAAAGAAGAGCGATATTACTTCACGAATCAATCAGATCAAAACCCAGATCGGAACTACAACCTCGGATTATGATAAAGAAAAACTTCAGGAACGTCTGGCCAAATTAGCCGGAGGAGTTGCCGTGATTTATGTCGGCGCTGCATCAGAAGTTGAAATGAAGGAGAAGAAAGATCGTTTTGATGATGCCTTGCATGCAACCCGCGCAGCCATTGAAGAGGGGATTATTCCCGGAGGAGGTGTTGCATTTCTCCGCGCTCAAAAGGTTATCGAAAAACTCAAAGGCGAAAATGAGGATGAAACTACCGGTATTGCCATAATTAAACGCGCCCTGGAAGAACCGCTCCGGCAGATTGTTGAAAATGCGGGGTTGGAAGGTTCCGTTATCATCCAGAAGGTAAAGGAAGGAAAAGATGATTATGGATTCAATGCCCGCACCGAACAATATGAAAATCTGTTACAGTCGGGTGTTATTGATCCCACAAAAGTTGCCAGAGTGGCGCTTGAGAATGCCGCTTCAATTGCAAGCATGCTTCTTACCACCGAATGTGTTCTTGTTTCCCACAAGGAAGAGAAACCTGCCATGCCCCCGATGAACCCGGGCATGGGTGGTATGGGTGACATGTATTAAAAGTTTAAAACCTTGTTAAAAAAAGCCCTGATTTTTCAGGGCTTTTTTGTTGGATTTTGATTAATATTGTAAATATTAAAATAATTAAATATGAAATACGCAGTCTGGATTCCCGGGGTTGTGTACCTGTTAATAATCATGGGTTTAGAGTCAGCAGCTCAAAATTTGAATGCCACCTCCAACCTTCCGGTTGATCCTGGTACCAATAAAATCATGTATCGCGATGTGGTGGATCAGGAGGGCTCACCAGCTTATCTTTACGACAAAGCCATCGAATGGTTCGGTTATTATTATGTGAATGCGCAATCGGTGTATACGGTCCAGGACAAGGTAAACGGGAAGGTGGAAGGTGTCGGCAGAATGAAAATCTATTACCAGGACGAAAAAGCAGGGATGAGACGCGACGCAGGTTTAATAATGTATCAGATCAAAATTGAGTTTAAGGAAAATAAATTCAGGTATACGCTTACTGACTTTAATCTCAAAGGAACATCCCGATTCCCAATTGAAAAATGGATGAATAAGTCAGATCCGGCGTACAACCCGAATTGGGATTCCTACCTCTACCAGGTCGATACTGTGATGCAGCGCCTGGTCACCTCGCTCAGGGAAAAGATGAAACCAACCGTGGAGAAAAAAGATGAGTGGTGATTTGCAATCCGACATCAGATCATTGACCCATGTAGCGTTGCAAAATTTCTTTCTGCAACACGGAGGCAGGAAATTCAGGGCGGATCAGACTTACAATTGGCTGTGGAAAAAAGGCTGTCAGTCCTTTGATGAAATGACCAGCCTGTCAAAAGCTGATCGGTTACTCCTGACCCATCATTTTTCTTTCAGGGTTGCCCGGGTCGACCATTTCCAGACCAGCCGTGACGATACCCTTAAAGTGGTTTTCAGGACGCATGATGATCGCTGTGTGGAAGGTGTACTGATACCCTCTGCCGATCGTTACACAGCCTGTATATCTTCACAGATCGGATGTGCCCTGGCATGCAACTTCTGCGCAACAGGCAGGCTTGGATTCAGTCGAAACCTGACGACCGGTGAAATCTTTGATCAGGTGGTGGCTTTATCCGGGCTTGCGGGCACACGACGGGATGAACAATCCACAGAAGGTGGGAAGAAAAAGAATCCGGAAAGCGGTACTGTTCCGGGCCATAACCTCTCAAATATTGTATTCATGGGGATGGGTGAACCCTTATTGAATTATGAGAATGTCACTCAGGCCATCGACAGGATCACATCACCCGATGGAATGAATCTATCACCGCAGCGTATTACGGTTTCGAGTGTCGGGATCCCGAAAATGATCAGGAAAATGGCTGATGACGGAGTAAAATTTCATTTTGCTTTGTCACTACATGCAGCAACGGATGAAAAGAGAAACCAATTGATCCCGGTAAACAGGAAATTTCCGTTAACCGAGGTATCAGATTCACTGAAATACTTTTACCGTTTGACCGGGAAAAGGATTACCATTGAATATATTCTTTTCGACAGGGTAAACGATACACGGAGCGACGCACAGGCCCTTGCCGGATTTTGCAAAAGCTTTCCGGTTAAAATCAATATTATTCAGTATAATCAGGTTGCTGACAGTGGTTTCGTTAAAACATCCGAAGAAAAGCTGAGGGCTTTTGTCGAATTCCTCGAGCAAAAAAACCTGGTTATTAATGTGCGGAAAAGCAGGGGTGAGGATATTGATGCCGCATGCGGCCAGCTGGCCGGAAAATTAATACAGAATGCCGTGCCGGCAGAACCCAGTACTCCGGAAGACTTAAAATAAACAACGGAATTAAGTAATCATCATCATTATAAACGAAAAGTTATGAACCCGCAGTCATTTGAAATATCAGGAAATATTGTTGATGTGGTCAATCGTAGAATTCTGCAGGGAACAATCAGGGTGATTGACGGAAAAATCTTTGAAATCCGCGAAGAAAAGACTGACCAGGATCAATACATCCTGCCTGGATTTATCGACGCCCACATTCACATAGAAAGTTCCATGCTGATTCCATCCGAATTCGCACGGATAGCTGTGATACATGGAACCGTGGGTACCGTCTCCGATCCACACGAAATTGCCAATGTATTGGGGACGGAGGGTGTGAAATTCATGATTAGCAATGGTCATAAAGTCCCGTTTAAATTCAACTTTGGAGCTCCCTCCTGTGTGCCTGCCACTTCATTTGAAACGGCAGGGGCACATCTGGGTGTCGTGGAGGTCGGCGATCTTCTGAAGATGCCTGAAATAAAATATCTTTCCGAGATGATGAATTTTCCCGGAGTACTTTTCAAAGATCCGGAGGTCATGGAAAAAATTGAGCAGGCAAAAATTCTGCATAAGCCGGTCGACGGACATGCCCCGGGATTAACGGGAGCGGATCTCGCGACTTACATCCGGGCGGGAATAACTACCGATCATGAATGCTTCACCCTTGATGAAGCCCGGGAGAAGATAGGACTGGGCATGCATGTTCTGATACGTGAAGGAAGTGCCGCCAAAAATTTCGATGCATTATTTTCTTTGATTGATGAGGCGCCTGACATGATCATGTTTTGCTCTGATGACAAACACCCCGATGACCTCGCGGAAGGACATATCAATCAGGTCGTGAAAAAAGCCATTGAACTGGGATGCGATACCATGAACATACTGAGGGCTTGTACATTAAACCCTGTGCGGCATTTTAATCTGGACATTGGTTTGTTACAGGTCTCTGATCCTGCAGATTTCATCGTTGTTGACAATCTACAGAATCTGACCATTCTTTCAACCTGGATCGACGGAGTTAAAGTTGCAGAAAATGGTTCAACCCTGATAGTTCCGGTACCGGAAATGGAACCAAACAATTTTAACATTGGAATCATATCTGAGCAAGATCTCCGGGTCCAGCATTCCGGGACACAAATCAAAGTAATGGAAGCGATCGACGGGCAGCTTGTCACACGCAGACTGGAATGTACACCGCGTGTAGAAAATTCGGAGGTAGTCACCGATACTTCCAGGGATATCCTGAAGCTTGCTGTGGTAAACAGGTACCGGAAGGCGCCTGTTTCCATTGGGTTTATCAAGGGATTCGGATTGAGAAATGGCGCCATTGCATCGTCGGTCGCACATGATAGCCATAACATTGTCGCAGTAGGCGTGGATGACCAATCACTGGCTGAGGCAATCAATATGGTAGTCACCAGCAAGGGTGGTATTTCGGCTGTAAATGGGAGTACAAAAATTATTTTACCATTACCTGTCGCGGGTATCATGACTACCCGCAATGGTTTTGAAGTTGCAGGGTCGTACCATGAAATACACCGGTACGCAAAACAAATGGGAAGTCAGCTGACAGCGCCTTTTATGACCTTGTCATTTATGGCTTTATTGGTAATTCCCGAGTTGAAGTTGAGTGACAAAGGTCTCTTTGACGGTAATAAATTTTCAATTATTTCACTTTTTGATAAATGATTTGAGATATTTAGATATATCGTTTAATTATATTTTTTATCTTTGCAGTGAAAAATTTAACCATAGAATTTTTATGAAGAAGAAAAATGTTCTTGACATTCAGAAGCTGGAAAAAGCAGCTAGCAGATTACGTGCAATGGCCCACCCGATGAGAATTGCCATGATTGAGTTACTCACTGAAAACAAGCGGCTTACCGTTACGGAAATATACGAACGTTTGGGAATTGAACAGGCTGCAGCATCCCACCACCTGAACATACTTAAAAGCAAGGGATTACTTGAATCAAAACGGGATGGGAAAATGATCCATTACTCAGTCCGGGTACAGGCCCTTTCGACTGTGATTGAATGTATCAATCAATGCTCCGCGGAATAATCCCAGGTTTCGTCATCATCCCAGTTGGATCTGATTTCAATCGTTTTCGGATAGTAAAATACTTTTTCCGGTTGCATTTTTTGTCGATACCGGCCTGAATCCCATCTGCCATTTTTGTTGCGGTCGACAATGGCTTTAATTTTATATTTACCCGGAAGGAGATACGAAAAGGTCATCTTACCGGTACCTTGGGTGTACATTTCCCCGGCAATTGCCGACTCATTTTCATTCCATAATTGAATGATATAGGATCCTTCCGATTTTTCGAAATTCAGAGAAAGGCTCAGGTTGCCGAAATCCTTTTCTGCCTTGGTACTGAACTCGATCCTGATGGTGTCGTGGCTTTTGTTTTGAATTGCAGTGAACGCTGAGTCCGGGATCAGAATTCGATAACGTTTTTCTTCTTCCCACTTGTGGGTCAGGATTAACCGTCGATGCAGGGTATCTGCCAACCGGATTCCGGGATGTATGGTATCTTTGTCGCTTATCAGTAAAATTCCGGATAAATCCCATCTGATTAAGGGATAGGAACAGACAAGTTGAAGATCATCCCTGAATTGATTGAACGAAGAGCTTTTAAATGCAGGCGTTACAGAAAGTGATTCAGATTTATCAGGCGCCTGTGGTTTTTTAGTGCTTGTTTTTTTGGTCAGTTCAAGGGTCAGCGTATCCATTACCGTAGTATCAGCGTCAACCAGTATCTTCAGGGTGTCGGATCCCGGTTTTGTAAGCCATAAAGTCACAGAATCTTTTTTCGATGAATATTCTTTCAGGCACCATGGGTGTGTCGAGTCAAAACTCAGTGGTACGACCCGGAGCGACTTTACCGGGAACCGGAAAAGAAGTAAAATTTCACCTGATTTGATGAAATCGGCTTTCAGTAACCGCTGAATCGAATCAGTCTCCTCGTATAGGAACAAAGAACAAGGAGGGTAAAGTTTCAGGTTCTGACTGATGGAATCAGCGCGACGGGTGGAATCAGCATGACGGATAGAATCAGTGACTTTAATTGAAAGCAGTGTAATGGATCTCTTGAGAGAATCAATGCTGTCTCTTACACCAGGCGCAACAACGGGTTTTGCAAAAAAGTAGGGGGATACCAGGCTATCGGAAAAGGCTATTTTTTCAGAGGGTTGATTAAAAATCAGATCGCCATTCTGATCGGCTATGGCAAAAACCTTATAAGGTTGGTTTTGGAGATTACTGAACCGAAAAATCCCATTTTCATCTGTTTTGGAAAGATAATAGGGAAGGACGTGAAGGGGCATTGAATCGAGGTGCAGGGTATCGTTATTATTCAGGTAAAGTCCGACAAATACATCTTTCTGAGGTTGAAGATTGAATGCCGAGACGACGTTTCCCCGAAGTGACAGGCTGTCAATATAATCACCGGTCGAAAAAACATAACTGAATTCTGACAAGGGGTTGCCTTCAGTCAGATCGGCGATGGCCTTCCCGAAATTGACCGAATAGGTAACTCCCGGAACCAGTGTGTCGTCGAATTTCACTACAAGGGACTTTCCCCTGAGACGGAAATCAGGAATGGTTTTAAGTGGTGGTGAGAAGTATACCTCTGTTGCCTGATTTTTCAGTGTGATAAATTCATCAAACTGCAGGGTAAAACTGTTTTCAGAAAACCTGATCGTGTGATTGGGAGGATCGCAGGCCACGACAGAGGGCGGAGAGGTGTCTTTTTTTCCTCCTTCGGGGGTAACCGGGTTGGCACACCGGATTAATAACAATAATGTTACAGCGAGAAAAACAATACATAAAATTTTGTGTCGGTACACCTGAACGCAGGATTTTTGTAAGTTTGCGTCCCCAAAATTACCAATCGTTTCGATACGGTACTTTTTTTTATTATTTTTACGAGGTTTAATTTTAATCAAAAAACGTATGTCGGGTCACAATAAATGGTCAACGATCAAACGCAAAAAGGGAGCGCTGGATGCGAAGCGATCAAAGATTTTCTCCAAGATCATCAAAGATATTACTATTGCCGTCAAGGAGGGAGGAGCGGATCCTGATGGCAATCCGCGGTTGCGTCTGGCCATCGCCAATGCCAAGGGAGCATCAATGCCCAAAGATAATATTCAAAGGGCTATCAACAAAGGAACCGACAAAGATGCTGCCGCCCTGATTGAAACCACCTATGAAGGGAAGGGCCCTCAGGGTATTGCAATTTTCGTGGAATGTACCACCGACAATCTTCAACGAACCGTAAGCAATATACGTTCACATTTTAACAAGCATGGAGGTGAATTGGGGCAAAACGGAATGCTCAACTACCTTTTTGACCGGAAGGGAGTTTTTGTAGTTCCAAAGGGTGAGATTGACCGGGACGAATTTGAAATGGAACTGATCGATGCCGGCGCGGAAGATATCACCCTTGAGGATGATGTTTTCACAATCATTACTGCCATGGAGGATTTCGGGAGCATGATCAAAAAGCTGGAATCCCTGAAAATTGAACCTGAAAGTGCGGCGCTTCAGCGTCTTCCAAAGAACACAACCACACTTGATGAAGAGGCCACCCGGAAGGTTTTAAAATTGATCGATATTCTTGAGGAGGATGAGGATGTTCAAAACGTCTTTCATACCTTGGCAATCAGCGACGAATTGGCTGAAAGGTTATAAAAAAAAAGCGGCATTTGCCGCTTTTTTTTATATCTCACAAATGAACTGTGTGAGATTCGTTCCTTTGGGAAGGTTAAGTTTTTTTCGCAGACGGATTCGGGAAATTTCAGTGCTGGGGGCCGTGATCTTCAGAATATGCGAAATCTCTTTCGTGTTCAGGTTCATACGTAACAAAGCCGTGAGTTTATGATCGTTCGGCGTGAGGTTTGGATGGGCCTTACGCAACCGGTCAAAAAATCCAGGATGAATTTTCTCGAAATGGGCTTTGATCCGGTACCAGTCGTTGTCGAATTTGATATTTTCATCGATGGTTTTGAGCACTTTTCCTATTTCAGTTTTTGATATGATCTTATCATTTCTCAGAAGCCGGTTAATATCTTTTTTGATTAAACCAATGATTTTATTTTTTTGAGAGATAAAAATCGAGGATGTTGCCAGCTCCCGGTTTATCAGATCAAGCTCCATATTATGTTTTTGCTTGAGGAGCTGATTAACTTTTTGTTCGGCTTTGATTCGTTCCTGTAATCGCTGATTGCGTTCCTTTTCGATCTTTTTACGTTGTTCGATCTCATTTTTCAGTTCAGAGATGATCCGTTCGTTGGTGATTTCAAGATTGCGCTGATAATTGGCGACTTCAATAGCGGCCCTGATCTGATCGATATCCACGGGTTTGAACAGGTAGGCATAGGGCTTGAGTGAAAACGATTTATTGAATACCTCGTTTTTATTCAGGGAGGTCAGAAATATGATTCCGCAGTTATAATTTTCGGTAAGGATCCGGGCTGCTTCAATGCCATCCATTTTACCTGCAAGTCTGACATCCATGATCACGATATCAGGTTCTTTGTTGTTTTCCTGCAGGTTTGCAATGTTCTCTACGGCATTTTCTCCCTTGGTATCGATACCGAGGACTTCATAACCCAGTCCGGTTAATTTTGCTTTCAAGTCATGAGCAATGATTAGCTCATCCTCAACAATATACAAACTAATTGGGGCCATATTATTTCGAATTAGGCGTTTGATTCACTTCCCGGGTTCAGATTGAAATTATCAATGGCAACGGTTTCGGTGCCTGATGGAGTATTTTTAAAAAAATGATCGGTAACGATATTAAAAGTATCGATAGCAATTACGAGTTCTTCATTTGTTGGCATCACCATGGCAACTACCGGAGATCCCGGTTTGGTAAGTATTGCCTCTTTCCCGCGGGATGAATTTCTTTCAGGATCGAATTGAATACCCAGAAATTCCAATCCTTCCATTATCCGACGCCGGGTTTCCGTGTCATTTTCTCCAATACCGCCGGTAAATACAATAAGATCAACACCACCCATTGCCGCGGCATAGGCGCCAATATATTTTTTGACACGGTAAGCATACATGTCGAGGGCCATCTCTGCACGCCGGTTTCCATTGGCGGCAGCCTGCTCCACATCGCGCATATCGAATGAAATGCCAGAGATACCGCAAACTCCGCTCTTTTTGTTGAACATGGCATTGGTATCGGCAATGGTCAGATTTTCCTTTTCTGCAATAAACAGTAACACGCCGGGATCCACATCTCCGCTGCGGGTCCCCATCATCAATCCTTCAAGTGGTGTAAAGCCCATGGAGGTGTCGACCGAAAAACCCTTTGAGATTGCAGCAACAGAGGATCCATTCCCCAGGTGGCATGTAATGATATTGATGTTGCTGATCTCCTTTCCAAGGTAACGGCAGGCTTTGTGAGCAACATATTTATGGGAAGTTCCATGAAAACCGTACCTGCGGATCTTATATTTTTCATAGTATTCATAGGGAATCGCGTACAGATAAGAGAATGCGGGCATGGTTTGATGGAACGAGGTGTCGAAAACCGCAACCTGGGGCACATCAGGCAAAATTGCTTCGATAGAAAGAATTCCCTTGAGGTTTGCAGGGTTATGCAACGGAGCCAGTTCGATACATTTTTCAATATCTTTTTTTACATTTTCAGTGATGAGGACGCTGGCTTTAAAATTTTCACCGCCATGTGCTACCCTATGTCCGACGGCGACAATCTCTTTTTCGTCCTTTATTACCCCATGAACCGGGTCTTTCAAGGTTTTCAGGATCAGATTAATTCCAACCTGATGATCCGGAACTTCCTGTGAGATTTTTAATTTTTCTTTTCCTGTAACCTGGTGAGTCAATTCACTTGAATTCAGGCCGACACGATCGAGAAGTCCTTTTGCTTTCAGATCAGCCTCATGGGAGATTTCGATAAGCTGATATTTTATCGATGAACTACCGCAGTTTAGTACTAAAATCTTCATTGAACTTGTAGGATGTTGAGTAAATAATTCAGAAATTTATTCCTTTTGATGACCCAAACAATAAGGATCATATGTTAGGGTCTGCAAACATACAACATTTTTCAGTTTTTTCAATGATTAATATTAAAAAAACTTAACATAATTTTTCCCGGATTTCTTTTTTGTCCCATTCAGAAAGCATGTACAGTTAAGTTGTATTTTTGGAAAAAAAACAGCAAGTCCGATATGGCATTGATCAATTCAGTGATATCCTGGGTGATGAAAAAGCGGATTCATCAGATTGGGCTATTTATGAAGTATCCCCAAGAAGTTCAGCATGAGTGGTTGAGGAAGCTCCTCACGGTTGCCCGGGGAACAGAATGGGGAAAAAAATTTGATTTTAAATCGATTCAGACACCCGAACAATTCAGGCAGCGGGTCCCCTTGCAGGATTATGAATCGCTAAAAGCTTCGGTTGACCGGCTTCGTCACGGTGAGCAGAATATTCTTTGGCCATCGGAAATCAAGTGGTTCGCCAAATCATCCGGAACCACCAATGATAAGAGCAAGTTTATTCCGGTTAGCAACGAAGCCCTCGAAGAGTGCCATTATAAAGGGGGGAAGGATATGTTGTCGTTTTATTGCAACAACAATCCCGAAACGAAATTGTTCGACGGTAAAGCCATTGCGATGGGGGGCTCTCATCAGATCACCGAGATCAACAATGATATTTATTACCAGGGAGATTTGTCGGCTATCCTTATCCAGAACCTACCCGGATGGGTTGAGTTTATGCGTACGCCCGATCTTTCAATAGCATTAATGGATGAGTGGGAGAAAAAAATTGAAAAAATGGCCAGAGCCACCATTCAGCATGATGTGACCAACATCTCAGGGGTGCCTTCCTGGACCCTTTTATTGTTTAAACGGGTTTTAGAGATTACGCGAAAACCCAACCTCCTCGAAATCTGGCCAAATTTCGAACTTTTTATTCATGGAGGAGTCAACTTTGCACCTTATCGGGAACAGTTTAAGTTTATTCTGCCATCGGAAAAAGTAAATTATCTGGAAACATACAACGCATCCGAAGGTTTTTTTGGAATCCAGGACCGTAATCTGGCCGACGACATGTTGCTCATGTTGGACTATGGAATATATTATGAATTTATTCCTACAGACCAGCTCGATCGTGAAAATCCGGTTGCCATCGGGCTCGATGAAGTGAAATTAAATACCAACTATGCAATGGTAATTACGACCAATGCGGGTTTGTGGAGATACCAGATTGGGGATACCGTGTATTTCACCTCTCTGGATCCTTTCCGGATCCGGATCTCAGGCAGGACCAGGAATTTTATTAATGCTTTCGGGGAAGAGGTCATCATCGACAATGCTGAAAAAGCTCTTTCCATTGCCTGTGAACGAAGCAATGCAATTGTTACCGAGTATACTGCAGCGCCGGTATATCTTTCGGAAAATCAGAAAGGGGCACATCAGTGGGTGATTGAATTCGAGAGACCTCCGGAGGATATTGCATTCTTCACGAGTACGCTTGACACAGCGCTGAAATCGCTCAACAGTGATTATGAAGCGAAACGTTACAACTCGCTGATGCTGGAGGAGCCACAAATTGTCATTGTTCCAAAATTGACCTTTTATTCCTGGTTGAAAGCCAACGGGAAGTTGGGCGGACAGCATAAAGTCCCACGATTGTCCAATGACCGAAAATATATCAATGAAATTCTGAAGATCGTGTCGGGCTGACCTTTCCTTTTTATATTTTTGATCGTAAATTCAAATCCATGCACATCGCAATAGCCGGGAATATAGGTTCCGGAAAAACAACGCTTACCAGCCTGCTGGCCAAACATTTCAACTGGGAACCTCACTTTGAGGATGTCGACACCAATCCCTATCTGAACAGTTTTTATGAAGATATGCAACGGTGGTCGTTCAACCTGCAGATCTATTTTTTGAACAGCCGGTTCCGCCAGGTTGTCAAAATCCGGAAGTCGAACGTAACAGTAGTGCAAGACCGAACCATCTATGAGGATGCCTATATTTTTGCACCCAACCTGCATTCCATGAATCTCATGAGCACCCGCGATTTTGAAAATTACCGGTCGCTTTTTGATCTCATGAGCACTTTTATTCAGCCACCGGATCTGCTCATCTATTTAAGGGCAAGCGTCCCTACTCTGGTCAATCAGATTCAGAAAAGGGGCAGGGACTATGAAAATGCGATCCGGTTGGATTATCTGAAGAACCTCAATGAAATGTATGAGGATTGGATTGAAAATTATAAGCTGGGGAAGCTCCTGATCGTCGATGTCGATACTGTAAAATTCAGTGAGCGTCCCGAAGACCTCGGATCTGTTATTGATCAGGTGAACGCACAGCTTCACGGTCTTTTTTGATTCCTTGGAAGCCACAGCCCGTAAAACCCGGACGCGATCGTTAAACATTTGTTAACCCGGATGGCTCCTTTTGAAGAAATTACTGAAAGATGAAAATAGTTGGTGTCATTCCGGCCCGATATGCCTCAACCCGGTTTCCAGGAAAACCTTTGACGGTCATAAACGGGAAATCGATGATTCAAAGGGTGTTCGAACAGGCTTTGAAATGTTCCGGACTTCATAAAATTATTGTTGCTACCGATCATGAAACCATTGCAGGTCACGTAAGGAATTTTGGAGGAGCCGTAATGATGACCGGCAGCCATCACCTGAGCGGAACCGAAAGATGCAGCGAGGTTGCGGATCGTCTTATTGCCGGTGGAGAAGAATTTGATTATCTGATTAATATTCAGGGGGATGAACCTTTTCTTGCACCACAACAAATCGGTCAGTTAATGAAGGGACTGGAGGACGATCGTCCCGTGATAGCCACACTAATCAAAAAGATTGAAAATCAGGACGATATTCACAATCCAAATGTGGTTAAAGTTGCTGTTGACAACAAGGGATATGCGCTGCTCTTCAGCCGGTCACCCATCCCTTTTGCCAGAAATTGCAGTACTTCCGACTGGATGACGGCCGCAACCTATTTTAAACATATCGGAATCTATGCTTATCAGTCTCAAATTCTCCGGGAGATCGTCACGCTTCCTCCTACCATGCTTGAACGAACTGAGATGCTGGAGCAATTGCGATGGCTTGAAAACGGATACCCGATCCTGACCTATCAAACAGAATATGAAAGCATTGCAATCGATGATCCTTCCGATTTATTAAAAATTACTAACAGGCTCTGATCGCCAAGTCATTAAAGGCTTATCTTTACAAACTGAAATCAAAGGAAGTATGGATATCAGAATTTGTATATCATCCCTGCTTGCATTACATGATTGCGTGATCATTCCGGGATTCGGTGGTATCATCGGTAACTATTCCCCGGCTCGCATCGATCCCGTACATCATGCCTTTCAACCTCCATCGAAAAAGCTACTGTTCAATATCAATTTGAAGCAGAACGATGGTTTGCTTGCCAGTACGGTGGCTTCGACGTTTGGAATTTCCTATGAGGAAGCAGCCCGATTGATTCAGGATTTCACAACCGAATCCATGAATCAGATTAAAGCCGGAAAAACTGTTTTCATCCAGGGAATTGGACGGCTTTTCTCCGGCCGCGAAGGAATTATCCAGTTTGAACAGGACAAAACAACCAATCTGTTGCCCGATGCCTTTGGTCTGACCTCCTTTATCTCGCCACCGATTGTCAGGAACGGGCTGTCAGGACATCGTCAGGCAGCAGGGAAACCAGGAAAGGAAAAGGGTAAGACTGCTGAAATTCATATCTCAAGAACTCTTAAATGGGCTGCTGTTCTGGCGGTTCCGATCGGTGCGGCAGCCATTATCGGATTCAGTCACTATCGGGCAAAATCGCCTGATCCTGCCAACGACGCCGGGATTCTCAGCTCTGTATTCTCCAGGTTTTCTTCCACTGCTTTGGTTGATAAAAAGGAGGCTCCTGAAAACCTGCCTTCAGAGCCCTTCCCGTTCGAAGCGACTCCTTCGGCATTCCAAACCACATCCCTTTCTGACCTGCCTGCTGACACCGACCCCAATCTCCAAAATGAACCGGTTTCGGGTTCGGGAAATGTTGTCTCCCCGGATCAGGATAATTCCGTTATCACTACCTCCGGTGAAAAGCTGACAGAGGAAACAACGGTAAATACCATTGACCAGAGTGGCCGTTACATTATCATTATTGGTGCGTTTAAAGAAAAACGCAATGCTGAAAAACTTATCAGGGAACTTCAGGATAATGGAACAACCGCATCGATATATGACCGGTCGAAATCGGGATTGTACCGCGTGACAATAGGAACATTTTCTCAATTGGAAGAGGCTTCACAGCTTCTTGCCACTGCCCGGGCAGGAGATTTCTCCGGAGCCTGGCTGCTTAAAAAATAGCAGCATTGTGGCAAAGAAAAAGCTGGTTCATTTCCGGGAGAATTTGCTTTTCCCGCATTTATTTCAACCGACTTATCAGGAATTACAGACCGGGTTCCACTTACGCGGTTCCTGGAAGCGGGATTTTTTCAGAAACGGAAATCCGATTATTCTCGAACTGGGTTGCGGTAAAGGTGAATACACGGTAGGTCTTGCTGAGAAGCATCCGGAGCAGAATTTCATCGGCATCGACTGGAAAGGTGCAAGACTTTGGCGGGGGTGTAAAACCGTTGAAGAAAAGCGACTTAGAAATACCGGCTTTATCCGGGCCCGTGTCGACCACATTGAACGTTTATTTTCATCCTCTGAGATTTCAGAAATCTGGATCACTTTTCCCGATCCGCAGAAAGGAAAAGAAAGGAAACGTCTGACATCACCGGTCTTTCTTGAAAAATATGCAAAGGTTCTGGAACCCGGCGGATTGATCCGTTTGAAAACTGACGACCCGTTCTTTTTTACCTATACGCTCGAGGTAATTAAAAAAGCCGGCCATCGATTGATTTCTGCCACTGAAGATATTTACCACTCCGGAATAACAGGCGAAGTAACAGAAATCAGAACCTACTATGAAACAATTTGGCTTGAATCGGGGAAAAGTATTGGTTATCTGGAATTTAAAATGCAATGATATTAATATGAAAAGAAGTTTCTTTATTGCGGTTCTGCTGTTCTCATTAACGTCATTTGGATCCCCGGAAGAGGGCATGTGGGTGCCGATGTTGATCGAAAGGATGAATATTCAACGAATGCAGGACCTGGGTTTAAAGCTTACGGCAGCTGATATATACAGTGTCAACCATTCTAGCCTGAAAGATGCCATTGTACAATTTGGAAGTGGATGTACTGCCGAATTTGTCTCTCCCGAGGGTTTGATCCTTACGAACCACCATTGCGGACTGGGTTCCATCCAGAGATTAAGCTCAATAAACCATGATTATCTGAATGATGGATTTTGGGCATATTCACTTGAAGAGGAGTTGCCCTGTCCGGGACTCAGCGTCACCCTGCTGGTAAGAATGGAGGAGGTAACGCAACAGGTATTATCGGGAGTGGATGAGACCATGAATCAACTGGTACGGAATCAAATTATTGGGAAAAATATTGCAGGAATTGAGAAAGCGGCGAAACAGGGCACGCATTACGATGCAAAGGTGCGATCATTCTATTATGGGAATCAATATTATTTGTTTGTCAATGAGGTGTTTAAAGATGTAAGACTGGTAGGCGCCCCGCCCGTGAGTATTGGAAAATTCGGCGGCGACACCGATAATTGGATGTGGCCGAGGCATACAGGTGATTTTTCTATTTTCAGGGTATATGCAGGAAAAGATAATGAACCGGCTGAGTTCTCAAACGAAAACAGGCCGTATCAACCCCGCCGTTTTTTACCGGTTTCCATTAAGGGCTTTCAAAAGGATGATTTCACTTTTGTATATGGTTATCCCGGATCAACCCGGGAATACCTGATCTCCGACGGGGTCGATCAGATTGCCAACAAGGAGAACCCGCTCAGGATCAAATTACGCCAAATCAGGCTTGACATCATGGATCAGGCCATGGACGAAAGCCGCCTGCTCAGGATTAAATATACCGGAAAGGCTGCCGGAATTGCCAACTACTGGAAGAAAATGATTGGAGAAACACGGGGAATCAGGAAACTAAATGCCGTGTCGCGAAAGCGACAAGAGGAACAAAGATTTCAGGCATGGGCCGATTCAACCGCCGGCACTAAAATCAAATACGGTGAATTACTCAATGCATTTCATGCTGTTTACCAGGATTACCATAATCCACAAAAAGCCTTTATCTATTTCTCTGAGGGAGGCCAGGGTATTGAAATTGTAAAATTTGTTGCCGGTTTCAGGGAACTGGTAAAAATCAGCAAAGAAAAGGAAGCCAGCCGGGAAAAATTAGAAAAGTTGATTGCCGGTTTGAAAAAATCAGCCACGGATTTCTTTAAAAATTACGATGTGGAGATTGATATCAGGGTGATGCAGTTAATGTTGCCTGAAATCGCAGCCGGTATGGAATCGGAATATTTACCCGATATTTTCAACGCGGATAAATTCTTAAAAGATAAAAATTACAAGGAGTTTGCAGAACGGAACATGCGAATCTCTATTTTTTCCGATAGCAGCCGGTTAATGGGATTTCTCAACCACTATCAGGCTAAACAGGTCAGCAGGATCGCAAAGGATCAGATCTTCAGGTTGATGTCAGGATTTTACGAATGTAATGACAGGAAAATACAGCCAAGGATCAATACCCTTGTTTCGAAATTAGATAGTTTGCAACGGTGTTATATGAAGGGGATGATGGATATGCATCAGGGAAAGACATTCTATCCGGATGCAAATTCCACACTGAGAGTCGCCTTTGGGAAGGTGGATGGTTTCACTCCTGCCGACGGGGTTCAGTATAGTGGATTCACAACCCTGGCCGGGGTCCTTGAAAAGGAAGATTCAACGGTGTATGATTACAGGGTTGATGCAAGGCTTAAAAAATTATGCAGGGAGCAGGATTTCGGTCGTTATGCCGATCGCGACGGTACCATGCATGTTGCCTTTACCGCTACCAATCACACATCGGGAGGAAATTCCGGAAGCCCGGTTCTGAACGCTTATGGAGAATTGATTGGCCTCAATTTCGACCGCAACTGGGAGGGTACAGCCAGTGATCTGATGTACGATCCGGCCATGTGCAGAAATATCACGCTGGACATTCGTTATTGCCTTTTCATCATCGACAAAATAGGCGGATGCAAGAGATTGATTGATGAGATGGTAATTCGTTAGCGATAGATGTGCATAAGCGCATTCTGCAGTGTTGGAAACCTGAACCGGAAACCTGCTTCCTGCAGCCTTTCGGGTAGTACCCGCTGACCTTCCAGAAAAACCTGCGCTGCTTCGCCGAACCACAATTTCAATGCAAATGCAGGAACACTGATCCAGGCAGGTTGTTTCATTACCTTTCCCATTTTGTCGGTAAAATCGGCATTGGTAGTCGGAAAAGGCGACACCGCATTCACAATTCCATGGATGGAGGAATTTTCAATCGTGAAGAGGATTGCATCTACAAGATCGTTGATGTGTATGAAGGAGAAGGACTGCCGTCCGTTTCCGAGTTTGCCTCCCAAACCGAACCTG
Organism: Bacteroidales bacterium; assembly: GCA_028706295.1. Lineage (GTDB taxonomy): Bacteria > Bacteroidota > Bacteroidia > Bacteroidales > FEN-979 > CAIVAT01. The sequence continues at coordinate 100,376 of JAQWBQ010000002.1, forward strand.
AATAATCCTTCCACTCCGCCAAGCATGCCTCCTCCGGAACCCAGGACAACACCGAGCCGGAGGATAACGACCCTGGTCAAATCGTTACACGCTAAAGCAGCTTCTTCCCATTGCCGGCACACTTCGGTCAGGAATGAATTTCCGAATGTGCCGGTCGATTCGGTGTGTTCACCGGTTGATGCATAAATTCCGGTAGCCGATGCCGAAATGAATATGGTGGGTTTCAGGGTAGCCGTCCGGATTCCTGCTGCGATTTTTTTTGTAGTATTTATCCGGCTTTCCAGTATCTCTTTTTTATATCCCGGGGTCCATCTTTTGGAAATCGGGGCGCCGGCCAGATTAATAATCACATCAGAACCCTCGATCATCTCCTTCGAAAAGATATTTTCGGACAGGCATAGACGCTCTCTGTCGATTATCCTTATGGCCCATCCCTTATCCCTCAATTTTCGCGTCAGCGTCTGACCGATGAAGCCTCCTGCTCCGCTTATTGCTGCGATCATAGGTTTTTTTTAGTAAAGTTATGGAATTCTTTATCTTTGCCATACTATTCGAGGGGATTTCGAAAAATATTATCCCGTTGAGATTCTAAAAAATCTGAAACACTATGGATCAATTGAATGAAAAGAGGTTATTTGGTGAATTCCAGCCTGTTCCAACAGAAGTTTGGGAAGAAAAAATCACCGCTGACCTAAAAGGAGCTGACTACAAGAAGAAGCTGGTATGGAAAACCGATGAAGGATTTGAGGTCAGACCTTATTATCGTGCCGAGGACCTAACAGGGTTGGAATATTTAACTGCCCTTCCGGATCATGATCCTTATGTAAGAGGTCATCGGATCCGCGACAACAAATGGATCATCAGGCAGGATTTTTCTTCCACAGAGCACTTGAAGGCCAATGAACAGGCTTTATGCGCTCTTCAAAGGGGAGTGAACTCAGTAGGCCTCAATGTTTCCGGCATAACCACCCACAAGCAGATGAGTGAATTATTGCAGGGTCTTGATTTCTCTAAGACTGCTGTTAATTTTACCACAAGCCGTTCTTATCCGCTTTCACTGGAGCTCTTTATTTATGAGGTTAATCACAGGGGCGACGGGGGAGATCATATCAGGGGGTCGATCAATTTTGATCCGATCAGTTATCTGTTGCTTCATGGTGATTATTATATAAACTGGACCCATAATGTTGAGGAGGCAGAGTATCTGATTCATACTGTTTTAAAGAGGCTTCCGCACTTTAAGGCGATCACTGTTAACGGGCATTATTTTCAGGATGCGGGAGCAAATCTTGTACAGGAACTGGCTTTCAGTATGGCTGCAGCCAACGAATACCTTGTCGGACTCACCGCGAAAGGATTTCATGTTGATGCTGTGGCACCGCATCTCCAGATCTCCTTTGCAGTCGGTCCCAATTATTTTATGGAGATTGCCAAGCTCCGGGCTGCGCGGTTGTTGTGGACGCGGATCCTCGAACAGTATCCGGCATCCCTGCAGGAGTCTTATCAGCTTTTTCTCCATGCCCAAACGGCCCGTTGGAATAAAACGCTCTATGACCCCTATGTCAACATGCTAAGGACCACCACTGAAGGAATGTCGGCTGTTCTTGGGAATGCTGATTCTGTAACCTTGGATCCATTTGATAAAAATTACCGGGAACCTTCGGAATTTTCTTACAGGATTGCAAGGAATCAGCAGCTGGTATTGAAAGAGGAATCATATTTTGACAAAGTCGTTGATCCGGCTGCCGGATCCTATTACATTGAAAACCTGACCCATTCCATTGCACATCATGCCTGGAAGTTATTCAAGGAAACTGAAGCCAGGGGAGGAATACTTGAATGTATCAAATCAGGATATATTCAGGAGGAAGTAACCCGAAGCAGGCAGCAGAAAGAGGCTGACATTGCCCAAAAGAGAATCATTTTGCTGGGTACCAATCAGTATCCAAATGTACTCGAGAACATGGGCGGAAACCAGGAAACTGAAGAAGAGCCGGGAAGAACGGAGCCTTCGACCTATCCCAAACTCACACGATTCAGGGGAGGTTCAGGTTTTGAACAAATCCGATTGGCCACGGAAGCTTATGTTGCCGAAGGGCACAAAAGACCCGCAGTCTTTTTATTTACCATGGGGAACCTGGCAATGTTCCGGGCGCGTGCTGGTTTTGCATCCAATTTTTTTGGATGTGCCGGTTATGAGATCATCGACAACCCCGGATTCACTGCTATTGCGGAGGGGGTAACGGCAGCGTTTGACACAAAAGCCGAAATTGTTGTTATTTGCAGTTCTGATGAGGAATACGCTGAAATCGTTCCGGAAATAGCACGGCTGATTAAACAAAAGAACAAGGAGATACTTATGGTTGTTGCAGGGTATCCCAAGGATTTGGTTGATGCTTTCAGGTCGGCAGGGATTGATGACTTTATTCATGTGAGATCCAATCTTCTTGAGACCTTGAGCAGGTTTCAGCGTTTATTGAAAATAAAAGAATGAATTTAGTGAACTTGAAAAATCCGACACTATGCAGTCAGATTCAGATATCTCAAATACAGAAAAAAAACCGTTATCCATACTGGTCGCCGAAGATAATGCCATCAACCTCAGGTTGATTACGGCAGCTCTTATCAGAGCCGGCTATACGGTTGATTCCGCTGCGAACGGGGCCATTGCGGTGGAAAAGTTCGCTATGCATTCCTATGATGCTATCCTGATGGATATTATGATGCCGGTAATGGATGGTATCACGGCCACTAAGGAGATCAGAAAGATTGAATCAGAAAGGACTATACCCGGTCAGGAAAGGGTAAAGATCATTGCAATCACTGCCAACGCTTTTGAGGATGACCGGTCCAAATTCTTTGAAGCGGGGATGGATTTTTACATGAACAAACCCGTTGAAATTAATGAGTTGCATCGTTTGCTAAGTATCTGAAGCCTCTTCACGACCATGAGCACGAAATTATCTGTTCGCCCTTTTCTGATACCCATGATCATCTATTTTGTGGGTGTTACCTTGTATGCCATTTTCGTAAGTTATTCTGAACGTCAAAAGATACTTGTCGATATCGATGCAAAGTTGCTTTATGCTGCCAAAAATATTAAGTATATCATTGCTGATGATTTTCACGATCGGACGATAGACTCCACTTCGGTAAGCGATTCAGAAAATATGCGAAATATCCGAATGCTTTCCAATTATGTGAAGCTGAACAATCTTTCGTACCTCTATACCGGCATCTTACGGGACGGAAAAGTTTATTTTACTTCTTCCAGTGCGAAAGATGAGGATTTCAGGAAAAAGGATTTACCTTATTACTGGGAAGAGTATCCTGAAGCAACACCGGAATTAAAACAGACTTTCAATAAGGAAAGCCCGACATTTGAAACATCCAAAGACCGTTGGGGTGAATTCCGCAGCGGGTTGGTCAGAGAGACGACTGCAAAAGGAAACAGCTATCTTGCCGGAGCTGATATGGATATTTCATTCGTGAACCAGCAGATCTGGCAAAGCTTCAAGATGGTCGTCCTTCGGGCATTGTTCTTTTTCGTCCTTTTCGTTCCATTTTTAATCGTTCTGAACAGGTTCTACAAACGAAACACGTCCATGCTCGAAAATGAAGTGGATGAGCGTAAACTTGTCGAATCCAAGCTTGAAGGTTACAAAAAGCATCTGGAGGACATCGTTAAAATGAGAACAGAACAGCTTGAGAAGGAGATTTCGGAACGAAGATCCATCGAAGTCGAACTTCAGAAAGCCAAGGAGATAGCCATTCATGAAAGCCGTGCCAAATCAATCTTTCTAGCCAGTATGAGCCATGAGATCCGGACTCCCATGAATGGGGTCATCGGAATGGTGAATATTCTCAAGGATACCACGCTGAATGATGAACAAAGGGAGTATCTTGACATCATCGAGATTTCGGGGAATAACCTGCTGTCGATTATCAATGATGTTCTTGACTTTTCGAAAATTGAAGCGGGTCAGGTGGAACTTGAAAACATCCCGTTTAATCTGCCTCAACAGATTGAAGAGGTCACCAAACTCTTACACATGCGGGCAGAAATCAAAGGACTGAAACTGTTTTTTACTGTTTCTCCCGATGTTCCTGAAATAGTTAAGGGAGACCCGGTCCGTTTCAAACAAATCGTTATCAACCTTACTAACAACGCGATCAAATTCACCAGTGAAGGTTCTGTTACGATAGGGCTGGAACTGGTTTCATCGGATGATAAAATCCAAAAGATCCGTTGTCAGGTGAAGGATACTGGTATCGGGATTTCGGAAAAGGGAAAAGAGAAGCTGTTCAGGGAATTTTCTCAGGCCGATACATCTACAACACGAAATTACGGAGGAACGGGATTGGGACTAAAGATTTCGAAAGATCTGTCAGCACTGATGGGGGGTGAGATCGGAGTGATCAGTGAAGAGGGACAGGGTTCCACATTCTGGTTCACCGCTAATTTCGATACGATAGATAAGACAGAAATTGACCGTATCCATGCTGAAAAAAGACAAACTCTTGCAAAATCGTTGTCAATTCTTCTGGTCGAAGATAACTATATCAGTCAGAAAGTAGCACAAACTGCACTTGAACGCGACGGGTACAAATACATTGATATAGCAGCCAATGGCGAGATCGCTGTAAAAATGTTCTCGGAAAAGGAGTACCAGATCGTACTTATGGATATACGGATGCCGGTAATGGATGGCCTGCAGGCCACCGAACAATTCCGTTTAATTGAAAAATCAAATCCTGAACGCCCCCCTACAGCAATTGTAGCTTTTACGGCCTATGCGATTGAAGGCGACCGTGAGCGGTTTCTTCGGGCAGGAATGGATGATTATGTTGCAAAGCCTTTTCAGCCAGAGGAATTGATCCGGGTTATAGATAAATATGCCAACAGGTTAAAATTCAGAACAAAGAAACACTTGAAGATCCTGCTTGCTGAGGATAATAAGATCAATCAGAAAGTGGCTTCAAAAACACTTGAAACTTTTGGTCACCAGGTAGATGTGGTCGAAAACGGCCTGCAGGCCGTCGAAAAGGCCAGGACGAAGCAGTATGATCTGGTGTTGATGGATTTGGAAATGCCGGAAATGGATGGTATTGAGGCGACCAAAACCATCCGGAAAATGGAAGCTGATCAGGATTCAGGGGCATCGGTGCACCCTCATCTGAAAATTGTTGCCCTGACGGCACATTCTACAACTGAAGATAAGAACAGATGCCTGGAGGCAGGTATGGATGATTATATCAGCAAGCCTTTCAGACAAACGGAACTTGTACGGGCTTTATCAATATAATATAGTACCATGCGGATAATTCAACTTTTTTTGATCCTGGCTCTTTTTGCCCCTGTTACAGTCATCGCACAGGATGAGAGGGTATTCAGTGACATTGAAGCAGAAAAAGAGAATCAGGGTGTGGATCTGAATCTGGGAGCGGATCTGTTCAGCAGATATATCTGGAGGGGATACGATTATGGCAATTCACCGGCGATTCAACCCAACATCAATTTTTCCTGGAAAGGTTTGAGTATCGGGGCCTGGGGATCTTATGCTTTTTCAAAACATTCGATTCGGATTGATGATACGACTGTTGTGGATGCAGGCAATTATTCAGAGGTAGATCTTTATATTTCTTATACCTATAAATGGTTTACGTTGTTGCTCTATGATTATTTTACACCGAACGGACTCAATCCGAATGACGGGAATAAATATTTCGATTATAAAAATTCCACAACCGGTCATACGTTTGAAGCCTGTTTGTCGTTTGACGGCACCGAGACATTTCCATTACGGGTAATGGCCGGAACCCTCTTCTATGGCGATGATAAAGGCAAAGATTCCACGGGGACTTACGGGCAGGGCACCAAGAATAATTTTTCGACCTATTTCGAGATCGGGTATACCTTCAACATAAAAAAGATTGATACAGATTTAATCCCTTTTATCGGTGGTATTCCCTTTGGCAGCAGTTGGTACGGGCCTTATGCCGGAGTAACCAATATCGGGTTAACGGTGAAGAAATCAATCCCAATAACCCCTGTGTACTCCTTCCCGGTACAGGCTTCGCTTATTGCCAATCCGCAATCGGAAGCGCTATTCCTGGTATTCGGAATATCTTTTTAACTACCATATACTGAACAAAAAATGAGACCAGATTTTAAAAACGTTGAAATAGAAAAAAACATTCAGGGGAAATCGTTTGCCGACTGGGAGGCAGAAGAAGGAATTCAGAAGGAGTGGAGAACCCCGGAACAGATCCTGGTTAAGCCGGTTTACGGCAGCGATGATCTGAAGGAGATGGAACATTTAAATTTCACCGCAGGTATTCCGCCTTTTCTGCGTGGACCTTATTCCACAATGTATGTTATGAGTCCGTGGACCATCAGGCAATATGCCGGTTTCTCGACTGCCGAAGAATCGAATGCTTTTTACCGCCGCAACCTGAAGGCTGGGCAGAAGGGATTATCAGTAGCTTTTGACCTCGCAACACACCGCGGATATGATTCGGATCATGAGCGCGTGGTTGGTGATGTCGGGAAAGCAGGGGTTGCCATTGATTCGATTCTTGACATGAAGATCCTTTTTGATCAGATTCCGCTGGATATCATGTCGGTATCGATGACCATGAACGGAGCGGTACTCCCCATCCTTGCTTTTTATATTGTTGCAGCCGAGGAACAAGGGGTTCCGATGGCAAAGCTGACAGGGACCATTCAAAATGATATCCTGAAAGAGTTCATGGTTCGGAATACCTATATTTATCCGCCTATTCCTTCGATGAAGATCATTGCGGACATATTCGAATTCACGTCGAAAAATATGCCGAAATTCAACTCCATCTCGATCAGTGGTTATCATATGCAGGAGGCAGGTGCAACCGCCGACATTGAGCTGGCTTATACGCTTGCAGATGGATTGGAATATCTCAGGGCAGGGATCAATGCCGGGATGGACATTGATACTTTTGCACCCAGGCTTTCTTTTTTCTGGGCTTCCGGGATGAATCATTTCATGGAAATTGCAAAGATGCGGGCTGCGCGGTTGTTGTGGGCAAAGATAGTAAGGCAGTTCAATCCCAAAAATCCCAAATCGATGGCATTGCGGACCCATACACAGACTTCAGGATGGAGTCTGACCGAACAGGATCCCTTCAACAATGTAGCCCGGACTTGTGTCGAAGCGCTTGCTGCCGCGCTGGGACATACGCAATCATTACATACCAATTCACTCGACGAAGCAATAGCCCTGCCTACCGATTTTTCAGCCCGGATCGCCCGGAATACGCAATTGTATTTACAAGAAGAGACGCAAATTTGCCGTTCCCTTGATCCCTGGGCCGGTTCCTTTTATGTTGAATCGCTCACACACGAAATTGCCCATAAAGCATGGGCCCTTATCGAAGAGGTCGAAGAACTGGGCGGTATGGCAAAGGCAATCGAAACCGGCATCCCGAAAATGAGAATCGAGGAAGCTTCGGCACGTAAGCAGGCCCGTATTGATTCGGGTAAAGATAAAATCATCGGCGTAAATATGAACCGCCTTGAAAAGGAAGATCCCATTGAAATCCTCGATGTCGACAACGCCGCTGTTCGTGAAGCCCAGGTCAACCGCCTGAAACAGCTCCGTGAGGCCAGAAATATTGAAGAAGTCCGGGCTGCACTCGATGCATTGACCCATGCTGCCGAATCGGGTAAGGGGAATTTGCTGGAACTTTCCATTGATGCTGCACGCAAAAGAGCTTCTCTGGGTGAAATATCATTTGCACTTGAAAAAGTTTACGGGAGGTATAAAGCTGTGATCAGAAGTATTTCAGGAGTTTACTCCTCTGAATCAAAAGATAACGGGGCTTTTCAAAAAGCACGGGAACTGGCCGACCGCTTTGCAGAGCTGGAAGGTCGCCGGCCCCGTATCATGATAGCAAAAATGGGACAGGACGGGCACGACCGCGGAGCAAAAGTTGTTGCTACCGGTTATGCGGATATTGGCTTTGACGTCGACATTGGTCCTCTGTTTCAAACCCCGGCCGAAGCCGCCCGCCAGGCTGTCGAGAATGATGTTCACATTTTGGGGGTTTCCAGCCTTGCGGCAGGGCATAAAACACTGGTTCCACAAGTAATAGCAGAATTAAAAAAACTTGGCCGCGAAGATATTCTGGTAATTGTGGGAGGAGTTATCCCACCACAGGATTATGAATTCCTTTACCAATCCGGAGCAATTGCTATTTTCGGCCCGGGAACCGTCATTTCAGAAGCCGGGATAAAACTTCTTGAGATTCTGATTGAAAGCCGCAAATAAAAGATGGCTTTAACGTCGTTGACCCTACCGAACGGTATCCGTCTGGTTCATTATCCTGTTCAGGCAAAAGTAGCGCATTGCGGACTTTTTATCAATGCCGGTACCCGTGATGAATTGGAACCTGAGCACGGGATTGCCCATTTTATTGAACACACGATTTTTAAAGGCACCAAAAAACGGAATGTTTTCCAGGTCCTCAATCGACTTGAAAATATCGGAGCCGACCTGAACGCATTTACCACCAAAGAAGAGACATGTATATATGCCACCTTTCTTTCGGAGTATTACGACCGCACCCTTGAGCTGTTTCATGATCTCTTCTTCAACGCAATATTTCCTGAAAAAGAACTTGAAAAGGAAAAACAGGTAGTACTGGATGAAATAAAAGCCTGTAAGGATAATCCGGCAGAACAAATATTTGACGATTTCGAGGATCTGGTGTTTGCCGGTCATCCGTTGGGTAAAAATATTCTTGGGACCAAAAGCAGTCTTAAACAGATCGACCGGAAAGCGGTGTTTGATTTTATTCACCGCAATTACCGTATGGAACAGGTAGTCATTGCTTCTGTCGGGAATATTGATTTCGCCTCACTGACGAAAAGGGTTATGAAGTACTTTATGCGGAATCCCGATCGCGGGAACATGGTACCCCGACATCCATTTAGCTCCTACTCGAAATTCCACAGCGTTAACAGAAAGAAAACGTCGCAGGTTCACTGCGTCATTGGCAGCCCGGCCTACTGCTTTTCCGACACCCGCCGGATCCCCATGGCGCTGCTGAATAATATGCTGGGTGGGCCTATTTTGAATTCAAGACTTTCACTGGCCTTACGCGAAAGAAATGGATTGACCTATCATAACGAATCGAATTATACTGCTTATTCCGATTCCGGAATTGTTAGCATCTATTTCGGAACAGATCCGGTCCATTTCGACAAGGCGCTTGCCATTGTCTTCAAAGAATTGAAAAAGCTCAGGGAAACGCGGTTGACACCCATACAGTTTCATACCATTCAGAATCAGTTGATAGGGCAACTGTCCATTGCGCAGGAATCGAATTTGTCGGCCATGCTTGCAATGGGTAAGAACTTTCTGCTGAAAAATGAATATGACCCGCCCGAATTGCTCATGGAGTTGATCCGGCGAACCACGGCTGCAGAGGTGATGGAGATTGCAAATCAGGTGTTCGATGCATCGGGCCTGAGTATGCTTACTTTCAGATCATAGGAAGTTCTCATCAATGAACCGGGAGAATTTTTCCTTGTATTGCTCACTTACCGGAATATAAACCCTGCCGAAAACGATCCTGTTCCGTTCGATCGTTTCCACCCGGTCTAGATTTACGATGAATGACCGGTGTACACGCATGAACCTTGAGGCCGGTAATTTCGATTCAAGTGTTTTTAATGAATTAATCGTGAGGATGGGTTTGGGTTGATTTTTCAGGAACACCTTGACGTAATCCTTCAGACCTTCGATGTAAATGATATCGTCAAAATTGATTCGGATGACCTTATATTCGGAGTTCAGGAAGAGAAATCGGTCGTTACTTTCGATTTTGCCGGCCTTCAGAATTTCCATGTCGATGAGTCTTTTAGCCTTTTGTGCGGAAACGAGAAATTCATCGTAACCAAAGGGTTTTAAAAGATAATCAACCGCCTCGAGTTTGTATCCCTCCAGGGCAAATTTCTCATACGCTGTAGCAAAGACGATCTTTGGACCTGAAGGCATATTTCTCACGAAATCAGTCCCAATGAGATCGGGCATCTGAATATCGAGGTAAATCAGATCGACCGGTTGTTGCTCCAGAAATTCCAGGGCGGATAAAGCGTTTTCAAAACCACCGGAGAAGGTTAAATACGAGGTGTTTTTTATGTACCCCGAAACCAATTGAAGCGCCAGAGGCTCATCATCGATTGCTATGGTGCGGATCATCCTGTTATGTTTTCGTCAAGAGTAATGGACAAAAGTACTTCAAAGCTTTCAGCTGATGAATTAAACTTCAGGTTGTGTTTCATCGGGTATAGTAAAGCAAGCCTTTTCTTTACATTTTCCAGGCCGATACCGGTTTCGGAACGGAAGATTTCCTCAGTTCCTTTTCCCTGACTGTTAAGACATCTGAACTTTATTTCCTGCCGTGAGATTTCCAAATCAATGTCGATAAAAGAGGGATTCTTGTAACTGATCCCATGTTTAAAGGCATTTTCAATGAAAGGAAGGAAGATAAGAGGAGGAATTAAGACATCCGGATAATCTTCAGGAAAATTAATTTTCAGAGAAACGCTTTTTGAGATTCGGAGCTTCATGAGTTCAATATAATTGTTCATAAACTCAATTTCCTGGCTGATCCGGATATTCCCTTTTTCCGTTTCATAAAGAAGGTAGCGCATCAATTTGGATAATTGCAGAATTGCTTTTTGTCCGTCTTTGAGATTGATCTGAACCAATGAATAAATGTTATTCAACGTATTGAAGAAAAAATGCGGATTGATCTGGTTTTTTAAAAATGCCAGTTCAGAATTCAACCGCGCTTTTTCAACCTCCTTGTTCAACCGTTCCTGTTGTGCAAATTTTTCTGAGTATCTTAATCCGACACTGAATCCTGTAAGGATGACGGAGGTCAAAAGAAAATTGTAAACCGGCCAACCTTTTAATGGTCTTTTCCCACGATCGGAACCTCTTTCGATCATCCGGGGGCCTCTGTACCTGTCTGGTTCAATACGGGGACCCTGGCCTGGTTGACCCGGAGGCGGTACGCCGGTTTCGGTTTTTCTGATTTCACCCATCGGTCTGCGATGGTATGAACTCATCATCAATTCCATTCCCAGGATTGAGATTAAAACAATAATCGCAGATGAAAGAAAATAGACAATTCTTTTTTTTCTGAAAAAAAGGTACGGGATTAACAAAAAATAGTTCATGTAGAAAATAAAACCGAAAAGAATGGTCTGAATCATCCCGATCAGAAGAAAATTACGGTCATCACTCGATTCGAGATACAGAAAATAAGATGGCAGAACGAAAAGGAATATCCACACAAAAATGTGCATAAGGACATTCAATATTTTTTCTTTATGTGTAAAACTGCTCATGGTTTAAAAAATAAAATAATAACTCAACCCACAGATAAAATCCGTTTCCGGACTTTTTACATTGTACTCTTTATTGATCCGGTAAAACAGATCAAGCTGATTTCTGCGGTTAACCGAATATTCGATACCGGCGGTAACCCGAAATTGATCGAACGAACCATACACCATTTTGTTCAATCTGAAAAAGAATTCCGAAGCAAGATAGGGTTTAATTTTCTTATTCAAATTATATTTCAGAGTGATTTTTCCATTCAGGTGGTTGGATGGAACATGACCCTCCTCAGAGGAATTTATTTCTGTATATTGCGACTGAAATCTTCCCCGGAGAATGATGGAAAAACGAGCTATTTTTTCTTTATAGGTCAGGTCTGCATAGTACCTGTGTTTTGTTTTGTATGAATCATCAATTCTACGTTGATTCGAGAACCTGTAAAATAAACCCGCCTTCCATTTTTTACTGATCCGATATTCAAAACCGATATCGCTGAAAACTTCGCCGACTTCTGTGATATTTTCATTCATTCTCAATTCCTCCGTGAAGAGCAATGACCAGGCTGGGGTTATTTTTTTTTCCAGATTTACGCTGATCCAAAGGCATGCATCCTTCTGCTGGGACATGCCGGATAAAAACATGAGGCAGAAAAGTGAAGCCAAACAGACCGGTAAAAATCGGAAATTACTCATAATAGTAAATCCTGATGGTGGCGGTGTCTTTCAGGAAATTGATTTTATTGATCGATATTCTGTGAATCTTCAAACCAGTCCGGGCTCTCAGGTCCTCAATCAGTTCATTGTGATTTTCCGGTTTAATTTTTTCAATGACCTCGTACTGTACATTTTTTGATAGTTCGTGTTTAAAAATCAGGTTTCCGTCAAGCAGATATATCCCAATGAAAATCACACCGTGAAGGATCCCGAGTTCATAGTATTCCAGTTGAATGGCGCTTATCAGACCGATCCCGATAAACACGAACAGGTAACTCATGTCTTTCAGCGATATTCCGGCACTCCGGTAACGAAGCATGGAAAACACTGCAAACAATCCGAATGCAGCACCCATGGATATTTTTACTTTATTCAGAACAAACGTAAGTACAAAGATCACCAGGTTAAAAATGATGTAGGTGAAGATGTAATCCATTTTTTTATAATTCGGATAATAGATTAAGCAAATGATCAATAAAACTGTGGTTATGTTGATGGCAAGGCTGATAAAAAAAACCGCATCGATATCAATCACATCTTTATCTTTCTTTTTATCCGTTTTCTTGCATTTTTCTGACGAAGCATCGGTAAGGGTGGGATCGCTCTCAGTCGAAACCTCAGTCTGATCGGAGCTCTTTTCAGACGTGATAGCAAAACCGGCCGGAGTAAGGGCCATAAGGAACCATGACATCAATAAACAGAGGAATATTTTATTTTTCATTTTTTGATTATTTTCTGAATTCCGAGAACTTTCATTTTGTAATTATTTTTTTTTGCGTCAGGCTCGAGCAACGAAATCCCCAGGCAATATTTACTGACGGGAAAGGGATTGATGTGATGGGCATGCATCACCAGTGTAAAAGAGGATTTTTTTGACCGTCCCTGTTTTATTTCGGCAATGACCAATCCGGGAGTTTTGTATTCCTGATCCCGGATTCGGAATTTCAGGTCTGTGTCGAGGGTCAGCCGATCGGTCAGATGTTTATTAACCAACGTTATCCTTTTAAAACTGACATCCAGCGCCGGGTAAAGCATGGAAAGGGTGTAGGGAGAAAATTGGGAGAGCAATTGTTCCTTCATGCGTTCCATTGCCGGGGCATTTTCTTTCAGTTTAATTCTGTTTTTCAATGTGCGGCCCTTATTGGATTTGAATTTAATTTCGAAAAATTCAATGTTCGATTCGCAATATTTTCGGTACCGGATCTTGTGCCGGTTTAATTTTCCGTTTTGATGCAATGTATACATCCTGCGATCAGGAGTGTCGAGGTATTGGGTTTCGTAACCACAGTTTCTGGTATCATTTATTTCAAAAACAAAATGATCCTGTTTCATGGATCCGATAATTTCAGGAAGTCCGGAGGAATGAAACACATATTTTTGATCCATCCGGTCCATCAGTTTAACCTCGTCCATCTGATCCAGCGATATGGGATGAAAACCGGAAATGATTTCGTTAATAGTATACATAATCCCACTTTTTTTCAGATTCCATTTCGTTACCGGCGGAGAGTGATTTTTTTCCTGTTTTTAACTTTTTGCTGTTATAGGTGAAATGATTTGTTCTGATTAAGGTGCCAGTTCCGGTATATATCATCTCCTTAACCTTTGCTCCCGAGGCATCGTAGATCATGACTGTTTTTTTCAGGACAGCGCCGGAAGGGTTTAATTCCGTTTCTTCCGTTTTATCGTTGAAGGCATTGTATTTCGATATCTGATGTTTATATTTTTTCTTTTCACTGTCGAATTCAATCTCCTCCAGCTTATTGTTGAATTTGTCATACCGGGTAGTCTGCCTCAGTACTTCAATGCCTTGTGAATTGTACTCAATATTAAGGGTACACAACCCCAGGCGGTTAAATTCCCTGAAAGATGTCTTACGGGTTGATGGTTTCCCGTTTTCAAGAGTCGTCTCCCATTCGGTAATGGACTGTATGTTGTTTTTTTTACGTTCCTTTTTGTTTTGGGCCTGGGCGCCTAAAAGGGTAAGCATGCAAAGCATTACTAACACGTTTGTTCTCATGAAAAGTTATTTGAATATTACGATTTCCGGGATTTCAATATCCTGTTTTTTATTTGGAACTACAACATCCCGTGTCACCGGGATCTCGGCGACTGATTGCAGCGTTGAATCCTTGGAATAAGCATATACATGGTAAGTGCCTTCACGGAGGTATTTGAATTCGTAGGTTCCATCATAACCTGTCCGGATCCTGTCACCATAGTCACGATCATCGCCATAGATAATGTAGACCCAGATATCAGGGCCGTAATATTCCTGTTCCAGAACGGTCATGGTAGCATTGTAGTCCTTTACATAAACTTTTCCGTAAATAGTAGCTTTTCCCCCCCGGCCCGGCTCCTTTTCACAGCCAGAAAGGATTACTCCGGCCAAAAGCATCAGAAGCCAACAATACCGGAATCCGGACACGGGAATTTTCATTTTTTTCAGGTTTGTTTTCATTTCAGATAAGGATTATTTTTTTCAGCGAACTTTGACAGCCATTCGTGACCTTGATAAGGTAAATCCCCCGACGGTAATTCGAAACATCAACTGACTCCATGCTCACCGGGATCGTTTCCCCTGTAATATGTCGTTGCAGGGAAAAGACTTTTTGTCCGATTTCGTTGAAAATTTCAATGGAATAAAGAGCCTTCATATTGTACAGCTCTATATTTACGAGATTGTATGCCGGGTTGGGAAATACCAGAAAATTAATGGAGGGAGTGGTCCCCACCTGGTTCAACCGCGAGAAGGTGGGTGCCATAAAAGTGAAGGATCCATATCCATTTGGAAACCGCCCGACGCTCTTCTCTTTGATCTGCTGTCCATAAGTCACAGAGTCAATAACCTGTTGCAGACTATTCGACATTAATAATGTACCGCCGGATGCCGGAAGGATAAAATTAAAATGCAATCCAAGGGCAGATTCATCCGATGGTCGCAGGATTAAGTAAGTTTTAGGTTGTATCAGAGTATCCGGAAAGGCCCATTTTAAAGGGTCCGACAGATCGTCTGTCAGATGAAGCCCGGCGAGACTGACGGGTTCATCAATGGTGTTCACCAGTTCGACCCATCCTCCGGAGTCCCCCTGATCAGAAGGAACACACTTTATTTCATTGATCGCGAAGGTACCCGCTTCCGGAACCGGGTAGATGGTATAATACTCATACGCAGCTCTTTCTGGTGAGAATGCCCCTGCACTGTCATTCTCAGCGTAAATATAAAATTCGATAATATTACCCCTGACCGGAATTTCCGTCCCGTAAAGTCCATCATGCGGATCGCCATCCTGATGCTGACCATCATCAAAAAAAGGGATCTTTTCGTAAACAGCACCGGTTTTCCCCCGGTAACCGACGAATGACATCGCAGCCATGGAAAGGTTTGCATGGATCCAAACGGATTTCCCCTTTACAGGATTTTCAGGGGTATGGGTGACTTCAGTAATGACCGGCTCCCCGCTGAATCCTTCTACCGTATCAAGATAGTTCAACCGTGCCTGCATCAGGTCTTTTATTCCCGGATATTCGATCATACTGCCGGTCCCGCCAACGGTAACGGTCAGGTTCGAAACAAAATCGGAATCCGAATAAAACTTGTTTGGGTCGTTGTAAACATTTTCTGCAATGAGGTTTTGAAGCTCCCGGCCTCGTTCAAAATATCGATTGTTCCTGACTTGCTCATTTAACATGGTACGCATATGGGCCAGATACATCTTGCGGAGTGTGTCATTGCTGAAAAGACTGGTCATTAACGGCCTGGGTGAAACCGCGAATGACAGGTGTTCCAAAGGATCCAGGATTTTCAACTGAGGTATCGACAATCCCTGAAAATGATAGGATCCATCTGATTCCCTGAAGCTTCCGAACGACATGTTCAAATCCCATAAAACGGGATTAAAAACGCCATTCATATCCTGGCACAGGTAGTAGTTCTGGGCATACCCGATATAGCTGTCCAGATTGAGAAAAACAAAATTGAAAGCATGCATCCACAAGGCCCGGTCGATGTCAAGCACTCGTGCTACGCTACCACCGGAACTGTCCAATGATCTTATCAGATTGAAAAGGTCGGACCATCCGTACGTTGATTCCAGCTTGTAATAAGGGAAATAATCCGACGAATCATTACCGTGAGTGAAGGCCAGGTTGGCATTTTGTCCGAAAGGATATTGCAATTTGTCGGGTTCACCTTTGATTAAGGGGGCCTCACCAGTACCAAAATGTTGTTCCTGGAACGAACTGGTAATCGCTTCAACATTGGTGTACAGTCCGATAAGTGTATCATTAATATATAGATTGGCGTAATTTCCACGGGGTGACGGTAAATAGGTACCTGCTATTTCATAGGCGAGCACTTCCCTTACAAAGGAAGGATCATGGATGACATTGCTGAGCTTAATCTTTGTAAATCCCTGGTAATTCTGATTTTTCAGGTGGTAATCCAGATCCAGGTTGAATGGATTCTTAACCACATCCGGATTATAGGAGCTGTAACCTTTGTACCTGATGCCAACCTGGTGTAAAACAGAACCATCGATCGTGACAGTGCCGGTCAACCGCCCTTCATCACCTGCATATTGAAACAGGCTGTCGAGAATATGACGCCAACCTTTTTCCGTGAATGTTATCCGGATTTCCCTGACTGTCCCGGTGCCATAGAAATCATATTGAGCTTGCGACAAGGAAACAGAGATAAGTGCGAAAATAAAAACCAGGGCGAATGCTTTATTCACTGTACCATGACTTTTTTCGTGATTTTCACTGAGTTGACCACCATGCTCAGAAAATAGAGACCCGGCTTCAGAGAACTGAGGTCCAGTTTACTGTTACAAGTTTCTCCTGTCTGTCGGAGCATGTATTTCCCGGTAACATCAAAGAGGATGATTTCATCAGGAAGACGGGATCCTTTCAGGTATAAAGTACTGCTGACGGGGTTCGGGAACAGGGTTATTGCATCGACGGCCTCAGACCCGATCCCGGAGTTTTGGTCCTTTAGCCGGGACACACCGCTTCCTGTGGCAATCCAAATAATATCCTCCGCATCAATGGCAAGTTTCTGTACCATATTATTAACAAGGCCATCAGCAGCAGTAAAAGCAGTCCAGGTTAGGTCACTCTTTTTAATAATCCCTCCGGCATGCGTATAATCGTCATACACTCCTATCCACAAAACATCCTTTGAATCGAATGAAAGATCTTTAACGTACAGGGGCAGGGTAACCGATGACGTTCTGAAGTTCGCTACCCACTGCCCAGTTTTCGTTAATTCGGAAATTCCGAGATAAGTCCCGATCCAGGCATTGCCGTTTCCGTCAAAAGCAATGGCGCTGATATTGTTATCGACAAGGCTGTCGGCCGTCGTGAAGGTTATAAAAGTGGTTCCGTCAAATTTAGCCAATCCGCCAAGCCATGTCCCGAACCAGATATTGCCGTCAGAATCACTTTTGATGGCACTAATCATATTGACCGGTAATCCATTTCCTGTGGTATAGTTTTGCCAGGTCGACCCATTAAAATGTGAAGCACCGCTGTTGGTGCCGATCCAGATACTGCCATCGGAAGCTGCTCCGAGACAGGTGACCATGTCATCAATCAATCCGTCGGCAACTGTGTAGGAACTCCATTGTGTTCCGTCGAATACGTTGACACCGTAATCAGTACCTGCCCAGATGTGATTGTTCTTATCGGCTGCAATACAATTGATATAATTGTCAAGTAAACCGTTTTCTTTTGTATAGGTAACCCATGATTCTCCATCAAAGCGTGCAACGCCATTCTGTGTTCCGACCCATGTCATTGAATTGTTATCAGTCGTGATACAGAGTACATTGTCGGAGGGTAATCCATTGGAAGTCGTATAGTTGGTGAATGTCTGAGCCGATAGTAAAGATCCTGACAGCAGGAATAATGAGAAAAGAAAAGAAAAGACCGTTGTTTTCATTTTTTCGATTTTTATCGTGAAAGAATTATTTTTTTAATAAGAACATTTCCTGCCGTCAATTTGATTTTCAGGAAATAGATGCCATTTTTCAATGATGATAAATCAATGGAACTTTTGTTATCAATCTGCAGTAACGGTTTCCCGGTCATATCTGAAACAATCACTGTGAAAAGCCGGTTATCAAGAAAAGTTCCCGATAGGTTGATCATCCCTGTCGAAGGATTCGGGTAGATTATAAGCGATTCCTCTGATTGCTCCGGCGAGGAGGAAGCAATGAAGTTATATGCTTCTGAAAGTGACGAATAGCACCCGTTCCCGTCGTTGGTCCTGACCTGAAATGATGCGCTCAGGGTCGGGTCAAATGTCTGATTGGTTGCACCAGGCACAGAGTCGCCATTCATGTACCATTGGTATCCCGGCGCCTCGCTCGAGATCAGGCTGGTTCCCGATAAAGAAATGGAAGGCTCCGTCATACCATCGACAAAGCAGGCTGTATAACGGTAGGCATGAGCGCTTGCGCCTGATACAGTCTTTGACCAGACTGTGGTTTGATTTGAATCGATTTCGTATATGTAGCGGGCTCCTGAGATGCATATAAGGGTATTTCCGTTGGGCAACTGTTGCGAATTTCCCAGGTCCTGAATGGCATTGCCGCTATACGTATGCCTCCAGGTGTAAGTTGAGGGAGCAAATGCCGACCCGATATTTATTGCGTAATTGTAACCATTGTATGGCGGTTCTATCAAGTCGACGCACGACTTGCCTCCGGAACCACCACGGTTATTGAAACCCACCAGATATCCTGCCCTTGGGCAATTAGCGGGAACCCAGTGTGCATCGTGGACGATATTGAATATGGTGGTTCCGGATGCCTGGTAGGCGGCCGGGTTTCCCCACCGGTAAAGGAAATCACCACCTTTGCCCGAGTTTCCGCCGGTATGACCTGCAGCCTCCGCGGTGGTTGTACTGTGATCGATCACATAGATCTCGTTTAAATTATGGGATGAAAAGGTGATCTGGTCGAGTTCGGGGTTATAATCAATGCCGTTTACATGCATCCAGTCCTGGTTAGCCTGGTAATTGATGTTCAGCAATTCAGGGTGGTCGACAATGGAGGTTACATAGTTGTCCTTGGAGGCGTTTGCGTTTTGGCACAGGTGGTCCCATACATGCCATTCCCAGACCACAGTCCCGCCAGTTGTTCCCGAAGGCTGGATTTCTACGATCTTGTCGGGCCACATGGAAATGTTTTTAGTGCATCCTGCCTGGGTCACCTCTGTGGAGCTTTTAACTTCATAAGCGATCAGCAGAACATTTCCATTCGGCATCGGGCAGATGTCGTGATGAGAACAATACTGTGAGGTGGAATAGGTAAAATCCCATACCACGTTATTATTCCAATCGATCTTTTGAACGCCCCCGCAAACTCCACCACCGCCAAAATAAGGATTTTGCTTCAGTATCGTACTCAAAAGCACCCGGTTCGGGAGCAGGTACGAAGAATATCCGATTTTCGAGTTGGATGCAAAGTTGAAGGTATGATAGGTAGTGCCATCCATTTTTATCAGATAAGCCTTCGTGCCGTTTTGCACACTATAAAGGGTATAATCACCATAGGTCTGGGAACTGACCGGGTTGCCTGAAAATATCATCAGGACTAAAATCAGAAAACAGGTCTTGTGCATAAATCAAAGTTTAGGTTTTTCAATATGCAAACATATTTTCTGACAGATGAATACGGAAACATTATCGACCAACCTCCTATTTATTCCCCCCGAAACGATATTTTTAAATAAAAACAATGATCTTGATTCAATTAAACGGCCGCGATTTCTTTAACGACATCAGCCGTATTATTTCGATGGTCGATGGTGTGTTTGAAATCTTTTAAGAGTATTGACAATTTTTATATCTTTATCGCTGTCAATTCATAAATTCACGGTTCCCATGAAAAAAAAATTAGCATTTGTAATGGCCCTTACGATAATTGTGCTGGGCAGTTGTAAAAAAAGCGAAACTCCTATTGCGAATGTTTTCCAGATATTGCCGTTGAAAATCGGCTATAATTGGCATTATCGCACAACGATCAACGATACCATCGTACTCAATCATGACAATCTTGTGGAAAAGGATACGACCATCGGCAGTAACGAAAACTGGTTCATACTTACCTATGATCAGAATACCCGGATGATCTGCAAGGATCGTGGGGATGGTCTTTGGTTTTTTATCACCAATCCTACGTTTCCTCAAGGGGTCGAGTCCTTGTATTACCGCTATCCCTCCACTGAGAATTACCGTTATCAAACGGTGGATGGAGTGGTTGTTACGGTTGCGTCAATCAGTACAAAGGTGACGGTTTCTGCAGGGACATTTCATTGTTACCGTTACAATACCACCTATCCGTCGGGGGAAGTGTACAGCGAATATTTTGCTCCCGGGGTTGGCATGATCCTGCTTGAGAAATACGATGCATCGACAGGATATAACAACATAACCGAAAGGACTGAACTCGTTTCCTACAGTTTCAATTAATCCCCTGATGGAGCATGATCCCTCAGGAAATAGAAGAATACGCTGAACGACATACCACACCGGAACCCGGGTTTTTGGCTGAAATCGCGCGTGAGACCCATCTGACCCAGGTTTATCCGCAAATGCTTTCGGGTCACCTTCAGGGAACCCTCTTGCGGATGCTATCAGCCATGCTGAATCCCAGCAGGATATTGGAGATCGGGACCTTTACCGGCTATTCGGCAATCAGTCTGGCGCTGGGCTGCTCCAACCCTGAAGGGTTGGTTCATACCATCGAGGTAAATCCGGAATTTGAAGAGATCATAAACCGGGCAATTCACAAAGCAGGGATGGAATCCCGCATCAGATTGCACCTGGGTGATGCCCTCGGAATCATTCCCGGGTTGGATGAGATTTGGGATCTGGTGTTTATCGATGCAAATAAATCGGGGTATCTCGATTATTACCAACTGGTGTTTCCAAGGGTCAGACCCGGTGGGTTTATTCTTGCCGACAATGTACTCTGGGATTCTAAAGTAATCGGTCATTCAGTGAAGAATGATAAGGATACGGAGGGGATTATTCGTTTCAACGAATTTGTGACACACGACGAAAGGGTAGATCATCTGCTGTTGCCCTTCAGAGATGGCCTGATGATAATCAGGAAAAAATGAGTGGCCGGATCAGTTAACCTTAAAAGGGAATTTTACAGCTGCAAGTTCTTCGTTGGCCTTGACGATCTTTTTCTTCAGATCTTCTTTAAAACGCGCCAATTTCTCTTGAAGTGTCTGGTCGCCGGTTGCAAGAATTTCCACAGCAAGGATTGCCGCATTCTGTGCTCCGTTGATGCCGACGGTCGCCACGGGTATACCCGGCGGCATCTGAACGATTGCCAGCAGTGCATCCAATCCTTCCAGTGAGGATTTAATCGGAACCCCGATTACCGGAAGGGTGGTCATTGCAGCAATTACGCCTGGAAGATGGGCGGCCATACCTGCAGCAGCGATGATGACGCCGACACCGCGGGCGCTTGCATTTCGTGCAAATTCTTCAACTTTTTCCGGTGTCCGGTGAGCCGAAAGTGCATTGATTTCGAACGGGACCTCCATTTCATTGAGAAATTTTGCGGCAGCTTCCATCACCGGCAGATCGGAAGTGCTTCCCATGATAATACTGACCCTTGGTTCCATCTAAGTGTCGGTTTTAAGGTTTAAGGCAAAAATAGTGATTTATTAACTACTTTTGCAGGGAATTAAATCCGGAAGCATGACAAAGGTTCAGGTACGCGAGCTTGTTTTTGAGAAATTCATCGAAAAAGATGAAATTGATATCGCAGTGAAAACAGTAGCGGATGATATCAACAGGGATTATATCGGAAAGAATCCCCTTCTGATCGCCATCCTTAATGGTTCGTTCATCTTTGCCTCCGATCTCATGCGGAAACTTACCATACCCTGCGAGATCACATTTGTAAAATTCGCCTCTTATTCAGGTACTGCGACCACTTCGAACGTGAAGGAACTGATTGGCATGACCGAAGATATCAGAGGCCGCCATATCATTATCGTGGAAGATATTGTGGATACCGGGATCACAATGGATAAAATTCTCCAGGATGTTCGCTCGAAGGATCCGGCCGATGTCAAAGTGGCTTGTTTTTGTTTCAAGTCGGAAGCTTTTGTCAAAGATTTCCCGATCGATTACCTCGGATTGGAAATTCCGAATAAATTCATTGTCGGGTACGGGTTAGACTATAACGGATACGGTCGAAATTTGCCGGATGTTTACCAGGTGGTGAGTTGATGGATTGTCGGGTCGGAGAATCGGGAGCTTTTTTGATTGTTTGTTTGATTTTTAATTTACAGATATATGTTTAATTTGATATTATTTGGTCCGCCGGGCGCCGGCAAAGGTACTCAGGCTGTTAAAATTGCAGAAAAATTCGGGTGGAAACATGTTTCTACCGGCGATATTCTACGTGCTGAAGTAAAGCAGGGAACCTCCCTGGGATTGAAGGTAAAGGCCGTAATGGAAGCAGGTCATCTTGTTTCCGACAGTTTACTCATTGAAATCATGGAGTCGGTGTTCGTAAGCAACAAAGCAACCGCGGGATTTGTTCTTGACGGATTTCCCCGGACACTGAACCAGGCAGTCGAACTTGACGCGATGCTGGATCGGTTAGGACACAAAGTTTCCATGGTACTTGCCCTTGAAGTCAATGAAGAGGAGTTGGTTGCCCGTTTACTGAAAAGGGCTCAGGAACAAGGACGGAAAGATGATACCGAGGAGGTGATCAAAAACAGGCTGGTTCAGTATCACCATCATACCAAACCACTTATTGATTATTACCAGGAAAAGGGATTGTTCATGAACGTTAAGGGTATCGGGACGATCGACGACATCTTTCAGGAGCTCTGTAAAGCGATAGGCCACGGGGAGTAAAATTTCAAAGTTTCGTTGTTTCATTTTCTATGGCCGAATCCAACTTTGTCGATTATGTTAAGATCTTTTGCGC
>JAQWBQ010000023.1 GCA_028706295.1 Bacteroidales bacterium
ATTCCCGGACCTTTCCGGCCGCTCAACATACTTTTTACCCGCAGGATAACCCCGGGGAAAAAGAACGCAGTGACGATGGCCAATAAAAATCCCATTATAGAATATTCAGATACAACAACAGAAATATTATCAGGATAAACATAAAAGCATACAAAATATAATGCTGGATATTTCCGGTCTGCAGACGGGCGATCTTCTTCAGGACCAGCATGGAGAAACCAGTGATTTTCAGCAGCAGGACCTTGACAAAATCCTCTGCATGGACTGCAAAAGTCCGGGGCTTCGGGAAAATCTCTGATTCGCCGATCTTTTTGAAGTCGGTTTTTTCATTGAGAACCGGGTGTGCCAATTCCGTAAAACCGGATGCGAAAGAGGTGGCGGTATATTGCTGGCGGGCTGTCGGAGCCGTGTAGCCGCATCCCCAGGTCGGGCCCCGGGTTACCGTTCGCCGCTTCAGGATCCAAATGCGTAACAATATCAATCCTGCCAGAATCAGTACGAAGATATAGCTCAGCCGCGTGATCCGTGTCAGGGCCGGCAGAATGGATTGCGAAATCAGTTCGGTCTCTGTGTTGAATTGAACCCGGATAACATCGCTCAGAGGCGCCACGAAGGCTACCGGAATAAAACCGATTAAAATGATCAGCGCAACGATCAGATACTGTGGAACCAGCATCGGACTGCTGCATTCGGTAACCGCATGTTTCGGCACGGTACGCGGGCTTCCCAGAAAAGTGATCCCGAAGGCCTTGGTAAAGCAGAGAATGGCCAGTCCCCCGATCAGGACGAGGACGATCAACGCCAGCATCAGCGCTATCGACTGCATTACCGTGTCGGCGGGTAACCCTTTCAGCAACCCGATATAGATCAGGATCTCCGAAATAAAACCATTGAGGGGGGGCAGTCCGCATATGGCAAGGGCTCCCGTAAGAAACAGGGTCGCCGTTTGCGGCATGCGGTGGATCACCCCGCCCAGTTTTTCGATATCCCGGGTGTGGTATGCCTGGTAGACCGATCCGGCAGAAAAGAAAAGCAATGATTTAAACAGCGAATGGTTCAGGACATGTAAGATCCCGCCCGTGAACCCGGCCATAACCATCCAGGGATTCTGTAAACCGATACCCAGAGCGCCAATTCCCAATCCCAACCCGATGATCCCGATGTTCTCGATGCTGTGGTATGCCAATAGCTTCTTCAGATCATGTTGGGTAATGGCCATGATTACACCGAGTATTCCCGAAATGGCCGAAATGACCAACAAAAAGATACCGATCGCGAACCAGTCGGCCCTGACATAAACCAGCACCCGGACGATTCCGTAAATTCCCATCTTGATCATCACCCCCGACATGACACCCGATACATGCGAAGGAGCGGCAGGGTGCGCTTCGGGAAGCCAGGTATGAAGCGGCATAAAACCTGCCTTGATCCCGAATCCCCCGAAGAACAACACAAACAGGAGGAGATTCGAATGATCCGTAAAATACCGTGTAAGTCCGTCGAAACCAAACAGTCCCGTTTTGGATTCCACAATTAAAAATGCTATGACCAGGAGAACCAACCCGATATGCATCTGGATGAGGTAATTGACGGCCGTTTTCAGGGTGTTGCGGTTTTCGGCTTCAAACAAAATGAGCATGAACGACGATACCGCCATCAACTCCCAAACGATGAGAAACGCAAGTCCGTCGCGAAGCATAAGCACACCGAGCATGGAAAAATGAAGCCATACATAACTGAAATAATGAAGTGCGAAGCGCGCGGGTTTTTTTTCACCGATATACGATTTCAGATATCCGTTCGCGTAAAGCAATCCCGTGAATACGGTAAAATTAGTGACCAGGATGAAGAAGGCGCTCAGGCTGTCGATGGTGAAGGTGATCGTTCCGAGAAAGTTTACAGGGGTAAAGGTGAGGGGCTGCGCCGTTGGTTGCATCAGCGCGCTTACTGCGGGAACCGAGGTGGCCAGGATGGCCAGGCAGGTGACCGCCAGGGTATAGGGATACCGCAATCCCCGGGGCATGACCAGGATCAGAAAGCTGAGAATTACCGGTGCAAGGATGGCAATTGTTTCCATCAGAGGGTGCAAATTAACGTCATTCAGCGTTAAAAATGACCCAACGGAAAAGAAGTTTTAAACAGGAAGGTGTTGGTTGATAACCCACCCATCTGTCAGAATTCGGGATTTATTCGTAGCGCAAAGCTTCGATCGGGTTCAGCCGTGCAGCCTTTCGGGCTGGATACCATCCGAAAAAGATACCGATCGCCGAAGAGAAAAGGAACGACATCAGGATCGATTCTGCAGAGATGGTGACAGGCCATTTCAGGATGCTGGCAATAAGCTGCGAGGCGATGACGCCCAGTGATATCCCGATAAACCCGCCGATGAGGCTGATCAGCAATGCCTCAATGAGGAACTGAAGCAACACATCACGGCCGCGGGCGCCCACGCTCATCCGGATTCCGATTTCCCGGGTACGTTCGGTAACCGAAACCAGCATGATGTTCATGATCCCGATCCCCCCTACCAGCAGCGAAATGCTTGCGATGGTAGCCAGGAGAATGGTAAGGATCTTCGACGTCGCCGTTGCCATGTTGGCAATATCGGTTTGGGTACGGATGGTGAAATCGGGGTCCTCGGAGGGCCCCAGATTGTGCTTTGCCTTTAAAACATCGGTGATCTCCTGGGATGCCGTCGGGATTTTGGGTTCCGAGACCGCCGATGCAAGCATACTCTGAATATAGGTCACCGCCATCATTCTTTTCTGGACGGTGGAAAAAGGGGCAACGACAATATCATCCTGGTCCTGACCGAAGGCATTCTGCCCTTTTTTCTCGGTAATCCCGACAATCTCAAAAGGAATTTTATTGATCCTGATGAAACTGCCAATCGGGTCGGCTCCCTCGCCGAACAGGTTGGTCACTACGGTTTGACCGACGATGCAAACTTTAGCTGCACTGCGGTCGTCGTTCATTGTGAATACCATGCCACTGGTAAGCTTCAAATCGCGGATATTGAAATAGTCGGGGTAGACCCCGTACACCGAGGTTCTCCAGTTGGAATTGCCGTTGACAAGCTGACCGCTCGTCCGCACCTGCGGGGTAATGTAGGCAACCGAAGGACAACGTTCCCTGATGGCATTCAAATCTTCAATCGTCATCCGTTGTGACGATCCGGCCTCCATCCTGACCCCACCGGTGCTGCTTGCCTGTGGAAAGATCATCAGGACATTGGTCCCGAGTGAGGAGATCTGCTCCTGGATGCTCTGGCGGGAGCCCTGACCGATAGCGAGCATAGTAATAACGGACCCCACGCCGATAATGATCCCAAGCATGGTGAGGAAGGTACGCATCTTGTTTTTTGCCAGCGAGCGTAAAGCCGCTTTCAACAGATTTCTCACTTTCATAGTTCATCCTCCTCTGCCATTACCGGAATCAGTGCCAATTCCTCACGGGCATTTCTTTGTCCGTTCACTTCTACCTCCCGGATTATTTTACCATCGCGGAAGGTGATGTTCCTTTTGGTAAATGCCGCGATATCTGCTTCATGCGTAACGATGACGATGGTGATCCCCTGGTTGTTCAGCGACTGAAAGATCGCCATTACCTCGAGGCTGGTGCGTGTGTCGAGGTTCCCGGTGGGTTCGTCAGCCAGGATAACAACCGGGTCGTTGACCAGCGACCGCGCGATGGCCACACGTTGCTGCTCCCCGCCCGAAAGCTGGTTGGGAAAATGGTGGGCACGATCGGCAAGTCCAACGGATTCAAGAGCCTTCAGCGACCGGTCGCGCATCTCCTTCGAAGAGATCTTTTTGTTGTACATCAACGGAAGTTCGACATTTTCCAACGCTGAAGTGCGTGACAACAGGTTGAAAGATTGGAACACAAAACCAATCTTTCGGTTTCTGAGATTGGCCAGTTGATCATTCGACATACTGCCGACATCCACCTGGTCGAGAAAATAATTTCCCCGTGTGGGGACATCCAGGCAGCCCAGGATATTCATAAAGGTTGATTTTCCGGAACCGCTTTTCCCCATGATGGCCACGAAATCATTGGGTCTGATATCCAGGTTCACCCCGCGGAGCGCGTGTACTTCCACGTCGCCCATCCGGTAAATCTTGACCAGGTTTTTAACCGAAATAATAGAATTGTTCATATTACCGGCCTCCCCTGGCGCCACCCCGCGGCGGCTGTGGAACAAATGGATTCTGGGTCTGCTGCTGTGTGCTTGATTGGGCAGTCTGGCCGTTTGTCATGCTTACCACTACCTCTTCGCCTTCCTTGATCCTGCCCATGATCTCGGTATTCAGCCCGTCGGAAATCCCGGTTCTGACACGCCGGGGCTTCAGTGAATCGCCCGTTTTGATCCAGATGGTCCCGAAATTCTTACGCCGTACCATTTCCGACCCCGAGGATCCTTGTTGCATCCCGCTTTGCCCGGAAGCATTCATACTTCCACCCGGGTGCTGTTCCATTTGGGACCCTCCCCCGGAACCGCTCGCTCTGCTCCCGGAGCCACTTCCACGGCCTTCACCGGCGCCAGGCCCGAAACGGTGTCGTGCTGAATCAGGCATATTTTTCATGGCGGCATCAATATATTCCTGTGACGGTGTAAAACGCAGGGCCGTGGCAGGAACCTTCAATACATCATTGACCTCCTGCACCAGCACCGTGATGTTGGCAGTCATGCCGGGCAACAACTTCAGATCGGGATTCGGTACATCAATAATGACCGTGTAGTTGACGACATTTTGCGTAGTGACAGGCTGCAGACGAACCTGCCTGACAGTGCCACTGAAAGTCATCTCCGGGTATGCATCTACGGTAAAGATCACCTCCTGCCCCACTTCAATCTTTCCGATATCCCCTTCATCAATATTGGCCTGAACCTGCATCTTGGTGAGGTCATTGGCGATGGTGAACATCGTCGGGGTACTGAAACTGGCCGCAACGGTTTGTCCCACATCGACAGCCCGCGACACCACCACCCCTGAAATCGGCGCAATGATGGTCGCGTACTTCAGGTTGATCAGGGCACGGTTCAGGGCCGCCTTAGCCGAAATGGCATTGGTTTGCGCGGTCTCATATGTACTCAGGGCCAGATCGTAATCGGCCTGCGCCACTACCTTTTGTTCAAAAAGCAACCGGGTCCGGTCCCATTCCCGTTTCGACTGGCTGGCCTGAATTTCGTTCCGGCGCAATGTTGCCCGGGCATCTTCCACGGTTTGGGCCAGCAGGGTGGTATCCAGTAAGGCGATGACCTGACCCTCGCGGACCTCCGAATTAAAATCCACGTATATTTTTTTAATGATCCCGGATACCTGGGTACCGACCTGCACCGTCGTAACCGCGTTCAGGGTGCCGCTTGCTCTTACAGTAACCCTGATATCGCCCTTTTCAATTTTAGCAGTCCGCCACTCCACCGCGGCAGCTTTCTTCCTGCCAAGCAACATCCATAAGGCAATGGCGGCAACTACTACAACCACTACTCCGATAATCCAATAACTCTTTTTCATAATTAACCCTGTTTAATAAATTCTTATCTCGTCGTTCATCATTCAAATCTGATCTCCTTACCCTGGTAAAAATCGAGGATCTTATTCTTGAAAATAAGGTCGTACTTTGCCTGGATCATGGTCGATTGCGATTGTGTATAACTGTTCTTCTGGATCAGGAAATCGGTGGCGTTCATGACTCCTACCGTGAATTTTGTCTCGGCGTTTTTGTATACCGCCTCAACGGCCGCCAACTGTACATTGGTGGCCTCATATTTCTTTGCAGCGGCCTTCAGGTCGGCATAGGTCTGTTCAACGCTTTTCCGCAACACATTTTTGGTATTCTGTTCGTTGAGTTGCGCGTTGATCACATTGATCTTTGCCCTTTCGATATTACTTTTTATCTGCCGGTTGCTGTAAATGGGAATGGAGAGTCCCAGATTGAACGACTGGCCGATGTTGTCCCAGATCTGTTCGAAAAATGGATATCCCTCCGGATTAACAGTTCCTTTGGTCCGGCTTGAAGCGTAATTGGTATTCAGGTTGGCGCCCATGGAAAGACGGGGCCAGTGTGCCCCTTCCGAAACCTTCAGCGCCATACGGGAAGCAGAAAGCTTCAGGGCAATGCCCGCAATCTGCGGCTGAACGGCCAGCGACTGCTGATAGATCTCTTCATTGGTGCGGGTGAGAGCCGGAACCTGATCATTCATGGGAGGAACGGCCACATCAAACTGATCTGTCACCGGGATCTCCATCAGTTGCATCAGGGTGACCCTGGCCAGGTCGAGCTGATTGGTGGCGGTGATCACCGAAAGATTATCGGTTGCAAGTTGTGAACGGATCTGAAGGAGGTCGCTCTCGGGTGATTTGCCGGCGGAGACCAGCTTTTCGGTACGCTCCACCTGTGCACGGGTCGCCTCCTCCTGACTCATCGCGGCAGCCAAAATCTCCCGGTAAAACAACACCTGCAGATAACCGGTTGTAATGTTCAGGGTCACGTCATTCCGCGCTTTCTCAATATCGTACTGTCCAGCTTCGACATTTAGCCTGTTTTGCCGGATAGTATTGGAGGTCTGAAGCCCGTTGAAAAGGTTAAAAGTGCCTGTAACTCCCAGATTGGTAGAATGGTACGCCTCTGTAACGAAGGTGTTCGTGGTGGGATCGATATTTTTTCCGAAATTTAAAGCTTCCGACGCACTCGCGCTGAATCCCGGTATCCGTGCTGCTTTCGATTGTTCAAGCGTAACTTTGTTGAGTTCATTGGTCATCCGGGTCTGATTCACGGTGATGTTGCGCGCCAAAGCGGTATCAAGACACTGCTGAAAGGTCCAGACCCGGTTCTGGGCGCCTGCGATAAATGGCATAATCATCCAGAATAACATTGCAATCGTTCTCATTCTCATGGCTGTTCATTTAATAATTATCCCCTGTAACCTCCCGTAGAATCATTCCGGTCAACGCTGCTGCAGGGTCTGTTATGAAGATTCAGAAGGCTTATCCATATTGATGAGCCTGAAAAGCTGTTCCCGGTAATTTTCACTGACCGGGATCTCTTTTCTGCCAACGGTCAGCATCTGTTTTTGTATGTAATCGATTTTGGGAAATGAAACAATGTAAGAACGGTGAACGCGGATGAACTGATTCGGGGGCAGCTTTTCCTCAATTGCTTTCATGCTCATCTGGGTGATCACCGGGCGGTCTTTGACATATATTTTGATGTAATCTTTTAGTCCTTCGATGTACTGAATATCTGAAAAGTTGATCTTAACGAGTTTGTAATCAGCTTTTACAAACAGGAATTCCTGGGAATTATCCGCTGGTTTCGATGGATGTTGCCCGGTTGTATACGCCCTCAATTCAAGATATTCGCGAACTTTATTCACTGCTTTCAGGAACCGTTCGAACGAATAGGGCTTCATCAGGTAATCGATTACGTCGAGATCGAATCCCTCCTTCGCGTATGTGGTGTATGCAGTCGTAAAAATCACCAGCGGTTTTTGCCGGAGGCTTTTCAACAGTTGGATCCCCGTAATATCGGGCATCTGAATGTCGAGGAACAACAGGTCGACCTGGTGCTGACGCAGCATTTCAATGGCTTCGATCGCGCTTTTACAGCGGCCGACAAGCTCCAGAAAAGGCACTTTCAGGATATTATCCTCCAAAAGGTCGAGTGCGGGCATCTCATCGTCGATGGCAATACAACGGATCATGCTCCCTGTTTTAGTTTCAATTCGACGAGATAGCGGTTGCCCGACTCCTGGATTTTGAGACTGTGTGTGGCGGGATACAACAGCTCAAGGCGTCGCATCACGTTTTTCAGGCTGGTTCCGGAACCTTTTTTTGAAGAAAGTTCGTGGGACTTCACAATAGTGTTTTCGATCCGAAAGATCAGTTCATGTTCCTCAACAGCAAGCGAGATTATGATGTCGACGGGCTCCTGGTAACTTATGCCGTGTTTGAATGCATTCTCGACAAAAGGGATAAGCAGCAACGGCTCAATGGTGTGCAGGTCGGGTTTCCCTTCAACGGTAAAGCTGATCTTCACCTGGTCGGGCAGCCGCAGTCGCTGCAGTTCAATATAACCCTTAAGATACTCCAGCTCTTTTTCCAAACTGACCTGTTCGTGCTCTGAATCCTCTAACATATACCGCATGATGTCGGCCAGTTTTATGATGGCATCTTCGGTGCGATCTGATTTCTTGCGGGCCAGCGAACAGATGTTGTTCAGGGTGTTGAATAAGAAATGTGGGTTAACCTGCGATTTCAAAAAGGCAAGCTCCGAAGCCAGTTTTTCGGCCTGCATCTCTTTTCGCTGTCGTTCGTTACGTAACCATTCACGTGTGATCCTGATAGCGCTGCTCAACGCGAAAGCCAGAAAACAGGAGGACATCGGATAGATAAAGGAGGACCGGAATTTAAAAGGGAAATACCACACAACCTTATCAATGTGGTAACTGATATAAACTCCAACCACATTTACCAGGCAAATCACGATCAATCCGGCCAACAGGAACAGGAAGTAAACAATCATTTTCTTTTTCAGAAAATACCTCGGGATCAGGAAAAGGTAATTATAATAGAAAAAAATGGCGACGAGTGCCGTAAGGAAAGAACCCATGATCAGGTAGTTCCGTCGCATTACTTCATTCTGGAAAAAAAATAATAAAGGAAACGCGAAATAGGCCAGCCAGAGGAAGATATGTATCCATACACTGTATGATCTGAAATACCGGTGATCTGCCTTTTTCATGCTTCCGATTTCGGCGAAATTATTTATTTTTCAGGTATTGCATCCAACTTTATAGATATTTTTATATTATTTAACGATCATCTGGATTTTTTCACCGATGATCCGATTCCGGAAGTTCAAATTCTTTGTTATATTTGTCGCCTATGTTGAATCAGAAACTTCAGCAGCGGTTAATCCAGAAACTCTCACCCCAGCAGGTGCTCGTAATGCGTTTGTTGCAGGAACCTGTTATGTCGCTTGAACAACGGATCAAGCAGGAACTTGAGGAGAACCCCGCGCTCGAGGAGGCAGCCCGGGAAGAGGAGGAGACGGAGGATATCGCCGAAGACCAGGCACTTGAATCGATCGATTCGGAAGAGGACGAATTCCAGGAAAACGATCAGACCGTATCAGCCGAAGATGAATTCACATTTGAAGATTATGTGGATGAGGATGAAATCCCGGAGTACAGGCTGGTGGCGGATAACCGAAGTCCGGATGAGCCAACCCGTGAATACCCTGTAGTTTCCGGCATCAGTTTTCAGGATTACCTGATTACCCAGATCGGGATGCACTCCTTTACCGATAAACAATATATCATCGCGACCACCATCATCGGAAATCTTGACGAATCGGGATACCTGCGGAGGGAGATCCCGGCATTATCCGACGACCTGGCCTTCAACCAGAATATTGAGGCCGGTGAACCGGAAATCCTCGAGGTTCTGAAAGTTGTTCAGACCTTCGATCCGCCCGGCATCGCTGCCCGAAACCTTCAGGAATGTCTGCTCATTCAGCTGGAAAACAAAACCGAACGCTCCTATTCCATCGACCTGGCTACCATCATCATCAAATATTATTTTGATGAGTTCAGCAAAAAACATTACGAAAAGATCCAGCAAAAGGCCAATACTTCTGCCGAAGAACTTCGCGAAGCCATGGATGAGATTCAGAAACTGAATCCAAAACCCGGCGGAACCATTGCTGAAGTGTCGCGCGACAGTCACTACATTATTCCCGACTTCTTTATTACCAACCTTAACGGGGAACTTGAACTCACCCTGAATACCCGCAACACACCGGAACTTTCGCTGAACCGCGATTATATCAACATGCTTCATGAATACGGATCCGCAAAAAGAAAATTTCCGGAAAAAGATGCCCTTGCCTTCATCAGGCAAAAGTTGGACTCGGCCCGCAGTTTCATCGAAGCCATCAAACAACGGCAGGAAACCCTCTACGTTACCATGAAAGCCATCATGGAATACCAGCGCGAATATTTCCTTACCGGCGACGAGACCCGGCTGCGCCCCATGATCCTGAAAGATATTGCGTCGGTGGTCGGACTTGACGTTTCTACCATTTCAAGGGTGGCCAACAGCAAATATGTGCAAACCTCCTTCGGAACTTTATTGCTTAAAACCTTCTTCAGTGAGACCATGTTCAATACCGACGGCGAGGAGATCTCCACCCGGGAGATTAAAAAAATTCTGGCCGACACCGTCACAGCTGAAGATAAAAACCGGCCGCTCACCGACGACGAAATCGTGGATTTATTGAAGGAAAAGGGTTATAACATTGCCCGGCGCACCGTGGCCAAGTACCGCAAACAACTCAAGATCCCCGTTGCCCGCCTCCGCAAAGAACTATAACCAACAACCCTCCATGGAATATAAAATTGCCAGAGGATTCTCCGTATTGCTGCATCCTTTGCTGATCCCCGGTTACCTGCTGACCTACCTGCTCTTTTTCCGTTTTTACCTGATTCTCTCCTTACCCGCGGGCTTCAAATGGACCCTGTTGGCGCTGGTCGGTTTCACCACCCTTTTAATGCCCCTCCTTTTTACCTGGATCTTTCAGCGCCTCCGACTGATATCCTCCGTTTCACGCCTGGGAAGAGAGGAACGCATATTTCCGCTCCTTGCCGTGGCCGTTTTTTATTACATCACCTTTTACCTGCTGAAGGGAATCCATTTCTCCGCTATTTTCAGCTTTTTCATGCTCGACCTGACCATCCTGGCCATTCTAACCCTGATCATATCTTTTTACCGGAAGATCAGTATTTATCTGATCGCAATAGGAAGTATTACCGGGCTTTTTGCAGGCTTCTCGGTGAAATACGGCGTCAATCTGAACCCGGAGATCCTGGTTTCGGTATTCGCCGCGGGAGTGGCCGGTTTTGCACGACTGACCGCCACCGACCACAAACCCTCCGAAATCTACTGGGGTTATGCCCTGGGCGCCACCGTCACCGCTTTGCTGGCAAACCTGGTGTAAACCGACAAATCAATTTCAATTTACGATTGGCTCCGCCGAACTCCGCTTCGATCCGGTTGACAGGATTTACGATTTACGAACTATTTGTTTCGCTATCTCGCTACTTATAATGTGTTATCTCGATGGTGGACTAAAAGGGCATCAGGATGAATCCGACGGAAATCGGGTACATATCGGGTCCTTTCCCATTGGTGAACACCCGTGAAAGGGAGTACCACGCATTCAGGCTGAACCATTTGTACCCGACCCGCAGGGTGGGCCCATAGGAGAACCGCTCAATATTTTTGATATTCTGAACGCTGTATTTCAGGGTGGTATTGGTCTTGAAAAGATAATCATCCCCTACATATTTTGAATGGGCGTAGACCATGTATCCCACTTTGAAGCCGACAGCCACTGATACTTTGCTGCGGGTTTTCAACCTGAACTCGATGGGAAGTTCCAGGTACGGAAGGGTGAGTTTGCTCCGTTTGTACCCCAGCGAATCGGGTATGGGCTTGAACTGCAGGGAGTCGTCGCTGCCCCGGAACATGTAATTCCAGTAAAGATTGTGAATGTTGATCCCCAGCCCGACGGCAAAACTGAAGTTGCTTTTCCCGAATGGCAGATTATAGGTGGCGAAAACATTGAACCCCTGGTTGATGGTACGGGTCTTCATTCCTTCGGGCACCTGCAACCAGATGTCGCTGAACATACCTACACCGATGCTGATCTTTTTCTTGGTGGTTTCATTGACCACCTGTGTGGCGCCCCTGAAGGGCACAAGAACCGACATTATCAACATGAGCGCCGCAACCGGAAGACCTTTTTGAATTATCTTTTTCATCTGTAAACTATTTGTTTTTTCTTGCCAGATAAAACACCCGTGAACCTTATTTTTCCTGTAGTCAGTGCGCGGATTGTCACGGGTATTTCGTCATGATTTTTGAATTGATGTTGATTTCTTTTTACCGGGTTTGAAAAATTTCCTCCCTGTAAAGGTATTATCCTTCTGTTAACGAAACGAAAAACCGTAAAAAAAATTGGGTCAACCCCATAACTTTTCAGGGTACACGCCCCGACTGACCAGTTCCCGGATGCTCCGGACCACCCGGGGCCGGTCATCCCGGTAGGTCATACCAAACCATTTATCATCGGAATCCAGTACTTTAACCGTTGCTTTCCCCCCCTGGATCAGTTGATTGACCACCCCGGGAATATAAAACTCGGCCTTGATATCCTGTGAATTCCGCTGGATAAAAGTTTCAAATTCCGCTTTCAGAAATCCGAAGAAAGAGGGCGTGAAACCCCAGAAATTCATCGAAACCAAACTGTTTTCCGGTATGTCGTTCCACTGCCCCTTGTCGTCCTTCCAGGCAATCCGATCGGGTAAACGCTCAATGTGCGTGCGTTCCACCACATCCCGTAAAAACGAATCCCGGCTGGTCTGACAAACGCCGCGCGACACGGCGCCGAATTCCGAAAGGGTGTTCGCTACGGGATAGCCGACCATACAATAGTCGTTGGCCCTGGCCGGTGTCCAGTCACGGTAATAATCTGCCAAGACCCGGAATGCTCCGCGTCCGTAAAAATCGTCGGCATTGATGACTGCAAAAGGGCCATCGATCTTTCCATCGGCCATCATGACAGCATGGCCGGTACCCCAGGGTTTGTTCCGGTTATCCGGGATTCTGATCCCTTCGGGCACCATCCAGGTCTCCTGAAAAACATAATCGACCTGAACCTTTTCCTTGAGCCGTTCCACAAAGAACTCCTTGAATTCCGATTCAATCTGCTCCTTGATGATAAAGATGACGCGTCCGAACCCGGCGCGAAGGGCATCATAAATGGAGTAATCGATGATGGTTTCGCCGGATGGCCCGATGGGATCGAGCTGTTTCAGTCCGCCGTAACGGCTTCCGATGCCGGCTGCAAGGATCAGCAGGGTTGGTTTCATTTGTTAATAATTTTATATTTAATGTGCTCATATTTATTTTTTTCGGGCCACATTGAATATCCATTGTTATCATTCGCGATTTGCATGAACCTGATTCCGATGGATATTTCATGTGTTGTTATTTATTCCATGACCGGAGTTTGTGACCGGCAAATGCAAAATAAAAGATGAAAAGATAACAGGGAATGGTGATCCAATAAGCAAGATGGGGAGCGGAAATGTCGACAAGATATCCGTAGAGCAACGGGATCAGGGCACCACCTGCGATTCCCATGATCAGCAGGGAGGATCCGATCTTGGTGAACCGGCCCAACCCGTCGATGGCCAAGGGCCAGATAGCCGGCCACATCACCGCGTTTGACAGTCCCAGCAACGCGATGAAAAAGACCGAAAGATCAAAGGGAAGCGAGAGGGCGCCGATCATCAGGGTTCCGCTGACCTGCATGCGGGCGGTCACAATGGCCAGGAGGCTGAACACGATACCTGAAACTGCCGAAATCATCAGCGATTGCTCCTGTTTCAGGTATTTTGGAATGGTAATGATCCCGATGATATATCCGATGACCATGGCTGCCAGGGTGTAAGAGGCAAAATATTTGGCCGATTCGAAGGGAAATCCCTGCGATTTTCCGTAATTGATGATGGTGTCGACGGCAACCACTTCGACTCCCACATAAACAAAGATCGCAACAACTCCCAACACCAGTTGCGGGAAATCAAAAATGCTTTTTTTCCCGGTGTTCGCGGCCGACGTGGAGGCATCCTCCGTATCGGTGTCGAGATCGGGCAGCGGGGAGTAACGGAGCAGAATGGCCAGCACCACCAAAACCACCGCCATGACGATATAGGGCACGATGATCCTTCCGGCCAGCGCATTCAACGCGGTGGTCCGGGCTACCGCATCCATCGAATCAAGTATTGTTTTGTCAAACTGATCCATCCCTTTCAAAACAATGGCCCCCAGGATGATCGGACTGATCACCCCCGCGATCTTGTTGCAGATCCCCATGATGCTGATCCTTTTCGCGGCGCTTTCGATCGGACCGAGGATGGTGACATAGGGGTTGGAAGCAGTTTGCAGTACAGCCAGTCCGGTGCCCTGGATGAATAACCCTGTCAGAAACAATCCGAACATCCTCGAATAGGCCGC
The DNA here is from genome assembly GCA_028706295.1 of Bacteroidales bacterium. Lineage (GTDB taxonomy): Bacteria > Bacteroidota > Bacteroidia > Bacteroidales > FEN-979 > CAIVAT01. The sequence goes on from JAQWBQ010000023.1 coordinate 14,091, forward strand.
GGGAATGAAGATCAACGCACCCAGAGCCATCAGGATCAGTCCCAGCGACATTCCGTTTTTAAAGCCCAGTTTGTGAAGCACCCACGAAGAAGGGATCGCCATGACAAAATAGGAGATGTAAAAAGCGAAGGCTACAAAATAGGATTCAAAATTGTTCTTTTCGCAGGCGATCTTCAGAAACGGGATCAGCACCGAATTGAGCCAGGTGACAAATCCGAAGATGAAGAAAAAAATACCGATGATGGAGATCGAAATGAAATAACTGCTGTTCTTCTGCCGGTTTTCCCGGGCGAGTAAAGGATTCGTCATGGCCTGATTTTCAGAAAAAGGATGAAAGCAGCGGCAAAAATAACGGATTTTTTCGGTGATATGTTATTTTATAATACATTTGTCATGAATACTTTGAAGCCGTCAGCCGGTCATCTTCAAACAGCCCCAGGGCGAAAAATCATGCATCATGGATAGTCATCAGGAAAAATTCAACATATTAATTGTCGACGACAGGAAAGAGAATCTGATCACCCTCGAGAGCATCATTCAGAATGAAGAATTGAACATTATCAAGGCTTTATCAGGAAATGAAGCCCTGGCGCTGATGCTCGAGTACGAAATTTCACTGGTTCTCCTTGATGTGAACATGCCGGGTATGGATGGTTTTGAAACGGCTGAACTGATGCGGGGAAGCGAACGTACCAAAAGCATTCCCATCATCTTCATCACGGCCACCTACCGGCAACCCAAGCAGATCTTCAGGGGTTATGAAACAGGGGCTGTCGATTATCTGTACAAACCGCTCGACCGCAAGATCCTGCAGAATAAGATTAAAGCCTATATCGAGTTTTTCAAGCAGAAGCACGCCCTTCAGGTAACCACCAAGCAGTTGCAGCGGACCATCGATGAGCTCGACCAGGCTAAACGGATTGCCGAGGAGGCGACCATCGCGAAAAGTTCTTTCCTGGCCAGCATGAGCCACGAGATCCGCACGCCGCTCAACGGCATCATCGGAATGACCGATCTGATCCTGATGGATGAAGATATTCCCCAGACCTATTATGAACATCTCATCGATATTAAACAAAGCAGCGAATCGCTGCTCGAGATCATCAACGAAATACTTGACATCTCCAAGATCGAAGCCGATAAGCTGGAGATCGAACAGATCCGGTTCTCCCTTCGCGAAATGCTTGAAAAGGTGATCCGTCTGCTCGCTGTGAAGACATTTCAGAAGAAACTTGAATTTCTTTGCATTCATGAGCCCGACCTGCCCGATACCTATCTTGGCGACCCGACCCGGATCCGTCAGGTGCTGGTAAACCTGATCGGAAATGCCATTAAATTCACCGATGAGGGGACTATTTCCCTTTCGATCGAATTGGTAAAAAAAGATGCGGACCAGATCTGGCTGAAATTTCAGGTTTCGGATACCGGCATCGGGATTCCTGAAAGCAAGATCAGCAGGCTTTTTGAATCGTATCGTCAGGCCGACAATTCGACTTCCAGGACTTACGGCGGCACCGGTCTCGGCCTCACCATTTCGCGCCGGTTGGTCGAAATGATGGGGGGTAAACTCGGAGTGCAAAGCGAATTGGGAAAGGGCAGCACGTTCTATTTCACCATCCCGCTTGAACCCGTTATTTCCGACGACCAGTCCTGGAACCTGAAACTTCCCCCTGCCCTGAAATCCCTCGAGGTATTGGTTATTGAGGGACACCAGCAACACGCATTGCTTTTAGGACAATTCCTGAAATCCTGGAACATTCCGACTACCATCGTCTCTTCAACCGAAGAGGCACTGGAGGCAATCAGCGGACCGGCATCGAAAAAATTCGGGATCATATTTATCGACCAGCTCCTGCAATCGCAGCAGGGTCAATCACTGATCAGCCGGATCAACCAAATCCTAACGCCGGATGATTCGACCCGGCTGGTCGTCCTTACCGAAGATAAATCCATTCATTCCATGCGCATGATCCGGGATGCCGGCATCCGGTTCCACCTGTTCAAACCTGTCCTTCAGACAGAACTTCTAGAGGTGATCCATCAGATCTATAGCAACGAATTTAACCTGCCACTCCCCGACCAGACAAAAACAAGGGATAGTCATCATCCGGACTCCGACCATAAACCAAACATTCTGCTGGCTGAAGATCAGTTGATTAACCAGAAGATCGTGGTTCAGCTCCTGGCCAAAAAAGGATGCATGGTTACCACAGCGGTCAATGGCCTGGAAGCATTTCAAAGGGCGCATGAAAATAAATATGACCTGATCTTTATGGATGTCATGATGCCCGAAATGGACGGCTTCGAAGCCACACGGAAAATCCGGAATGATGACTCGGGAAAGAACGGCGCCACCCCCATCATTGCACTGACCGCAAACGCGATGAAAGGAGACCGTGAAAAATGCCTTGATTCGGGGATGGATGATTATATTTCGAAACCCCTTCACCCGGAAGATATTTTTAAGACCATCGAAAAATATTGTTTCTGAAAATTCGTCGTCCCTAATATGTCCATCGTGAACGCCTGGAAAAAGTTAATCCGATCGGTATCGGCTTTCGATTACCGCACATTGAAAAACATGGGAATCGGTAAGGCAATGCTCCTCTGGTTCCTGGTCATTTCATTGGTTCCGCTGGCTACGCTGAGCTTTATCAATTTTCTTTACTATTACCAGGGGTTAAATGTAATGGCAAAGAAATCGCTCTTCACTACTTCACAGCTCCGGATGAATTACCTGAACAACTATTTTCAGGATATCGCCGATTTCGTCAACGATGTGGCAGACGACAACCAGACCCTTTCACAATTTGAAGGATTGCAGCGGGATTATGCCAAATCGGGTAAAACCAGTACACTCCCCGATACGCGCTATTGGGAAACCTTGTCGGAAGAACTCCGGCAGACCTTTCTTAAAACGTATCGTCCCGAAGGCATCCGGAATATCTATTTCATCAACATCAAGGGCCGGATCCTGTTCGAGCTTCATGAGGATTCCGATCTGGGAGCAGACCTCTTTACCGGAGAACTGGGATCCACCGCATTCGGGAAGACCTGTTCCCGCATCCTGGTCACAGAAAAACCGATGTTCTCCGACCTGGAATACTATCCCCCCGTCAACAACGAACTGTGCGGATTCCTGGGGCAGCCGGTTTACGACAGCAAGCGGGAAAAACTGGGTGTGATCGCCATCAGTATGACCCCTGAAAAAATCAACAAAATCCTCCAATTCGGAATAGGATTCGGCAGTACCGGCCACGTTTACCTGATCGGGGTCGACCTGAAACTAAGGTCTGCAAGCAAAGTAAGCGAACGATCGCAAATACTGACTTCCAGTGAAGAAAATGAGAAGACACGGACCTGGCAGGGTGTTAAAGTAAACAACATCACCCTTGCTCCCGACGGTAAGACCATCACCGAAGAGGTCAGTATTTACAAGAACTCAAAGGGAACGGTTGTGATGGGTCTGTACCGGAATATCGACATCCTTGAAAAGTACGGGGTTAACTGGGCATTGGTGGAAGAGATCGATCAGGATGAAGCCCACATGGTTGCCAGGGAACTCTCTTCGTTTGCAAAAATCTCACTCATTATCACCACCATCATGGTGCTGATCATCTCGACCTTTGTTACAAGGCGTTTCGTGGGTCCCATCAAGAAGATTTCGGAATGGGCCAAACAGGTTGCCCATGGAGAGCTGATCGTTCGCGACATCCGCGTGGCAAACAATGAAGTGGGAGAGATGAAGGACACCTTCAACTGGCTGGTGCACTCCCTTCGGTCATTTTCCGACGTCAGTCAATCGGTCGCTCTGGGTGATTACAGCAAAACCGTCACGGTGCGCAGTGATAAGGATGTCATGGCCATCTCGATGAATCAGATGGTCGACAGCTTCAAAAATGTCGTCAAACAGGCACGTTCCATCGCCAGTGGCGATTACTCCACCAACGTCATGCCCCGCAGCGAAAACGACACCCTGGGCATTGCCCTTTATGAAATGACCATGAAGCTTCGCGAAGCTTCCATTGAGATCATGAACCAGGACTGGCTCAAAACGGGAATTAACGAACTTGGACTTAAAATCCGCGGTGAAAAAAGCATCACCGATCTTTCCGAAGAGATCATCACTTTCCTGTGCCATTACCTGAATGCCCAGATCGGATTCGTTTACCTTCTTAACGACAGCAGGATGCTGGCAGTTGCATCCACTTTTGCCTATTCCCTCGAGAAAGCCCGGGAAAAAAACCTCGCGATCGGTGAAGGATTGATCGGACAATCGGCCAGAGAACATAAAACGATCACCTTTTTTGCAACGGAACACCCTGTGCCGGAGGTGAACATTGGCCCCGAAAAGGTCCGACCCCAACATTTTATCATCAGTCCGGTTTTGTTTGAAGGACAATTGATCGGAGTGATCGAACTGGGTTCCTTTGAACCGTTCGACACCCAAAAACAAACCTTCCTTGAGGTGTCGATCGACAACATCGCGGTCGCCATCAACACGGCCCGGTCGCGTGAAAGGGTTCAGGAACTGTTGTCAAAAACACAGGAGCAGGCCAAAGAGCTCGTCATGCAAAAGGAGGAACTCCGGCAAATAAACCAGGAACTGGAAGAACAGACCAAAGCGCTGAGGCTCTCTGAAGAAAACCTGCAGCATCAGCAGGAAGAACTCCGGGTTATTAACGAAGAACTCGAAGAGCGGTCGAAAGTACTGGAGCTGCAGCGCGATGACATCCGGAAGAAGAATGAAGCGCTCCTCGATGCTCAGCAGGAGATCAGGCAAAAAGCCGAAGCGCTGGAGATTGCCAGCCGGTACAAATCCGAATTTCTGGCCAATATGTCGCACGAACTGCGGACTCCGCTGAACAGCATTCTGGTTCTTTCAGAACTGCTGGCCTCAAACAAGAATCAGGTCATGACTGTTGATGAAGTTGAATATGCCAATGTTATCAATGCCTCCGGTAAGGATCTGCTGGAGCTGATCAATGATATTCTCGATCTTTCAAAGGTGGAAGCAGGCAAGACTGAGATTGAAGTTGAAGAGATGAATCTGGAAGAACTTCAGGAACATGTTCAACGCACCTTCTCGCCCATAACAAATAAAAAGGGCATCTCACTTAAAACGGTTATCGATCCCGGACTTCCCGATTATATCATGACCGACACGCAAAAGGTCATGCAGATCATCAAGAACCTGATGTCGAATGCTATTAAATTCACCGAAAAAGGGGGTGTGGTTCTCAGGATCGGTATGCCCGACCCCAAGACCAGCTTTTCCAATGCAGCCCTGAATCCCACGAATACCATTGCCATCCGGGTTTCTGATACCGGGATCGGGATCTCGGAAGAGAAGTCAAAAGTAATCTTTGAAGCGTTCCAGCAGGCCGATGGCACGATCAGCCGAAAATTCGGGGGTACCGGGCTTGGCCTTACTATCTCCCGAAGCCTTGCACGGTTACTGGGCGGAGAGATACATCTCGAAAGCCGGGAACATAAAGGATCTACCTTCACCCTCCTGCTGCCGGTAAATATCATAGATTTCCGATCTCCCTCCGACCAGGTTTACCCCGCAGTCAGAAAAGAGAGCTCCGACAAAAAGATCGAAGCAGAACCCGAAGAACCCCTTATGGTTACCCGGCAGCCTGAGGCCGGTGAAGAACATACCTCCTCCAGTTTTTTGCCCGATATGGTATTTGAGAATAAAAAGATCCTTATTTGCGACGACGATATGCGCAATGTTTTTGTCTTATCCAAGATCCTGGAAGAAAAAAAGGTACAGATCCTTGTCGGTAAAAACGGCCGCGAAGGGATTGAGAAACTGATGGCCCATCCCGACACCAACCTTGTACTGATGGACATCATGATGCCTGAGGTTGACGGGTACACCGCCATGCGAGAAATCAGAAAAGACCAGCGTTTCCAGAATCTGCCTATTATCGCGGTAACCGCCAAGGCGATGAAAGGTGACCGCGAAAAATGCATTGAGGCGGGAGCCAGCGACTACCTGTCAAAACCGGTGCAAACCGAAAAATTACTAACCCTCCTGAGGGTCTGGCTGCATAAATAAGGATGATCTAAGATTGTTCAGCGGTATTTTCGTCCGACAGGTGCACAGTGGAATCCATATCTGCTCCGGGAAGCGTATCAATCCCGCTGCGGAATGTTTTTTTATGCTTGATCATTTTCCCTTCCGCAATAAAATAAACCGATTCGGCGATGTTTGTCGAATACCCGGCAATCCGCTCAATCTGCGTCAGAACGATCAGCAAATGGGTCGCAACCATGATCACCTCACTCTTATGCATCATTTCGTCAAATATCCGGGTTGAGATCGCCTGTGCCTTGTCTTCGATCAGATTGGCCATTTGAAAAATGTCCCTGACAAAAACCGGGTTCCGGTTACCGATCAGTGTATTGACATCCCGGACGATCATGTCGGCCATTCCTGCCAGTTCATCCATATGCAAAGTGCCGGTGATTTCGCGGTACTCGCTGATCCCTTCTACCTTTGAAGCAATGTTCACTGCCTGGTCTCCCATCCGTTCCAGGTCGTTGTTCATTTTCAGCGCAGCCATGATCAATCTCAGATCCGTGGCAACCGGTTGGGTCAGTGCAAAGATCCGTTGACAAAGTTTATCGATTTTCACATCAAGCCGGTCGACCTTGTTGTCATTTTCGATCACGGTGCGGGCCAGGTCCAGATCACAGTTCAACAATGCCTCCAGCGCGTTGTGAACCTGTAAGGCGACCAGGTTTCCCATTTTAATCAACCGCTTGTTCAGCTTATCCAGTTCCTGTTCAAAATGCCGTTCCATGTGTATGATGTGTTAAATTTATAATTCAGGTATTATGCAATAGTGAATAGGATTTATCCAAATCTTCCCGTAATGTAATCCTCGGTCTGTTTCTTATCGGGTGTAGTGAAAATTTTCCTGGTTTTCCCGTGTTCGATCAGTTCTCCGAGATAAAAGAAGGCGGTATAGTCGCTTACCCGGGCAGCCTGTTGCATGTTATGGGTCACGATAACGATGGTATAATTCCGTTTCAGCTCGAAAATCAGCTCCTCAATTTTGGCAGTTGATATGGGATCAAGGGCGCTTGCCGGTTCATCCATCAGGATGATTTCAGGCTCTACGGCAAGGGTACGTGCAATGCACATTCGTTGTTGTTGCCCCCCAGAAAGCCCGAGCGCTGAATCGTGAAGCCGGTCTTTAACCTCTTCCCAGATAAATGCTTTTTTCAGGGATGTTTCAACAATATCCTGAAGCTCCGTCCGGTTGTTGATTCCGTTGATCCGGGGTCCGTAAGCGACATTTTCAAAGATCGATTTCGCAAAGGGGTTGGACTTTTGGAATACCATTCCGATCTTTTTCCTGAGATTAACCACATCGATCTGTTTATCAAAGATGTTTACCCCGTCGATCATCACTTCGCCCGTGATACTTACATTGGGGATCAGATCATTCATCCGGTTCAGGGTTCGTAAAAAGGTCGACTTTCCGCAACCCGACGGACCGATAAATGCAGTTACCTCTTTTTCAGGAATATCCATGGAAATGGAGTTCAGCGCCATTTTTTCACCGTAAAAAAGCGTCAGATCCTGGGTCCTGATTTTAAATTCTTTCATTTACACATTTGGGATTTGATTATTTTGCCCTCCTTTTTCTGATTCCTGAACGGATAATGACGGCTGTAAAGTTAAGTACAAAGGTCAGTAACAACAGCACCAGGGTGGTCGCAAACTGAATGGGCAGGGTTTGATCGACGTTTGATGACTGAGTCGACAGGATATAAATATGATACCCCAGATTCATGAACTGATCGCTGAGCGAAGCAGGCAGTGTAGCAAGATAGTAGGCGGCTCCCGTGAACAGGATCGGTGCAACTTCACCGGCGCCTCGGCTGACAGCCAGGATGGTACCGGTAAGGATCCCGGAAAAAGAACCCGGGATCACGATGTTCCTGATGGTTTGCCATTTGGTGGCTCCCAGGGCAAGGCTGGCTTCACGCAATTCCCGGGGAACGGCACGGATGGCCTCTTCGACAGAAACAATAACCACGGGCAGCGTCAACAGGGCCATGGTCAGGCTTGCCCAAAGTATATTGGGTTGCCCCCATTTCAACTCCCCACCCAAAAAAACGGTGTCCATCCCTGTACCTACGAACCGGATGAAAAATCCCAGTCCGAACAGGCCGAAAATAATGGAAGGCACGGTCGCAAGCGTCCTTACCGCGAACCGGATGGTCTGCGCCAGCACCGATTTTTCACCCGCGTACTCCGTCAGATAGATGGCCGTTAGCGTTCCAAAAGGCACAGCGGCAACCGACATGATGAGAACCAACATGGCGGTGCCGTAAATCGCGGGGAATATTCCCCCCTTTAACATTCCATCCTCGGGAAATGCAGTCAGGAATTCCCAGGAAAAAGTCTCTTTTCCTCCCAGTATGATCACAACAAGAATAAGGATGATAATTGCGATGATCAGGAATGCCGATACGCCTGTAGCCCCTGTAAAGATCCCTCCGATTATACGTTTTCTGTTCCCCTTTTTCATCACGATTTTCCCTGAAAACGTCTGACTAATTTTCCTTTGATATAAAATTCGGCCAATGCATTAAGTCCGAATGTAAAAATGAAGAGTAATGAGCCGATCAGAAAAAGTACACTGTAATGGGTGTCGCCAAAAACCACCTCAGCCATTTCAGCGCCGATGGTCGCCGCGAGGGTCCTGACCGATTCAAAGGGATTGGCCGAAGTCATTGCGGCATTTCCGGTTGCCATTAAAGCGATCATGGTTTCACCGAACACGCGGCCGATCCCGAGAAGAATCGCGGCAAAGATTCCGGGCGTTGCTGCCGGCAAGGTGACAAACAGAGCCGTTTGCCATTTCGTGGCGCCCAGCGCCAGGCTCGCCTCCTTATACGATGCCGGTATCGCGGTCAATGCATCTTCGGTGATCGTGTAAATGATCGGAATGGCAGCAAGCGCCATCGCAATACCACCCACAAATGCATTTAACCTGCTTTCATATCCGAAGATACCCTGGAAAAAACTGGCCATTACCATCAGTGCAAAAAAGCCTATGACCACCGATGGAAAACCAGCCAACAGTTCAATGGCAGGCTTTATAATCTCTCTGAGCCAGTTTGGTGCAAAGGCAGCTGTGAATAATGCCGCCAGAATTGCTATGGGCGCTGCAAAAAGTATCGCGAGAAGGGTAATCTTCAGCGTTCCGACAAATAACGGGATCAGCCCGTATCGCGGATGATCCGATACCGGAAGCCAATCTTTTCCCACAAGACTTTTCAATACAGCGACTTCATGTTCGCTGCCTGCTGCGTTGTCGGTACTGCTGACTTCCCCGGTATCCTGCAATCCGGATTCCGTAACTCCGTATTGTTCCTGCCCGTTGGCATTTACCATAACCGTTGAATCCACACCATACTGCTCCTGTCCCTGATCATTCAGGATCAGGGAGGAATCAACCCCATATTGTTCCTGGACCATTGCCGTGGCCGGTTGTGATTCGACAGCAGTCTGCGATTTAAAAATCGGCATGGTCTCACGAAAAACAAAGAAAAAGATCAGAATAATAATTGCAATCGAAAGAAATGCGACAGAAGTAATGATCTTTTCCGAAAGAAATTCAGATATGCGGAATTTCTTTTTCAGAGATTCTTTGGTGAAAACAAACTTTTTCTTTTCTGTGTTCTGATTCATTCCGGTTTATTAACGATGGCTGACAACACTGAACAGAACCTTGTCATCAGCCACCGGATTCACATTTACTAACAATCTATCTGACGGGAAAATAACCTACCGATGAAACTATTTTTTGTCCTTCGGGACTCAGAATCCAGTCAATATAGGCCTTTATATCGCCAGTCGGGCGATTTTTAAGATACATATACAAATAACGGGTTAACGGGTACTGATTGGCTTTCACGGTTTCGGGAGTCGCCACATAGGCAGGACTTTTTTCGTCCTTCTTCACCGCGCAGTGTTTCACGCCGGAAGCATATGCCGCACCACCATAACCAATTCCCGACTTGTCCTTCGATACGGCATTTACCACCGCTGCGGTTCCCGGAAGGGTCTGGCAACTTGCCGCATAATCTCCTTTCACCACGTTGTCCTTAAAAAAAACATAGGTTCCTGAGCTGTTTTCACGACCATACAGTTTAATGGTCATATCCGGTCCGCCAACCTCTTTCCAGTTGGTTATCTTTCCGGAATAGATGCCACTCAATTGCTTGATCGACAACTCCTTTACAGGGTTGGATTCGTGCAGAAAGATGGTTATGCCATCCTTAGCACACGGGATCTCGACACCCAGGCTTGCATAACGGTCTTTCAACTTATCCATTTCCGATCGTTTCATCGGCCTGCTTGAGTTGCAGATATCTGTCGATCCGTTGATCAGGGCTGCAATCCCGGTTCCCGATCCGCCCCCGGTTACCTGTATTACGGCTTCGGGATGTGCCTTCATGTATAGCTCCGCCCATTTCTGGGCAAGAATGACCATGGTATCGGAACCTTTGACGGTAATTTTCTTCGGTGCCGGCATGAACGCGGCTCCAATCATGACGATCAGCGCCAGCGCTGCAATCGTCCAAACTTTATTAATTCTTTTCATTTGAAATTTATTGATTTATTGAATGATTGATTGAATTTAAAACTTCACCTGCATTCTTACCGTAAGTACATTCTGCTTTATCCAATTGCTGTAGTCGTAGATACCCGTAACATCGTTTACCTTGTAGGTCGAGGTTATATTGCCGTCACCATTGGCATCCCGGGTTCCGCTCTTACGGTTAACCGGGATCTCATAGGCGATCATAAATTTTATGTAATCGTCGAAGAAATAGGTGTAACCAAAGGTCCAGGTACTGTATGTAATATCAGCAGTGCCGCTTTTGAGCAGGTTGTTTACCACAGTCTTTGTCTGGGCATTGGTGGCCACCACGGGATCGCTTCCGGCATAGGTGTACTTATTTTCCGTTTGGGAGCTGCTTTCATCCCATTTCGCGGTTCCGATCTGGTCGGCAGCCAGTTTTGTGTTGGGATTATATTGGTCGAAACGCACTGCAATCTGATGGCGTTTCCCTATATTTTTAATCAGATAGATGTAATAGCCGCTGAAATTTCTCGTGATGGCCGGACGTGCGGTGGTTGTCTTGGTTGTAAGGGTAGTCAGGGTCAGGGTATCGTTTTTCAGTGCTGAGGTCATCGGGCTGACCACCGTGGAGGTGGCGTAATATCCCGGGGTGGAATTGACACCGAATATATACTCGCCCTTGAGTGCAAGTCCACCCAAAACATCCAGATGCAACTGTCCTTCAAAACCAAGCCAGTTTCTTTTCAGGGTTTCACCGATATTATCAATTTTTTTATTGTAGGTATAATCCGAATTGATGGCATCATAAGCGTTGGCCTTTATTTTGCCATAGTACCCATGTGCGCCGATCGTTAATCCGCCGATGTTTCCCAATTTGAATGCGTAGGTAACGCGGCCCATGAAATCCTTTGCATTATCGAAATCATTGTTCGTAGGATTGATGCTGTTTCCAGAAGCATCGGTAATGGTCAGACCATCATTGCCATTGAATAAAGCTAATTGTATCTTCAGGGGTAACTTCGGGGGAGCAATTTCCATTTTGGCCCCGATCGCGCGTTCTCCCGGGTAAAGAGCCCGGATCACCCGTGAGCGTTCCGGAACTTCACGACTGCTTGAAGAGTACTCGACCTCATAATTGGGTCGGTTAAACTGGCCAACCCACAATGAAAAAGTTTTCAGCCAGGGGTCATTGGCCTGGGCATAGGCATCCTTTAAAGTGATGCTGCCGGGCAGAAAATCGGGTTGCACAACAAAAACCACCCCATTTACGGGTTCATAGGTGAATTTTACACGGGCCCTCCGTACCTGGAACAGATTTCCCGGATAGGAGCTGGCTGCTTCATTATGCAGCCATTGGGCCTGTACATATCCCGAAACTTTAATTCTCGTAAGTTTTGTGAGATCGGCTTCTGCCGTTGCCAGTCGTTCTTCAACTCCGCTGATAACATCCCGGATGGTGGTTACCTTCTCTTTCAGGGTGTCCTGCTCTTTTTTAAGATCTTCGACTTTTGTCTGTGCAACCAGGGAGTTGGCTTGAAAGAATGACATCATCACACCAAAGAAAACAATCAGAATAGAAATTTGTCTCATAAGTTCCGTTTTTATTTGCAGCAAAAGTATTTCGTATGGGAGGGTCCCGTGTTAACGATTTATTACCAAATGATTAAATAATTGTTAACGGATCCCGCAACAGGGATCTGTTCCGGAATCGTACGGGAGGTTATCGGGTATGCGAACCATCGCACAACCTGGTCAGTGCCGGATGGAAATTATCGAACTGGGAACCTATTGGGAATCTGACTGGAATTCAATGGTAAAAGAAGCGCCGGGATTATTGGATATCTGTAGTCTGGCTTCAATCTGTCGGCACAGAAGGTGAATGATCTGCAATCCCATGGTGCCAACCTGTTCACCCAGGAAAGCTTCCGGAATACCCGGGCCATTGTCATGAATATTGAGATGACATCGGGAAGCGGCTGTATCATTTTTAAACAAGATCCATAGGGCTCCCTGGGAACCCTCAGGAAATGCGTGCTTGAAAACATTACTGACAATCTCATTGACAATCAAACCGACCGGAATCATGATTTCAATATTCATGGTGGCATCATCAGCTTCGAAATGAATTTCCACGTCCCTGTTTCTGTAAGCGCCGGTAATCACCGAAACCACCGACCGTAAATATTCAGGAACGGAAATATTTTCAAAATCCTTCGACCGGTAGAGCATTTCATGCACCAGCGCCATGGTCCTGATCCGTAACTGAAGATTTACCAATGAACGCTTCAACTCCTCATTCTGGGTCTGGCTCATCTGCATGCTGATCAGGCTGACCAGGATGGCAAAATTATTCTTCACCCGATGGTGTATCTCCTTGAGGAGGTTTTCAGTCTGTTTGGTGTTTTCTATAAATTCCATTTCCTTGATTTTTCGTTCCTCGATATCGCGTGTAACAACCACCATTCCCCTGTACTTCCCTTCATCGGTTTCATAAAGCGGATTTAAAACCGATTCCACCCATGCAATTGAACCATCTTTCCTGATCACCCGGTAGGTAAATTGCATGGGTTGCCGGGTTGAGACCATCTCTTCAAACATCGCTTCTGCATCCTTATAGTGATCCGGATGGGTCAGGTCATAGGGAGATTTATTCATAATCTCATCCGGATTGTATCCATAAACCGATTTGGATGAAGGAGAGGCGAAAATCCGTTTATTACCGGCATCCAGATGGGTTATGAAATCAAACGTGTGCTCGGCAAGAAACCGGTACTGCCGCTCTTTTTCCGTCAGGCTTTTTTCGGTGTTCATACGATCATATATTTCAACCGATAGTATCCTGTTCAGGGAGAGAAGCTTATTGCCGACATGCCGGTTGTACAGGAACATTACCAGGAAGAAAAGCAAGACCAACGCAGTAAGCGAAGTGATTACCTGAACGAAAATGAATTGAATTTGCTGGTTCATAATGTTCAGCTTCTGAATTTCATGTTGCTTCACCAACATCTTTCCTGTTTCCTGTGTCTGTTGAATCGCCTGATTTGCCTCTAAAAAAGATATGTTTCCGTTACTTTTCTCACGTTCGAGAATTTCAGTGGTTTCGATGTATTTTTTATAATAGGGAAAGGCAACTTCATAATTTCCCTTGCTTTTGTAATAAGAAAAGAGATGCCCATATCCGTTTTTCAGGATATTATTCAGATTGTACCTCTGTGCAAGCCTCAAGCCTTCATTCAGATAATACCTGCCTGAGTCGGGTTTCTCCAGTAAAAAATAATCTCCGCCAATATTGACCAGGGAACTGATATAGTTATCGTAAGGAATCAATCCCCGTCTCACCTGCAAGGCTTTTTTATTGAAATCCAAAGAGCGCAGGTAGTTTTTTTGCTGTTGATGAATATGCCCGATACAAGTATAAACGATCCCTAAAAGAATTTTGTTGGAGGTGTCAATTTCAGAAAGCAGGTGATCGTAAAAGATCAATGCCTCATCAAACCTTTTTTGATCAAGAAGCAACGTGCCGATATTATGCAATACTTCATGCTCATTGTTCTTGTCTCCGGTTTTCCTGTAAATATCCAAGGCTACCCTGAAATACTCCAGGGCTTTTGATGTATCACCGGCCTGTTTGTAAACGATACCGGTATATTTCTGAAATAAGGCCTGGGACGCCTGACGATGTGCACCAGGGGTAAGCTCAATCCCTTTATTGTAATACTCCAGCGCCTTGGGATTGTTGCCCAGGGTAAGATTAATATCGGCAATGAATCCGAGGACATTCAGCTGCCCGGTGGTATCTTTAATTTTACTGAAGATATTTAACGAGGTCAGAAAATGTTCAAGGGCAAGGGAAAAATCACGTTTCCGTGCGAAATATTTACCGAAAACCCAGTGTACTTCTCCCTTTTGCATTTGGTCCCCATTGGCAATTGAAAGTCTTAGGGCGCTCATCATGCAATCAAAGGCCCGGTCAGGCAAAGTATCCCAGATGACCTGAGCCATATTCAGCAATGCTTCCGGATCTTGCATCCGCTTCTGATTCGGAATGGCGTTAAGAATGCTGTCGGGTATGCACCGGTTCAATGGATTATGCTGGGCATATGATATCCCAGTTCCGGTAATCCAGATTAATAAGATCCATGACACGCACCTGTACATTGATCACAAAGGCTGGGATTCAAAGATAGAAAAATACCCGGTGTTCCTGATATTTTATTTAAAGGATCGGTTTCTTAACCGCAGGCTGTTCGTAACCACCGAAACCGAACTGAATGCCATGGCGGCTCCCGCGAACATTGGATTCAACAGAAATCCGGTGAAAGGATAAAGAATCCCTGCTGCTATGGGAATAGATATAACATTATAAATAAATGCCCAGAAGAGGTTCTGCCGAATGGTTCTGAGGGTTGCTTCCGACAACCGGAACATGGTGACTAATTTTGAAAGATCCCCTTTAATAAGTGTGATCCGGGCCGTCTCCATGGCAATATCCGTCCCGGTCCCCATTGCTATTCCAATGTGTGCCACAGCCAATGCGGGAGCATCATTGATCCCGTCACCCACCATGGCCACAAAGGATCCCCGGGTCTTTAGTTTTTCAATAAATTCAGCCTTCTCAACCGGCGTCATGCCACCCCTGAAACGGGTAATCGCCGTTGCATGTGCCACTGCCTCCGTAATGGCAGGATTATCGCCTGACAACAGGTATACTTCTATACCCAGTTCGCCAACCATTTTGATTGCCTTGGCAGCGGTGGGTCTGACCGGATCGGATAACGCTACAACTGCCCTGGACACCAGGTCCTGTGCAAAATATACTACCGATTGATGCCTGGTCTGCCATTGTTCCCCCGGTTCCCGCAGCTCCCGGCTCACAGCAATCCGGTTCTCTTCCATAAATGCCCGGTTCCCGATATGGAAAGTCAGGCCTTTATAAACCGCGGTCACGCCCCTGCCTGGGATATTTTTAAAACCAATCACCCCTTGGAAAAATTCCGGAACCGGTTCCTTTGTATCCTGACCTGTCGCCGCACTGAAATACCGGTAAATGGCATCGGCATAAACATGCTCCGATTTTCGTTCAAGAGCGCAAATGGCTTCCATCAGAAGGCTCCGTTCAGATTCCGTCGAAATATCCGGGCTCCAGAAAACACCCGCTACTGCAGGTTTACCGAGCGTTATAGTACCGGTCTTATCCAAGACCAGGGCCGTGATTTTACATACCGTCTCCAGACTCTCCGCATCCCGGATCAGGATCCCGAGATGCGCAGCCTTACCCATTCCCACCATGAGTGCTGTGGGCGTTGCAAGGCCCAGGGCGCATGGACACGCGATTACCAAAACCGTCACAGCAGTTATAAAATTAACGGGAATACCGTTCCCTGGTTGGAACACGGTCCATACCACAAAGGTCAAAACCGCCAGGATCAAGACCACCGGAACGAAAATGGATGCTACTTTATCGGCAAGCTTCTGAACAGGCGCCTTGCTCCCCTGGGCCTCCTGGACCAATTTGATGATCCGGGCCAACATGGTCTCATCCCCGACCTTTTCGGCTACCATTGTGAGAGAACCCTCCTTGTTGACTGTTCCCCCGATTACTTTGTCTCCCGGGGCCTTTACGACCGGAACGGACTCCCCGGTAAACATACTTTCATCGACCAGCGAACTTCCGTCCATAACCCGACCGTCGGTTGGTATCTTCTCTCCCGGCCGGATAATCAAAATATCGCCCAGTATAATCTTCGTGATCAGCATCTCTTTTTCAACTCCGTTACGGACTACTCTGGCAGTCTTCACTCCGAGACGCATCAGTGACTTAATTGATTCGGCCGTCTTTTTTTTCGCCTTTTCCTCGAAATAACGACCCAGTAAAATAAAGGAAATGATTACGGCGGCTGATTCAAAATAAACGTGTGGTTCCAGACCATACCGGATCATGATCCCGGGGAAAAGTGTATTGAAAGTGCTGAAAAGAAAAGCGCTGCCGGTTCCCAGGGCAACCAGGGTGTCCATGTTGGCCGACCCATGAAGCATCCTTTTCCAGGCAACGATAAAAAACTCCCGACCCGACCAGACCAAAACAGGCAAGGTCAGAAACAGCAAGACCCAATTGACTTGGGGTTGATGATGGAACAACATGGAGAGGGTCACTACCGGAGTGGAAAAGATAAAAGAAACCAGGGTTCTGCGCTTTATAGCCGATAAACGGACCGATTCAAGGTCTGTTACCTCAAGTTCCGATAGTTTACGGGTGATTAGTTTAAATCCCAGATCTGATACATCCTTTTCAATTTGTGCAAGCGTTATGATGGCAGGATCATATGCAACTGAAACCTGTTCAGCTGCCAGGTTAACAGCAGCGCTCAGGATTCCGTCACGTGAGCCCAGCATCGATTCAATGCTGGAGGCACAGGAAGCGCAAGACATTCCGTCGACCCGGTAGATCTCCTTAACGATTTTCATTCAGAAACAGTGCTAATCACAGGGACAAAGATATGTAAATCTTTTCATATTTCCCCGGATTGCTTTGGCACAGGAACTTTTCCCATAGGGCTGTTCCTTCTTTTTTTATAGGATCTAAGCGCCTTGTTCCATATCTGTGATAAACAGAATCCATCCCGGGCCAAACGTTCCATACGTGCCTGGGATACGTGAACAGCGAGCATATCCTTCAGGATGAGATTCCGCTGGTTTTTCCATTGACGCAACCGGTCGATCAGCTCAATACTAAACGTTTCTGAAAAATCATGATAATTCCCCGAAAGATGTAAGTGTTTTATCCTTTTAATCGACTGCTCGAATGTGATACCGACCGTTTTCTGATTCCCTTCAAGTTTCCTGATCAATCGCTTAACCCTTCTTTCAAATAGAACCGATAGGATCCAGGAGGCTTCCAGATAATATTTATTCTTCAGGGCCATACCAGCCCGTTTCTGTAATTCCTTCGCACTCGATTTTTCAAGCTTCCGAAGCAAGGTTTTCTTCTTCATTTCCTGATATTTTGATACAGTCGGATAAAGATAGAAAAAGTCCTGGAATTAATGTGAGAAAACATTATTTACCAGGACGGTTGTACAACCTTTTTCCGATCACGTTAAAGATTGAAATAGATTGCATTTAACCCTTACAAGACCATACACAGGCTGCATTGACATTTTACAGTCATGCTATTAATTGATTTTCTTTGCGTTAGAATTTTCCATGGTGTGATTTAACAATTATTTCACATGAGCGTCGGTGAATAATCGTAATTTTGCATTCAAATATTTAATAAATTATAACAAAGATGAGTATCGAAAAGAAATTCCTTAAATCAAAACCTGTTTGCAAAGTAAAGTTTACGCTCTCCGGAGAACCTTATAATTCAGCCTCCTCTGTAATTCTGGTCGGTGATTTTAACAATTGGCAGATCGGTGAAACTCCCCTGAAAAAATCAAAGTCCGGGGTCTGGTCAGCTACTTTAGACCTTGAAACATCAAAAAAACATCAATTCCGTTATTTGATTGACGGTACCAAATGGGAAAATGATCCGGAAGCTGATCAATTCATCCCCAGTGGTCTCGGTTCCGAGAATTCGGTGATTGAGCTGTAATCAATATTTTCTATCCCTGAGGGGAAGGTGTCATCCTATTTTGCCTCGAGATATTTCTTGGCACCCTGCATCACCTTGTAAGGTGTATCGGTGATGACCATGTTGTAGATCCAGTCGGGCACACTTCCTGCGGGGTCAACATATCCTTCCAGGATAGCATGCACATATCCTTTACCGGTCGGCTGCAGGGTCCAGCTTTGCCAGTAATGCTCTATTCTTACACAATCGGGGCGTTTAGGTATTACATTTGGTAAGGGTGTAGCCACGATGGTCCGTGTACCGGTCACGGGATCATCTTTAATTATTGCCTCTACACAGAGATCGCGGTCGGTGATGGGCCAGGGCGCATTGTAAATCAGATAGTACTGTGCGCGTTTATTTTTTTCATACTCTAAAACCCTGATTTCCTTAAGATTTTTATCCCACCAGTCGAGATTTTTCACATTCCCGATCAGGTTGCACACCTTTTCCATGGGCGCATAAATATCGGTCACCCCTTTGAAAGACTTGATTGAATTTCCCGGTTCTTTCCTTGTATAAATCTTGATCCCGTCCTTATCTTTCACAAAATTCCATGCCTGGGCTTCAACAAAATTGGGAATCAGGCATATTACCAAAAGAAACAGACAAATCAGGTTTTCCCTCCGGGTCATAGATATCAATTTTTCAGCAAAGTAAAGGGTTTCCTTTGATAAATAGAAGCACATGAAAATATTTTACACATGTGCGCCAACTAAAAATAAAAAATTTGTAATGATATTGCACTTTATTTTATATTTACCCTGTTCAAACCGTTTAAAAGTAATTCCCATGAAGAGGACCTTCTACATAGTATTGGTGATGGTTGTCACAATCATCGCTGCAAGAGCCGAACGGGTTGACGAGAAAAAGGCCAAACAGGCGGGGAGTCAGTTCCTCACCCATCGCTCCGTCACATCCGACAGGGTAATGCCATCTGATCTCACCTTGGTTTATACTGCCGGACTGAATTCACCGGATCAATCAGGTTCCATTACTCAGGTTCCCGCTTTTTACGTATTTAACATTTCCGGATCTCAAGGTTTCGTAATTGTTGCCGGCGATGACGCCGTTATACCCATTTTAGGTTATTCTTATAAGTCCTCATTTACTGCCGAAAACCTGCCGCCCAATCTTGCTGTATGGCTTAAAAATTATGAAGATCAAATACGGTTTGCTGTGTCAACACATCTCCAACCGACAACGGAAATCGTTTCCGGTTGGAATTCCTGTCTTTCGGGTACTTTCCCGGAAAACTTTACCGATGCACCCTCCCGGGGCGTTAATCCGCTTATTTCATTGAAATGGGACCAGTCGCCTTTTTACAACGACCTGTGCCCCTACGATAATCAATACCAGGATCGGGCATTGACCGGCTGCGTGGCAACAGCCATGGCGATGGTCATGAAGTATCATAATTATCCGCCATCGGGATCAGGGTTTCACTCCTATAACCATCAGAAATACGGAACGCTGTCAGCCAACTTCGGAAGCACCCAGTATAACTGGAGCGCCATGCCCAATACGGTCACATCGGCCAACACAGCTGTAGCTACGTTGATGTACCATTGCGGAGTGTCGGTTGATATGGGTTACAATGTTGAGTCGCAGGGCGGAAGCGGGGCCTACGTGGTTTCGGGTGGAACCCCTAATGTTCCCTGCGTGGAAAATGCGTTGAAGACCTACTTTGGTTATGCTCCCACCCTGCAGGGACTTACCCGGTCCAATTACACCGAATCCCAGTGGACCGCCTTGCTGAAGGCCGATCTGAATGCCGGAAGGCCCATTATTTATGCCGGGGATGGTTCTGGCGGGGGGCATTGCTTTATATGCGACGGATACAATGACGCTGACTATTTCCATTTCAACTGGGGATGGAGCGGTATGAACGATGGCTACTACCAGATCAATGCACTGAATCCGGGCAGTGTCGGCGCAGGCGGCGGTACAGGTGGATACAACAACGGCCAGGAAGCAGTGACCGGGATACGGACCCCCTTGGCTTCAGGAGGGGGGAGTAAGTTTTTCAGGCTCAATATGAATGCTCCTTTTATTTCGTTGATCGATACAATCTTTTATGAGGATTCTTTATCTTTCCACACCGACGTGTACAATCAGGGCAATGTGACATTCAATGGGGATTTGTGTGCGGCTATTTTTGATACGAACGATGTTTTTATCGACTATGTGGAAATTATAAAAGGGATCACCCTCGAACCCGGAACCAGCCTCCCGGGAGGAGTTACGTTTAAAAATGGCGGGATATCAGCTTTGCTGCCGGGTTATTATTATGCCGGCATCATGTACAGTGCCGGCGATACCAACTGGATTGACGTTGGCGATACGCTTTCTTATTTGAATTATCCGGAAATCGAAGTTGTCAATCCCAACGACATCGAAATGCTTAGTGAAATGATCATTGATCCCGGGCCATTGCTGATCCAGGGACAGTCCGTTTCGGTTCAGATCGATATCAAGAATTACGGTGGCACTGATTTCCACGGGACCATGGATCTTTCGCTGTACGATATCGACGGCGATTATATGAATTCCATTGAAGAAAAAACCAATTTCAGCCTGGCTTCCGGAGCCTCCGCAACGGGCCTGAATTTCAGTACCGGCAGCATCAATGTACAACCGGGCGATTATCTCTTAGCACTATGGTACCTGCCTTCTGGTAGTGAAGACTGGCAACTGGTCGGATCCACCGACTTTCAGAACCCGGTCCGGGTACAGGTGAATGCTACACCGGTACTGGCCGACCAATATGAAGTAAATAATACGGCGGTTACAGCCTCGGCCTTGCCGGTTATTTTCTCAGAAAATGTGGCAGCGGTTCAAACTGTAAATGCCAACTGCCACAACGGGCTGGATTATGATTTTTATTCCGTGATCCTCCCCCCGGGATATTCTTACATGATTACGGGAGAATTGATCGATTCAGAAAGTGATACAACACAAACTTATACCCTCGACGGAATCTGGTCTTATACAACCGACGGAACCAATTGGTCGGGCACCTTTGACGACGTCATGCCAACCACCATCATCATTCATGACGGGGGAACCATCACCCTGTTTATTTCACCAAATTTCACGGGTGAAACAGGAACATACGAACTACAATTAAAAATCAACAGAAATCCGCTCGGGATCGGTGAAACACAGACCCGCCCGATCACGGTATATCCGAATCCTGTTTCGGATATATTGACTATCCAGGATCCGACAGGCCTCGGGGAGATCACCGAATGCATCATCTCCGGTGCCGATGGAAGGGAGTTGACACGGATCCCGCAAGGAGCCGGAGAACCAATCCTTCGCATTCCGGTTAACAGTCTTGCGCCAGGTATCTACCTGATCAGGATTATCACCCAGTCCGGAGTCGTGACCAGGTCTTTTATCAAAATATAATTGTTACCTGAATATCAACCAGATCACCGCAAACAAGGAAAACCATCTGATATATGACTAAATCACTCAATCATGTTTTTTTTCTCCTTCTCATGATCCTGATTATCGGTTCAGGGTGCTCAAAAACAGAGGAGACCAAAGATCCCTTCTACTCCCCGCCTCCCCAGGCTGATCCATTCATCACAGCATTTGTAAGCGATCTGAATGCCGACAGCATCAGCGCGTATACCACCCTGTTGCAAAACATGCAGCCAAGGTTCATGCTGAGTGAAAACCGGAGGGCGATTGCCATGTTCATCAGGAACAAGTTCATTCAGCTTGGATACCCTGCGGTACAGGTCGATTCCTTCTACCTCACCTCTTATTACAACGATACTACCTACCATACCTGGCAATATAACATCATCGCATCGGTCACCGGAACCACATCCCCCGATTCGATCTATGTTATCGGAGCCCATTATGACGCCACCCTGAACAGTGGAAATCCCTGGATCTACACCCCGGGAGCTGATGATGATGCCGGCGGGGTCGCCTCGCTTTTTGAACTTGCAAGGGTTATGAAGACGAGAAATTTTCAATCCAAATCTACCATCCAGTTCATCGCATTTGGGGCTGAGGAACTTAATATGGACGGCAGTAATAACTACGCCCAGAAAGCCGCGATTACAGGTAAGAAGATCAAATGGATGCTGAATCACGACATGATCTCCTACGAACCTTCATCGGTACAGACCGACTGGAAAGTGAACATCATGGATTATGCAAATTCAACGGCTCTGCGGATGAATGCTCAACGCGTTGCTGGATTATACACCTGCCTGGGAACGGCAAACGATACTACCCACAATAAAGAAGGCGACAGCTATAACTTCTTTCTCAGGGGTTATCCGGCCCTTTTCCTGATCAGTTTTTCAAGCACCCCACACTACCATACCCTGCAGGATGTTATCGGTAATTGCAACTTTAATTACTGCAGGGAAGTGACCAAACTTAGTTGTGCCATGCTGGTAGAGCAGAATAAATGATACACGGGAGTAAACACATGGTACGACTTGTAAGATTCCTTTATCTGCCGGTGAAAATGGCAGTCGGCCTTGCCTGTTTTATGCTCTTACTGTCATCATCAATGCAACTATTTGGTCAGTCAAGGGATGTGGTGGTGACCATTCACCTCAGGGGAGTTTTCCGAAGCAAAATCAGCATGCTAACCCTGTCGCCTTCCGGGTTATTCAAACCAGGACCTGAGATCAAAGAGGTAAAAAACGGAGAAAAAACCCAGCTTAAGATTGCTGCAAAGTACCTTCCCGGAGAGTTTGTACTTCGATTCGATTATTCGGAAAAAGAGAACAGTTCGCCCTATCCGTGCGAAAAAAGGATCTTTATCTCAGACCAGGATCTCGAACTCCGGGTTAACCCGATGTTTTGCAATGCACCCGACAGTACCTGGTTGGAGAAAGGTGAACTGGAAAATACATCGTTTGACCGGTTCTCCTCTGAGTCGGGCATGAAAAAGGAACAATTGGGGCTTCTGCAGAATTTTCTGTTGAACTATGATCAACCCGGGTCAAAATTCTATCAGCAGGGAATCCGGGAGTATGAACAAAGAAGACAATCTTACAACAAATGGCTGTCAGAAAAAACGTATAAAGACCGGGGGCTGTTTATCAGCACATTGTATGGATTTCAATACATTCCTGAAATATCCTGGGAAGGTTCAGAGACCGATCGCACCCGAAGTCTGATCGCCCATTATTTCGACGGCATCGATTTTAACAATCCCAACCTGATCAAAACTTCCGGGATAAACAAGTTCCTGGATGGGTATGTTAACCTCTACGGACAGATGTCCACGACGATCGCCCTGCGGGATTCTCTGTTTCCTTTAGCCGGTAAGACAGCTATTGAGAAAGCAAAAAAAGGTCATCCCCTGGTTTATGGCTGGATGGTCGATTATTTCTACCGGGGTTATGAGTCCAACAACATCCCCGCGGGAATGAAAGTCCTGGAATCGTATCTGAACGATCCCGACTGTCCGACATCCAAACGACAGGAAATTACCCGAAGGTTAAAGGGAATGGAATCGCTGATTGCCGGGTCAAAAGCGCCGGATATTGAGATGAACGACATCAGCGATCAACCTTTTGACCTGTATCGGTTTCAGACTGCTTCCCGGTATATTCTGATCCTGTTCTGGTCGGCCGGCTGCAGTCACTGTATGGAAACCGTAAAGGCTCTCTATCCCTGGTCGCAAAGACCCGAAATACGGGATCTGATTTCGGTGATCGCCATAGGTTTGGATGAAACCGCGGAAGACCAGGTCAGGTACCATGAAGAAATTAAACAACTGGCCGGATGGCAGCACTTTCATGCTCCCGAAGGGGTGCGCAGTAAAGTAGCCAGTGATTATTATATCCTGGCCACCCCGGTTATGGTCTTGTTAAACGCTGTCGGTAAGGAAATCCTGGCGATTCCCAATTCACCGGCAGAGCTCTATGAATCAGTACATTGAGAATATGAGAAAGCTACTTTTAACACTTTTATTCATGGCTTTTATCGGCCTGAGTCCGGCACAACAACGACCCTGGAAAATCGGTATAAAGGGCGGCATTAGTTACATTCATCTCGAAAACTATGGTACCGGATTTTATTCCGACTTTGATCCCAAGCCCGGGTGGACAGCGGGAATTCTTTTTCAGTACAGCAAAGGAGGCTTCCTGAATTATGCGGTCGCACCGGAAATTGTATATACCCAATCCATAACCGACGCGGATCTTCTGTACCTGACCGATTGCCTTTCAACGATTCAGACAATCGACATCCCGGTCAATTTCAAGTTGGGCCTGCAACTGAGCAAAATCTTCAAACCTTATGTACTGGTGAACATTTACGGATCGTACATGGTCGAATATGAAGGAGATTTTTTTGATGCGCTCGACATGGACAAGTCACAGCCCGACTTTACCATGAACAGGTTTTTCTGGGGCTTGAGCACCGGGATGGGATTTGATATCTGGAAGTTTCAGGTGGAAGGCAGGTATCGCTGGAATATGAACAGGATCCGGACGGATGATTTTTCGTCACTTAAACAAATGGGGCTGGAACTCACCTGTGCCTTTCTTTTTTGATCGTACTATAAAAATGTGACCTGATAATGAAAAAGTTATTACTGTATTGTCTTGCAATCTTCATCCTCTTTTCGTGCAAGAAGGAACCCCTGACCGACTTTATTTTCCTTGTAAAAGTCGAAAAAACAGAGACCCTCGACAAGTACACATTAGCGGGAAGGCTTAAGCAAAATCCGAATTCAACCCTTTACAAGGCATTGCCCAATAAAAAGATAAAGGCTGTTTCAATAGTCTATAATACCCTCGATCCAAAGGGAAACCCCATATTGGCTTCGGGGGCAATTTTTTATCCGGTAGCCGACATTTCTCACGAACGATTGGGAACCATCCTGGGAGTCCATTATACGCTTGGGGCAAATTATGAAGTTCCGTCGCAGAAAATGGCAGTGACTGAAGGTCTGTTTTCCCTCTTTGGATATGTGGTTGTCGCGCCTGATTACATCGGGTACGGGGCATCGAAAGACCAGGTTCATCCCTATTATGATGTCATAACCACCGGACAAGCCAGTGCCGACATGCTCCTTGCCGCCAAAGAGTACTTTGCCTCTATCAGCAGGAGGATGTCGCATAATGTTACGGTGATGGGGTATTCACAGGGAGGGCAGGCCTCGCTTTCGTTTCTGAAGTTTGCTGAGACCAATCCGCTGTACCAGGATGCTTTCGTGATTGACCAGGTATTTGCCGGTGGTGGGGCCTATGACCTGATCAAATCGTACGACACATTTGTAGCTAAGGATTACAGCAGTCAGCCCGTCACCATTCCGTTGCTGGTACTGGGGCTCAATTATGGCGACAGTCTCAACCTCGATCTTACTCAGATGTTCGCTGAACCACTCCTTTCCAACTACGACGAATGGATCATCTCAAAGAAATATACCACCGATGAAGTTACGGCAAAGATGAATGAAACGAAACTCACAAAAATAATGGCGCCCCAGGCCTTCGATACCACAAATCCGAATACCAAAAAGTTCAGGGAGGCATTGCGGAACAACAGTCTGATCGTTTACGGGAAAATCAAGAACTGGGTTCCCAGGGCGAAGATAACATTGCTTCATGCCACCAAGGACACCATTGTCCCTTACGAGAACACTGAAAGCGCTTACCAGGCATTTCTTGCAGCCGGTTGTAATGTGAAAAAACACGATATTCCTGATAAGGATCACAAGGAGGCCGGTCAGGATTTTTATACGTATTGTATGCTTCAATTACTTGTTTAGTTTTTACAGTATGAAGAGTAAAATCGCCTTTTTAATCCTTTTTCTGAGCCCTGCTCTTCTGTGGGCTCAACATAAGTCCTATGCTGTTCACAACATAGGCTATTTCTTTGATGCCGGAATCTCATTCGGGGCAACATTCCCAAAAAACAATGAACCCAAAGCTGTCGTCGAAGTTTTTACAACGCACGGGTATCAGTTTTCCAAAACATTCTCGCTGGGCGCCGGAATTGCAACTTACAATACCGAGACGATTAACATCTACATGCAAGTCCGGTTCAATCTGAGGGACATCAATGATACACGCAGCCATTACACTTATATAGCGCTGAGAGGCGGCTATTCGTGGAGTACCTGGACCGGCGATAACTGGGGTGATGATAAAGGACCCTTAATCGATCCACGTTTCGGCTGGTCGTTTTATACCAAAGAAGCCAATTTAAGATGGAGCATTTTTGCCGCGCCCTCTCTTTACCAGTTCCACTTCATTCCCAAGGTCGGGCTGGCATTTGAATTTTAAACGAGGCCTCCATTCCGGAGGCCCTTCAGAATTTTACACTTTTTGAACCGTAAACCGGCGGACCGGATACCTTTGCCATCCTGAAACTGGTGGTCGCCCCGTTTTCCCGGAGTCCTGTCCAGAACATCGAATCGCCCTGGATTTCGATATTCCAGCATTCAAATGCTTTCCCGGTAACCCCTGTGTTAAGATCGTTGGTAAAATTGGATGCAAGAAGACTACCATACAGGAAATAGCCTCCTTCATTGTCGGGCTTGTTAATCCATGTTCCGGTACTGTCCTGAAAATAGTAGTTGAAATGCCCGTTGTCCAGATAATCCCAATAATGAAAGGATGGATCCGTACTCCCGGGAGTTGAAGATTTACCATACCAGGTGCCTTTAAACCGGCTGGTCAGATCGGCGGATACTTTGATGTTAGTGTAACTTTTCTCATCGGGATATTCCTGGTCGTCGATCATGAATTTGCGCACGGAATAGGTCATACAGGATGGATCGATCGACAGGATCTCAAACTCCATATGGAATTTGTTCCCGAAGTCATTATATCCGTCAATGATGATGCAGTTTCCGTCGAGGTAGTATTTATAGTTGTCGTTTTCGATCCAGGAACGGTTGTTTTCGTCCAGCTGAAATCCCTTTGCATAGGTTTCTACCCCGTCGCTCCTGAATTCGATAACAAAGGATTCATCGGTCAGCACCGGATTATGGTTTACCTGAATGTTTATCCATCTTCCCAGAACCAATGAAGCATAATCGGTTCCCTTTTCTTTTTTGCAACCCGTGCCAGCCAGCAATACGATAAGGCACGAAAAAAACAGTTTTTTCACAAGTATTTACACGCTGATTCTTAAAAATAATGCCGATCGGGCCTTCCGGTAAGCGACTGGTTCGATGGCAGGCCCAATAGGACCACATAATATTATCTGTTTAGTTGATTTCCAATTCCATAAAATACGAAACCGGAATCAACGGCCAAAATTAAACATAAAATGTCTTCCGGCAAAAATTTCAACCCCGGTAACACGGAAAAGCTCTCTGGATAAGGAATCTGAAGAGGAGTAAAAATCTCACGGATCCGGGATTTCGGTTATTCCTGCCCAAATTCCATTAACTTTTTCCTGATCTCTTCCACCAAAGAGGCTTTTTTCTCCTTCCACTGACGGTAACTTGACCATGTTCCGACCGATATTGCGGCGACAAATACCGCAATGAAAATGATTTCCGGGATCAGGGTGTTTTCCATGTATTTCATGAAAGAGTATCTGACGATTAAGAATCCCCCCGTAAAAAAGGTTGCAATAATGGGCAGCGTCAGGATCCAGTCGATTGGCTTCATGAACTTATGACGTTTTAATGCCTTTCTAAGGAAAATGCTTGCAGGTTCGGTATAATCCACCTTGCCGATCTTTAACAATAGTGAAAAGATGTAAAGAAGGGCCAAAGCAAAACCAAGGATCAACACTCCGTAGGCACTCCTGAAATCCCCATGTTTTGTCATGGAAGTTCCCGTATAGATCCCTATAAACACAACAAACATTATGATCAGATAATACATTGCTTTTCTGTCTCTTGCATCGGTTTCTTTCAGTTGATCGATCAGTGAATTCATATCATCAGTTTTTGTTTGTTCATTTAATGCCTTGCCGGTTGGGCCTTCTGCAGGCGTTATATGCTTAAAGTCGTCCAATTCCATGGCTGTATTCCTCCCATTGTTTTTTAACCTGATCTTTGATACGGAAAATTCTTACCCTGACATTGGACTCTGAAAGGCCTGTTATTTCGGCCATCTCACGGGTCGACAGTTCCTCGAGATACAATGAAACCAGTGTGCGATCCGCTGTGTCAAGCACACTCATGAAATCCCTGAAAAACAACAGCTTCTGTTCGTGTTCCGGATCGTTTTCCTCATGAAACTCCATGATTTCCAGATCATCGAGACTGCCCCCGTCCTCAACAAGATGTCGGCGTCTTCTTTTGTCACTTCTGATACCTGAAAGACATGCGTTCATCGTGACTCTGTAAATCCAGGTACTGATTTTAGACCTACCTTTGAATGTGTCTGCATGCTCCCAAATCCTTATCAATGCCTCCTGATATGCATCATCGCGTTCATCAGGGTCGTTAAAATACCAGCAACAGATCCTGAATATCTTTTTCCCATATTCATCGACCAGGGTCCTGAAAAGCTGTTCTTTTTGCATAGGTATCCAATCGGGAATTTTGATACCGGGGGTGATGTTTTGTTACAAACTATCGTTTATAAACATTTTTATACACCTATTACGTACATAAACATAAATACTCTTATCGATTAAAAAACATTTAGATAAGAGTTTTGTGATGTAGACCTAAAAGATCACAGTCAAATCATATCTAATTGGATCACTATTATTTATAATTATTGAAACGAAATTATAGGCTAATATAACTATAAATCGGTTACGCCTGATTACCAACCGGAATCGGAACTTGTAACTGGTAATGTGTTTGCCCAAAATGTTTGGGAAAATCCCTGCCTGGGTATTACTGATCAGGTTTATCTGAAAAGAAACCGGGCTCGACCCAGAAGTCACTGTTCAGGGAAACCCTGGCAATTACTTGGCAAGAAAGAATGAAAAGCCGTTCTCAGTAAAAGAAACCGATAAACATTGAATTTATGGAAATATGGCTTATCTTTGTCTGAGTGCCTGCTGGCTTGTCGAAACAATAATAGAGGCATCCTGATTCTGAGGACCTAAGCGCACCTGGTCACATATAACAGACAGTCATGAAAACGATACAATTATTATTTATCCTTGGCTTGTTTTTATGTAATACCGGCATGTACGGCCAGGGCATCATTGCAGGTCAGGTTTCCGTCAACGACCTTTATAAGGATGTAATTCCCGACTGCACCATGTGTGCTTCACCGTATAATCCAAACTGGCCGAATTATCACATGGACCTCGATCTTGACCAGGACGGCAACAGTGATTTGTCCATCCATGTGTGGGGTGGGGGCATCCTGAGCGGCGGTTCAAGCATGTGTGCCGTTGATAACCTCGCTGCATACACCTCGGTGATCGTCCATTTTATCACCTCCTTTGGATACACCGTTGCTGTAGCAGATACAATCAGCCCCGGGGACTCAATATCCCCGGCGAATACCTTTGTTCATGCTGCCAGTTATATCTGGTCTGCCAATTGGGGCGGGGCATTCGGTACCGGTCCGGAGATCATGAAATGGAGCGGGGAGCATATGATCGGCGTAAGGCTGGTTCTGCCGCGGGAGACCCTCTACAGCTGGATCAGGTTGTCAGTAACGGGTGATTGTATTTCCGTCAAGGATTATGCGTGTAACAAAGGAATATACACCGGGGTTTCTCCCGTTCCTGGTTCAGGGTCTGCTGTTGTTTTTCCCAATCCTGCTACCTCTCTTGTTTCTGTAAACTGGAACGGCGAACCCCGGCAGGCCGGAGTGTTGTCAGTATTTTCAGCCTCCGGGATGCTGCTTCACAGGTCCTACCCACCTCCCGGGCATGCCACTACCCTGGAGGTAGCCTCCTGGCCGGCAGGGTTGTACCTTATAAAAACGGTTTTCGGTGACCAGGTGTCAACCCGTCGGTTGGTGATCATTCATTAGCTACCTTCGCAATTACGCGTCTGACAACTGGTAGTTCATTCCCCTTCAATATTAATAAATTCTCCTCTTCGGGTTTCCGTGAATTCATGGTAGTCTGTTTAATGATTTGGGAACAGGAAGTATTTCATCAAACCTGGTTTAAGCTGGTTAAAAACAAAAAGCCACTTACACCGGGAAGCGTACGTGGCTGATTTTGAGGTGGGCCCAACAGGACTTGAACCTGTGGCCAGCTGATTATGAGTCAGCTGCTCTAACCGTCTGAGCTATGGGCCCGTTCAGCCGGCAGAACTTCTGCTGGCTGAATCTGAAAAAGGTGTGCAAAATTAGTAAATTCTTATGATTTTTGCAAATTGAATCCGACCCCGTCGGGGTGGTACCACCCCGATGAGGTCCATTAATCGTCTTCCCGTGAAACTGCGTCCCGACCTGTTCCCTTTTTCCTCTTCCATCGAAAACATCATTTTCGATTTTGGAGGGGTGATTTGTGATCTTAATCCTGAAATCACTGAAAAAAAATGCCTTGAACTTGGTTTCAGGGTCGGTGATCCCACAGCACGCGGGGAATCCCAAAAATTGGTCGAAGATCTGGAACGCGGTTCCATTACCGATAGTGCGTTCCGGAAGAGCATGCGAAAGCTGTTTGATCAGCCGGTCACCGATCAGCAGATCGATGATGCCTGGAATGCACTTCTGGTCGATATCCCGGAATCCCGCATACAATGTCTCGAACAGGTGAAAAAGCATTACCGGCTCTTTCTGCTGAGCAATACCAATGAAATCCATTACAGGTATTACCTGCAAATGTTCCGTGAAAAGACAGGGTACCACGACTTTTCCCCGATCTTTGAAAAAACCTATTTTTCCTGCCGATTGAAAATGATCAAACCCGATCCCGGGATTTTCAGGTTTGTGATCAACGACAGCAAGCTCGATCCTGCGAAAACCCTGTTTATCGACGACACATTGAAGCATGTGGAGGGCTCCCGTGTGGCGGGCCTTCACGGATATCGGTTACGGATCGATCAGGGTGAACAAATCATGGATCTCTTTGGAGGATAATGGATTGGGGCTGCCAAAACCCTTATCATCCCTTCAATTCAGATTATCTTACGGGATTTGTCTTGTTCCGGAGTTGAATCTGTCGCTACTTTCAGGGATGATTCCTTCGCATCGGAGGGTTGAATCCAATCTGAATTCGTAACAAGAAAAAACTTGACATGTGCCTAAAAAAGCATTAACTTTGCGCCCCCTTTTAACCGGCAAA
>JAQWBQ010000145.1 GCA_028706295.1 Bacteroidales bacterium
AAAAACTCCGTGTCGACGCCATTGGAAACCACTACGATCTTCCCCCGGTCCGGATGGGGAATCAGGTCCCGGTCAGGCGCGGAAATAATGATTTTGTGATCGAAGGCATCAAACACCTCTTGTTCATACCGCAACATCCGCTTGAGTTCGATGCGGAGAAAAGGCTTCAGGTAAAACGGCGCGGTCGACAGCCGGCGGTCAATCCCTTTGGAAAATACGTCCTGATAGTCGAGTGTTTTCGGAATGTCAATGCCTTTCACATATTCTGCAACCCTGACCAACTGGCAGAAAATTTGATCGGGCTTCGTGTCGCTGATCAGTTTTCGGACCTTCGCGACTGCCGATTTTTGATAAAAGTAACCTACCTGCAAAGGTTTGGTCGAAAACAGGGTACGGAGCAGGTTGAAAAATATGGTTATTTTGGAAATAGGAATAATATGAATCGACTTGACATATTTACTCAGGATCGGAATAGCGTCTTCATGCAAAACACCGTCGTTCAGCGCACAGAGTATGATTTCATGCTTTTTTGACAGTTGTTTGATTTGATGAAAAGCTCTGAGCTTATCGCCTTTTTCAGTAGGGTAGGGCACTCTTGGTAATAGAAAAAACAATCGCATGAAAATGGGTTGGTTTGGGCAAAAATAAAAAAATCCCCATTAATGAAGAAGGTCAAGGTAAAAACCCTGAAGTTTTTTAATGAGTTCACCCGGTTCATAGGAGGCAGAGACCAGCGAACGGGCCTGACTTCCGATTTTATGGCACAATTGCCGGTCGGTGACACAAATGGAGATCATTTCGAAAAATTCGCAGGGACGGTCGGCCAAAAGAATATTTTCCTGATTGGTACATTGGATGCCTTCTGCACCCAGTGTCGTGGAAATTATGGCCTTTCCGGCTGCCATGCCTTCAATGATCTTGATCCTGATCCCGCTTCCTGAAAAGAGCGGGACGATCATGACTGATTTGGATTCCATGAACTCACGGGCATCGGGGACCTCACCAAGCACCACGACATTGGGTAGGTCGAGTTTCAGCATCCATTCCGGCATTTCACGACCGGCAATATAGTATTTTAAATCGGGGAAATGGTTGTGAACATCAGGCCAAACTTCTTCAACAAACCACTTAACCCCTTCCTGATTGGGAATCCAGTTCATCGAACCGATCGTAAACAAGGAAGGAAAATCTTCTTTGGTATCATCTGAAGCGGGATTCATGACCCTCATGCCGAAAGGAAGGTCGGTAACCGGTACAGGTCTCCGGTTTCCTCCCGTTTGTTGGAGTGCGTTCCTGAAAAAATCCGCGTCGTTTGGGGTGATGGCGACGATGCCATCGTACTGATCGAGAATGTTCATTTCATAATTCCGGAGCGTTTCCGAAAGATGCCTGATATACCACGATTTCAGGGGATTGCGTGTTTCGGCAGCAACCCTTTTCCAAATCAGATGCTCAATGTTGTGGGCTCTGAGTACAACCCGTGCCCGGGAATATTTCCTTACAATGTTAATATATGGAGACATAAAAATGGTCTCCATCTGAACGATGTCAAAATCATCTTTGGAAAGGATCTCTCTGAGCCGGTTTTCAAATTTCCGGGATATGAATCTTTCGACATGGTACGATTTCCGGGTGAAGAGGTTCAGAAACGCCGGGATTATCCTGACCTTTAAGTCGAGCCCGATAAGTTCCAGTCCGGTTTTTTCACGATAATCAGCAGGAATGCCGGAATCGGTAATATGATATTTATATGAATTGACTGCCAGTACTTTAACCTGATGACCCCGATCGGCCATTCCCTCGATCAGCATGTTCATGGCCATCGGTCCGCCTTCACGGGGAGGCCAGGGTGATTTATTGCAAAGGAACAGGATCCTCATAACCGTTGTTCAGGAATCCGGAATAACTTACCGAAAAACCGGTACCAGGCATCGATATTAAAGAGCGATGCATCGTTGGTCGATTTGATGGTCAGGAATATGCCGATGGGAAGCAATATTGCTGAAGAAATCCACATTCCCTGCCAGGGCGGGAGCTCTCCTTCGGCGGTGTACTTTTCTCCCACAAATGAAACCACCCAGTAAAGAATGAAAAAGAGGGTGGAGATTACGGCAGGCATCCCCAATCCGCCTTTTCGGATGATGGCTCCCAATGGGGCGCCAATGAAAAAGAGGAGAAAGCAGGCAATGGAGAACGAAAATTTTTTGTGAAGAACGATCTGATGTTTATAGATCAGTTTTTTGCGCGAATAAAGATTTTCGGCTCCGGATTGCAGCGATTGTTTTGCCGCAAGCGTCGTATTACGTGCATTTTCAAGGATCCGTGCCCGGTCGGCCGGCTTGAAATTCAGGATCACGGTAGGATTGAATGTCGGTAGGGGTGGCGTCTTTGTTGATTTTTTGATGTTGAAATCTGACTGACTGTAAAACTGCAGGTTTTGCAGATACGAACGTTCAAATCCCGCCCTTTCGGTTATAAGCTGTTTCCGGAGCGAATCGATTGAGTTTTGCAGTTGCACGATGTTCTGCATTTCGTAATTCTTCTTGAAGAGGTTTTCATCGGTTCGCGTGAGTTGAAACGCAGAGAGATCGAACATCTGATACTGTTCAGAGAAGCGTGATCGCTGAAACGGCCGGGTTGCTTCATTGTTTCTCAAATCGATCCGTTCTTCGTAGTTGGTGCCGTCGTACAACCTGAATACCAGAAATTTTTTATCGGGTGAGAGTTCCATTTTACCCCATGATGCAGTCGTCAGGGATATATTCCCCATATGCTTGGTGTGATCATAAACCATTACGTTTCGAATGGTATTCCCGTCTTTTTCCTTGGTTCCGACCCGTATGACAA
>JAQWBQ010000099.1 GCA_028706295.1 Bacteroidales bacterium
TGCTGCGCATTGCCTCTGAAGTGAATCAACACATCGATATCGCTGGCCGGTCCTGAAGTGGCATTCTTCGTGCTGCCGATCAGATACATCGCTTCAACGCCAAAATGATCGCAATCGAGCTTCTCTCCTATCTTTTGAACCATCTCGTTCCGCCAGATCCAGTGAATGTCGGGCTGATCCGGCAAAAGACCATTTGAATCACTGTCAGGCTCTGCCGGTTCCTGGCTTTCGTTCTCCAGCGTTTCAACCGTTTGCAGGAGCTTTTTGTTGAAAATATAGACACTGATTTGGGCCGCAATGGTATTCAGAAGTTTTTGTTCCTCCGGCAAAAAAGAACTATTTCCCGGCCAGAGTTTGGGCTGGATGTAGAACACCTCGATCTTCCCGAATACCTTATCGTCGATAACAATATCGGCTGATTGTTTCCACTCTGTTTCCTCCCAACCTTCCTCTTTATAAACCCGGTCGCCGAACAGGATTTTCACCCGCATCTGTACCGGATACCTCCATCCGCCCCAGATACGCTTCACGATCTCCATAAGGAATGCATCAACAGGCAAATTTTCACGGATGATCTCGTTGACCTTGTAAAGGCATTTCAACTCCTTCTCCCGCTCCTTCAGCCGGGCCAGCTTATGTTCAAATTCGGAGCTATCGAATATCATGATAATTGATTCATTGACAAGAATATTTCGAAAAGGGTATGGAAAATTCCATTCCCGGCCGGGGTAATTTGTGAAATACTTAACCAACAGGCGGTCGAATAATCCGTTCCTGATGGAACAGGTCCATCCACAAATGGTCCCTTACTTCTTCATGGTAAGGCTCATCTGGTAATACTGTGCCGATGAATAGGCCTTTTTCACCGTGACCACCGAGGAGGTATCGACAACAAACTCGCTCAGCCCGACGGGATACGACGGGTTGGCCCAGTCGTAGGTATATCCCAGCCGGGTCCACGGAAAGGCGCTGGTGGTATTGGTATCATACTTTGCGGTCATCTCATTCAAGAACCATTTGCGGTGCTTCTCACTCGCGGTTGCCGGGAAATAGAGCTCCGCTTCCTGGTCGGTGATTTCGGGATCGGGAGTCGGACGGAACAGATTTTCCGGGTAAACCCAGAATTCGACAAAATAGTCGTTCTTTGTATCTGGCGGCATGCCCAGTACCTGGGCAATCCGCAAGTGCAGGGCAGCGCTGTCGGCAAGATTCTGTTTTTTCAGAAAGTCGAGCATCTCCGGCGAAGTGGTGACCCAGCTCATATAGGCCTGTACGTTGCTGGTTTTAAACGTCTTTCCCTCCGGCCAGTATTGCAGGTTGCCTTGTCTCATCCAGGAGATCACCAGTACCCGCTGCCGGCCCGCCGAATCGGTCGACCAGACCAGGTTACCCTGTCCGGCCATGCTGTCGCCGTAGTTGACTACAGGGACCAGACTATGAAAAATCTCATAAGGTTGTACGGTCTTTGCATCAATAACTGCCAGGTTATACCTGTGTTTCAATGATGCCATATTGTTTCCGGCAGGTTCGTAAACGGTCTCATCCTTTTTACAGCCCTGAAGGAAAACAACTGCCAAAAAGAGCATGATGGCTGATCTCTGTAATATTTTCATAGGATTAAATGTTGGTTATTGATTTGGTTTGGGTTCGTATATTGAGTCGTATCATGCACAGGGAGTATTTTTCAAAATTACACATTTTTCTCACCCTGGCTTTGTTATCCGAAACAGACTTAAAGTCATTCATCAATTATGAACGCGCTTCACGGTGTGCCCCGGATTTTCCCTGGCTTTAATGATTCATTATCCTGCGCTCTTCCACTAATTTCATGCAACGGTAAGATTGTTTCCTTGTATCTTTGCACCTCTTAAAAAATCATTACCCTTTGTACCATGAGCAACAACACCCATTACAAACGTTACACGGTAACTTCGGCCCTGCCTTACGCGAATGGCCCCATCCATATCGGACATCTTGCCGGCGTTTATGTTCCGGCAGATATTTATGTAAGATACCTCCGGATGTGCGGGGCTGATGTGGTCTTTATCGGCGGTTCCGACGAACACGGGGTTCCCATTACCATCAAGGCTTTGCAACAGGGAGTCACGCCGCAGGATATTGTCGACCGCTACCACGGGATCATTAAAAAATCATTTGAGGAATTCGGGATCTCGTTCGACATTTACTCCCGGACTTCCAACCAGATCCATCACGAAACGGCCTCCACCTTTTTCCGGAAGATGTACGATGCCGGACAGTTCGTCGAGAAGGTATCGGAGCAATACTATGATGAAGCGACAGGTCATTTTCTGGCCGACCGGTACATAACCGGAACCTGTCCGCACTGCGGTTACGACAAGGCTTACGGCGATCAGTGCGAAAAATGCGGCACCTCGCTCAACGCAACCGATCTCATCGAACCCAAATCGGTGCTGAGCGGCAACAAACCGGTGCTTCGTGAAACCCGGCACTGGTTCCTGCCACTCGACCAGTACGAACCCTGGTTGCGTGAATGGATCCTCGAAGGACATAAAAATGACTGGAAAACCAATGTTTACGGGCAGTGTAAATCGTGGATCGAACAGGGACTTCAACCCCGGGCTGTTACCCGCGATCTCGACTGGGGCGTGAAGGTCCCGGTGGAGGGAACGGAGGGAAAGGTGTTGTATGTTTGGTTTGATGCGCCCATCGGGTACATTTCCGCAACACGGGAGTTGACCCCCGAATGGGAAAAATACTGGAAAGACCCGGAAACCAAGCTGGTTCACTTCATCGGGAAAGACAACATCGTGTTTCATTGCATCATCTTCCCGGCGATGTTGAAGGCCGAGGGGACCTTTATCCTTCCCGACAACGTTCCTGCCAATGAATTTCTGAATCTGGAGGGCGACAAGATCTCAACCTCCCGCAACTGGGCTGTTTGGCTCCATGAATACCTGGAAGCATTTCCCGGGAAACAGGATGTGCTGCGTTATGTGCTCACCTCCAATGCTCCTGAAACGAAGGACAACGACTTTACCTGGAAGGATTTCCAGTCGAAGAATAACAGCGAACTGGTGGCCATTCTTGGCAATTTTGTGAACCGCACCCTGGTGCTGACCCACAAGTATTTCGCCGGCAAGGTGCCGGCACAACAAGAAGGGACCCCGACAGGGTTACCCCACCCCGTCGGGGTGGCAGTGGAAGAAGCGGATTTCAGCGACGCCGGTACTCTTTCGAAGATGGCCGGCTTCCCGGAAAGAATAGCGGCAAGCCTGGAGGCTTACCGGTTCCGTGAAGCCCTTGCGGAGATGATGAACCTGGCCCGGCTCGGCAACAAATACCTGACCGATAATGAGCCCTGGAAAGTATTTTCAACGGATCCGGAGCGGGTGGGAACCGTGCTGAACATCTCCCTGCAGATCTGTGCCCAGCTTGCCATCGTCATGGAGCCTTTTCTGCCCTTCACCGCAGCCAGGATCCGGACCATGCTGAACCTTCCCCGGTACAACTGGAAGGATGCCGGACGGCTCAATTGGCTTACTTCGGGACACGATCTCCGGACGCCGGAACTGTTATTCGAGAAAATCGAGGACGGGCCGATCGAAGCGCAGGTTCAGAAACTGCTTGCAACCAAAAAGGCCAATGAGGCACTGCAGGCAAAGGCGCCTGTGAAACCGGCCCTCGGCGAAATCGTTTACGAAGATTTCATGAAGATGGATATCCGCGCGGGGACCATCCTCACGGCAGAGAAGGTGGCTAAAACCGACAAATTGCTTAAGCTGACCATCGACACCGGACTGGATACCCGGACGGTGGTAAGCGGTATTGCAGGTTATTTCACCCCGGAGGAGGTGATCGGTAAGCGGGTGTCGGTACTGGTTAACCTGGCGCCCCGGAAACTCAGGGGTATCGATTCGCAGGGGATGATCCTGATGGCCGAAAATCCCGACGGAACGCTCTTTTTCGTCTCCCCCGCCGAAGGAGCCGTAAACGGCGCCGATATTAAATAATTCCTTACCTTTGCATCCCGAACCAAAAGAATGGACACCTGTAAGACTTCATCGTTTTCAATTGTCCATTGTCAATTGTCCATTATCAATTGTCAATTGTTTCGGCCCTGTAGTTCAATGGATAGAACGGAAGTTTCCTAAACTTTAAATATAGGTTCGATTCCTATCGGGGCTACTTATAACATACTAAAACGGCTGATAATAATATGATTATCAGCCGTTTTTATTTATAGATATAACATTTTGCTACAACTTGAAAATGGTTCCAGTAATGAACTTATAAACATAAAAGAAACAAATTGAAGCAGCAATTAAAAAAATACAGAGCAATACGATTGCGCTTCCTATGCATAACAAAGTGGTGAGGGATAAAACAATTAGAGATGCAATAATAATCGATAATGTAATAATAAAAATCTTCCTTATTGCTTGCTTTTGATTTTCTAAATCAGATGAAAGTTGCTTGAATCGCTGATGTAGTATTTTTAGTTTGAGAATATCTATTGAATTAATATCCTTAAGGGTGTCTTCAACTTCCATTTTCGGAAATAATTCTTCTGTCTTCATCATTAATGATTCGATCTCAGGAACTTTTTTTTCATCAATAGCTTGGTTTAGCTGATCGAAAAGATGAGTGTAGTCGTAATTGTCAGGCAATACATGCTTAAAACCTGTTTGAAAAAAATTATAAGCAAAGCCAAACAAACGTTCATCACTTGTTTGAATATGAAAAATAGCAAATGCCCCAATAATTCCAATAATTGTTGATAAAACTTGTGCAATGGTGCTTAAAGTGTAATAGATTGTATTGCCCATGTTAAAATTGATAAATTTTCATTTTATTGCACAACCCCATAAAAAATTCGAATTCTATGCTTAGGCTATCCAACAAATTTTTTATTTATAGCTTTCGATGTTATTGCTTCACCTAAAACCACCACGCTTATTGACCGTCATAGGAACCCCAATCTTTAACGAGAAAACTCATAATATGGGTTTGTTAACCCTTTAAGTGAAATATTTTGTCCCACATTAAATGGTCCATCTTCGAATTTTAAGTAAATTTTCGAAGATAGTTCTTCACGAATTTTATATTTCGAATAAATTTCATCAGTCTTACTGCACAATGACCTTGGGTTTGGATCAGCTAACGTAGCATCAGTTAATGCCAGTAAAAGTTTACTATCAATTTTTATTATATCTACAACTGGATAATTATCAAAAATGTATTTAGGCACAATAATCGGGATATCCTGGGGTCTTTCTGAAAGTGCAGGAAGCATATGTTTCTTGCATCGCGATAAAAATTCATCATCCATAGATTTCAAATTATCAGGAGTATCAATGAATAAAAATCTGATATTATGTCGATGAACGAAATTTAATAACTCAACACCATTTGTTCGTAATATCTTTTTAAATTTTCCTTTAAAGGCTTCATCAATAATTATCAGATGCCTTTTTTTCCCAAAACCAGACTCAAATAAGGTCTTAAACTCTTCTTCAAATTTATTTACCTGTAATGTGATACTTGTATCTATTATATCCATTACTTTACAACCGAGGTTCAATGTATGATCCTTTATTAGACCACTAACTAATGTGGTTTTCCCACATCCAGAACCCGCACTCAGAACAATACTGTAAAGGTTTGATTGCCAACCATCTCTAATATCAGATAAGAGTTTAATTACTGAATCCTTAAATATACTATCCATAGAAATTAATTCATGACACTCTGTCTCATATTCTGATAATCGTATATGGCTGTCTTTCGGCATAAATAACATACCCGTACTAGTTTCTGCTATTAAATCAGGTTGTTTTCTTTTAGATAATTGCTCGTGAAAATCAATTAATCTTGGCATCCTTTGCCAAAACATGTCACGATAGGCAGCTACAACAACATTGGACTTGGAAAGAGCCTCAATTATTCTGTTTGTATCAACTTTTGAACATGCCGCTTCGAATGCAAGAATTCCAATCATTACATCACCACATCCAAGCTGTGG
Source organism: Bacteroidales bacterium (assembly GCA_028706295.1). Lineage (GTDB taxonomy): Bacteria > Bacteroidota > Bacteroidia > Bacteroidales > FEN-979 > CAIVAT01. Next base: position 6,005 of record JAQWBQ010000099.1, read on the forward strand.
AGGGGGATCTTTTTTATTTGTACTATGTGGCTTTAAATGAAAAATCGAATATAATTCTCTTTTTGTTTCATGAGGGGCTAAAAGAATGGTTCCAAGTGTATCACATTTAATGATGTGATAACGAAAATTCCCTAGATATAAAAATGACAATTGCGCTAATTGTATCAAGCTTTCCTTACTATCTATATGAGTTCTCCACCATTCTTCTTTTTCTCCTTCTCCAACCAGGTAGCACCATTCAGAAAGATTGGGCATAATAACAGTCCCTTTAACCTCCATATATTTTTCCTTGTTCCTTTTTGGATCAACGAATAGGGGAATCGAAGGATTTTGAGAATTTGCAAAATCCGAAATTCTTTTTACCAGATCGACTGTTAATGTATTCATATCTAAATCATTAACAATAATCGCATCCAATGTATATTTCTCATGGGTTCTTTGTAGATTATGTAATACTGATCTTCTTTTTTCTTCAGAAACATGCATATGCCCATATTCATCATAACGAACAACATGATTTGGTTTATTGAAATTTGGTTGTTTTCCTATGTCAATAATCCGTGTAATAGTATTCATTTGCGCGTCAGATTCATCTTGTGTACTTCTAAACTCAATGTTGTATGAAGCTCCATCTATTGCCTGGCTTTGTTCCAAGATGGATCTATAATTACCCCAACATGAATCACCAGTAATTCCCCATAAAAATGTCTTTCCTGGATTCACAACAGCTAAAATTCGTGCAGTATTAGAAGCACCACCAGCGATATCCAATCTTATAAAACGTCGGTAGACATTTTCATTGCCAATTTTTTGATGAGGACCTTCTGGTTTCTGAACAAAAACCGTGTGGTCAATTACTAAATCGCCAATAACAAAAATATTTTTCTTTTTTGCGGAAAATGATGATTCACCCTCTTGCATACTTTCAAACTTTAATGTATATATAAATGATTTATCGATTACTGCTATTCGGTTTTAAATAAAGTTCTTGGCTAAATTAGTAAATTAAAATGTAAGATTCAAATATTCTTCATATTTTTATTCTATCAATAATAAATCGAATATTATCACTTTACCAAAACGACCTACAAAATATTTCTCCTATTTTTAGAAGAAAATTTTATTTACAGTGATTTGCAAATAATTCGCAAGCTATCAGTGGAGACTCATTTGGTTTTATCCCCGTGTCCGTCCATTTTGGTTATGGGCTTTAGATCCTCCATCCTGAATGTGACCAGAAGCCAGATAGCCACTAAAGTACATCACAGGGCTGACGGAATTATATATAATGAAATGGTATGAACCCCAGGGCAAGCCCTGGACCCAGGTTCCGCCCCAAGGGGCGGGGTATTGACCCGATATGATTAAATATCAATTTTACACGTTTCTCATTTTCTTCCCCCGAATTCCGGATATCAGCCGGATTCCTGCTTTTCAATTATCTTTAATGCCCTAATTGATTCACCATGAAAAAAAGGAAATGGCTTGTCCTGATGGGATTGGTATTGCTGACTTTCAGCAACACACGGTTGATGGGAGCCACCGTCACTCTGGCTCCGCTTCCTGATTCTGCTGTTCAGGCAAAGGATTCGGCCGACATCCGGGTCCAAAGGAAAAAACCTGTTCTCATGGAACCATGGCACTGGAATGTGATCAGGTTCAATCCAACGCCCATGTTGCTTTTTTCCGAGGTCCGGAATATCACCCTGAGTTATGAACGGCTGATCACCCGGAATCAATCCGTGGGGATCCAGGTTGGCTATCTCCTGTTACCCAGGTTGAAGTTTCTGGATAAACTGAATCAAATTGTCGTCTTTTCTCCCAAAGAAAAATACGGGGTCAACCTTGCACTCGATTACCGGTATTATCTTTTCCCAAGGAATAATCGCCCGGCACCGGATGGACTCTATGCCGGCGCATTCGTGTCCTACTATGGCTTTAAATTCGAAAATCACCTGGATCTGAATAAAACAGCGCTTCTGAATGACGGTACCATTTTCGGGAAGCTGAATGTGGTAAACCTGGGCTTAAACCTGGGGTACCAGTTCATTTTCTGGAAACGTTTCTCGGTCGATTTGCTGCTGCTGGGTCCTGCTTACAGTTTTTATTCCGGACAACTTGGCATTTCAGGTGGACTGGATCCTGAGCTGGTTGAACAGATTGACAAAGACCTGGTTGAAGCCGTGGAAGAACAGTTTCCATTGCTTGGCGCCTTGTTGGGTGGTGAGAATCTGCAGTTTATCGGGTACAAATCAACATGGAAGTTTGGATTCCGTTATAGCGTTCAGCTGGGAATTCATTTTTAACACCATCCTTATTTTCGATATTTGACGCTATGCCCCAAACAATAATGATTATAACGATTATGATTACCGCTGCCTCCTCCGTTGACTTCACAGGAAAGAAACCTGCAGGAAACTATTTTGAAGCAGTCCTGCATAGCCGGAATCCAATGTAACCGTACCTGTAGTCCGGATTTGCACACTCCCGGTCGGAATTACGCAGACCTGCTGAATCATAGAACCAGCAGCCTCCTCTCATGACCTTGAAAGTACCCTCTGCAGGACCGGTTGGATTTTCTTTCCCCGAAACACCATACCAGCCTGCAGCGTACCAGTCGGAGCACCATTCGAAGACGTTGCCGGTCATGTCGTAAATCCCAAGTTCATTGGGCGCCTTCTGCCCTACCGGATGCGTACGCAGGTCGGAACGGCCCACTTTCCAGGCTACGGCAATATCATTGTTACTCCCGCTGTATTTGAACTTCTTCGATCGGACACCACCCCTGGCAGCGTACTCCCATTCGGCTTCGGTTGGAAGCCTGTAATTCAGATTCGTCAATGTATTCAGTCTGCGGATGAAATCCTGCACATTATACCATGACACCCTTTCAACCGGGCAATCATCGCAGCCCTGAAAATAACATTTGTTGGTATCCCCGCTCATCACCATATACCATTGCGCCTGGGTAACTTCAAACCGGCCGATATAATAATCATCCTAGAGAACTTCATGAACCGGTTGTTCATCACGGGCCCATTGTGTGCAACCCATCCTGAACGTTCCTCCCTTGACAAATACCATATCGACCTCGGGAACCTGTGCTGAATGAATGAACGGCATCAGGAAAAATGCAAGGAATAACAATTTGCAAGCCGGTTTCATTTTTTGGCAGAGCGGATAGTTTCATTAACCGATCTGAGATCATCCATCCTGAAGGTCACCAGGAGCCAGATCGCCACCGTGAAATACATCACGGGGCTGACCGATTTATAGAGGATATTGCTCGTGATCCGCAGCAATTTCAACTGAAATGAATTAAAGGTCATGAGGCCCAGATCGGCCCCTCCCTGGTCGCACAGGGTCAGGAGGATAATCCATTGCTTGAAGAGGATCAGGGCATAGAGCAGGATCAGTCCGACCAACAGGGCGACCAGCTTTCTTTTCCGGGGTACGGGCGAGGCAATGATCAGCGATATCAGCAGGATCGTCGGGACATAACCGTAATACCGCGGATTGATGTCGCATGAGCCGCCATACAGGGCGCCGTCGGCACGGGCTTTTTTGGCGTTCAGGATGACGATCCGGGTGGTATAGACTCCCTGTTGCTTTTCAAATTTCACGAGGCCGCCATCGCCGAACTTTTCAAAAAAGGTGGTGGCCATCGACCGGTAGAAAGCTCCGTACATTTCGTTGTAAAATGGCAGCGGAAGCGCCAGCAATCCATACAGGATGACTGCCTTCAGCAAAAACATCCAGAGGGTTTTCGTCTTAAACATGGGGAACACTCTTTTTACACCATCTGATCCAGAAAATCCAGATGCCGACTGCGACCAGAATGAATATAAACTGCCAAACCTCGACATGCATCATCTCAAAAATCGATGGGGCATATACGCCCGTGATAAACAAGGAAATGATCCGCACCAGGTTGAGGACAAACAAAATGGCCGCTCCGGTTAAAAAACCTGCCAGTTTTTGTTTCCATTTAGCGGGGAACGATAGCAGGGCGGCCGATAGCAGGGCAATGGCCTCCACCGCGTCGCATCCCTTTAAAATATTGACCGAAAAGAGGTCCGACTCGACGGTGCTGCCGCTGACCACGGTATTAAAACCGAAAAAGCGGAGTACGGCATTTGAAATGACCGCATTCAGGTGCACAATATGGGGTTGAATCTGCCTGGTATAAAAATCGGAGAACCACAATAGGTAAAACAGGACCATCAGAACAGCAAAACCCAGAATGAATAAAATGACCGGCTTTTTCTGTTTCCATTGGCTTTTAAAACGGCCGTCGGTTCCGGATTTGATCTGTTTTTGGTTGGTGGTTTTTTTCTTTATCGGAGTTCCTTTCACGAAGTCGCAATTTATCGGTAAAAATAATCTTTTATCAGTTAGTTTAAAACGCAAACATGCAACCGATTCTGTTCAGTTGCATGTTCACATTTAGTCGTAATGGTTTGTTACCTTAAGCAGGTTATGAATGCCACCTCGTGATGTAGAGCGTTCCGGCTCCCAACAGTACCAATCCGAGAATGATCAGTCCCCATTCGGAGAGGGTGGGAATGTTGGAGGGAACGGTGATCACGGTAATGACGTTGGAGTCGATGCTCAAACCCCATTGGTTGTGGGCGCGAACCCGGTAATAATAAGTCGTTCCCGGGGTGGTTCCGGTTATCAGACACATGGTGTTGAGCCCGACGTTCAGGTTGTTGTAGATGCCCACGAAAGTCCCCGGATCAAAGGTCGGGGTGGTGGCAACGTCGAGATAGTAGCAATCGACCGCTTCCGACGGGGTCGGTGTGCCGGCATTCCAGTGGGCCCAGAACTTGATCTGGATCACCGCGGTGGCGGCGGTGGCAACCGGCGCCGGGGGTAACCCGTCGGTGGTATTCACGGTTATGACGTTGGAGCTCGGACCGGTTCCGTAAACGTTCACACCCCTGACCCGGTAATAATAGGTCGAGGAGACGTTCAAACCGGTTACCGGCCAGGTGACAGCCGAACCGACATTGAGGTCGTTATATCCTGTGACAAAGGTCCCCGCATTGAAGGTCGATGTGGTTGCAACATCGAGGCGGTAAGAGGTAGGCGGGTAGGGATCGGTGGGATCGGGATGCCAGTTGGCATCGAAAGTGGTTCCCAGAACATCGGTAGCGGGATCGGCAATAATGGCCCGCGGAACATTGTTCAGCGTGGTTACATCGATAACGTTAGAGCTTGGACCTACACCGTTGGAGTTTACGCCCCGAACCCGGTAATGATAGGTGGTATTGGCCGACAAACCGGTCACTGTTGTTGATGTGGAACTTACCGGGAGGTTATTATACCCGGGAACAAACGATCCGAAAGAAGGGTCGGTCGAAACATCAAGACGGTATGAAGTAGGCGGATTGGGATCGGAGGGATTGGGATGCCAGTTTGCCTGGAATGAGGTGGTGCCGATAACGGTTGCCGGATCGGCGATGATTGCCATGGGTACGCCGGCCGCGGTGACACCGCAAACGGCAAAAATGGCGCATTTCTGGGTGGAGGCATCATTTTTTGTACAGGTGATACTGGTCAGGACCTTCACCTTATCGCCCGATGACAGAATAATTACACAATCAAACAATCGTGAAGCATAGGGGCAGATTGGTGTTGGAGCGCAAATGTAACTCCCGGAACAGAGACAACCGTCAAATTGACCGGGAGAACAACCAACCCCTCCTGACCGATAAGTCCTCCCGAGATTCTGGATACAATAGGAGGT
>JAQWBQ010000024.1 GCA_028706295.1 Bacteroidales bacterium
TTGGGAATCAAATTTGCAAAGGTATAAAGTTTTTTGAAAAAAGTATTATCTTTGCACCCGCGAAACGAAATCCGAACGACAAAGATTACTTCATTAGTCGATCCTAAATCGTCAATCGTAAATCAATAAGGCTCCGTAGCTCAACTGAATAGAGCATCTGACTACGGATCAGAAGGTTGGGGGTTTGAATCCCTCCGGAGTCACTAAGTAGTTCTGAATAGGCAGTAAATACTGATGTTTCAGAAGGTAGTTGCCAAAAACTGACAAGTTTTCTGTCAACTCACAAAACCCAAACGATGAAATCAGGCGATTTTGTTGTTTGGGTTTTCTCTTTGTAAATTCCTGTAAATATACGTCATTATTGACATTCCTGTAACGCCACCATAGCCGCTTTCGGATTTTCCTGCCCGGGTTTGCCTCTACTATTCATAGTAATTTATATTCATTCCAAAGGGCAAAGCCAACTGTTTTATTTGTTGGATATTGCCTCTTTATGAGTTTACATTGGGTTTATTTTCAGGTTACAATCAGTTTACTAACAAGTTAAATTTCAGTTAGTTGTTAATAAGTTGGCCGTGAGTTTACATTTTTGAAGCCTACTTTTGCCGGTGTAAATTTTTGTTAAAAACTATGGGCGAAAAATCAATAATTGAAAAACCGGTTACAGCGAAGTTCATCTGCAAAATTATCGGGGTGAGCCGGCCAGCTCTCCATAAATGGAGTAAGGAAGGGATCATCAGGTCTCACAAACTTGGTGGCAAATTGTTTTATTTTGAAAGTGAAGTCATGGAGGATCTGAAAAAATGTTAGGACCAGATATTCCTGGTATACATATATGATTCTAAACGTAATTTGACCTGTGAAGATAATGATTAATTTGTCAACAAAAAAATGACGGATTATTAATCAAAAATGAATGTTAATTTATGAAGATGAGCAATGAGGTACTGACCATACTCAGAGCGGAATTACCAAGAGGGAGCGTTCCGCAAATTAGAAAGCGATTGTTGGACAAAAATTCTCCTTTTTCATTGCAGTACATTTATCGCTGCCTGGACCCGAATAAACCGGATTATAAGGAAATCATTATCAAAGAAGCTGTTCTGCTTAGCGAAGAACTTGCAAAAGGAAAGGAGGACCTGGAAGAAAGGGTCTTGCAACTCAGGAGGGCGCTACAATGAAAACGTTTTCTGCCATGAGTGAACCTGATCTGTTGCTGACCAGGAGTGCCTACTTCAGTCACATGGAAAAACTGAAGAAGGATTTTGAAGCGAAAAAACTCTCAGGAGTTGAAATTTCCGATAAAGAAACTGCACAGCACCAAAAAGAATTAATCCGCTTGAGTGAACTGATCCAGGCGATCAGCATGCAATTTCCCAAAATGACATTGGCTGAATATTTGGAGTGGAGAAAAAGAACATCATAATTCAACTCCGGTCTTGAAACAATTAATATCTGAAATCAAATGAAAATGACCCTTTCAAACCGGAGAATAAGTTATGATATCGAATGCAGATGAGATAAAAAATGCCATTGAAATAAGCGAAATCCTGGGTGATTTTATCACCCTGAAGAAAAAAGGGATAAACTACACGGCCTGTTGCCCTTTCCACAACGAAAAAACTCCCAGTTTTATCGTAAACCCAGTCCGGGGAACTTTCAAATGTTTTGGCTGCGGCAAGTCAGGAGATACCATCGAGTTCCTGCGAGAGCATGAGGCAATGAGCTATTCCGAGGCGCTCACCTACATCGCAAATCGCTACGGAATTCCTGTTAAAATAAATGGCGCAGATCAGCTGTACACTGATGCTGAGAAACACCGTGACGGAATTTTCGCTGTTTTGAAATGGGCCAAAGACCACTTCAAATCGAATTTACGGCGTATCCCCGGGGAGATGCCCCAATCTGCCCCGATTGTCAATCAGGCAGTTGAATATTTGAAGAAGCGCGGCCTTGAAAATGGGATTGAATTGTTTGAACTCGGTTATGCCGAAAGCGGAAATGATTTACTCAGCTCCGCTCACAAAGCCGGGTATAATGATGACATCCTTCAGGCTGCAGGTCTGATCAAGAGAAACGAAAAGGGAAACCTCTATGATGCCTTCAGCCGCCGGATCATGTTTCCATTCTTTGACCGCTCCGGTAGGGTTATTGGATTTACTGGTCGGCTGATTACTGCTGAAAAGGATAAACCAAAATACCTGAACAGCCCTGAAACCGATGTCTTTAAAAAGAGTCGGTTTCTATACGGGCTCTACCAATCCAAAAAAGAGATCATGAAAGCCGGCGAATGCCTGCTGGTCGAAGGTCAGACCGATCTGATCAGCTGGCACCTGGCCGGTATAAAAAACGTGGTGGCCGGCTCGGGCACCGCCCTGAGCGAAGACCAGGTCAAAATGATCCTGTCGCTTACCCGTTGCCTGACCATCGTGTATGATGGGGATCCCGCCGGAATAAAAGCCAGCGTTTCCAATATCAAGGTACCCCTTCAACTCGGTCTCGATGTTTACCTGGTCGTTCTTCCAAAGGGGGAAGACCCGGATTCATTCGTCATCAAGTACGGTGAAGAACAGCTCAGAACATATATCGAGGATAACCGCCAGGACATCGTTTCGTTCAGGATCGGGATGGTCAGAGAGCAAGTCGAGAAAGACCCGATCCAGAAAGCCCGTCATGTAAAAGAGCTTGTTTCCCAGATATCGCTCATCGGTGATGAGGAGACCAGGGAATACCTGGTCGCCGATATCGCGAAACAACTCGATGTCCAAGCTGAAGACCTTCACCGGAACCTGAAAAAACAGCTTCCGAAGGTTGATGATTCCGAGAAGGGTTTTTACGGCCTGGATGCATCCCTGGATATGATCGCCGAAAAAGGCTTTGCCATTCTGCTTGCTGATCCGGCGCTGGTCGTTTCCTATCATGCAGAGGGGAAGGAAAACACGATCAGCCTGCCGGCAGGATCGCTACGGAAGGACGATCTATTCAGGCTATCACAGCTGACCAGGAACATCAAAATCGAAGGCCTTTCAAAGGTTGTTGATGACAATGACGCAGAGCTCCCGCTGACGGAAGCCGGGAGATTGCTTACCGAACTGGGTCTTCGGGTCGAAGTCTGCGAAGATGGAAGCGTAGATGAAACCGAGGAAGATGCAAAGGATCCCGTGTACATTGACTTTTTGGATTTTTATGTCTCGGGGCTGACCTACCGGTTGCTGCGGCACCCGGACACCAAACGGTCCAAGAAGTTTGTGGAGATGACCGCCGAGTTCCTATCAAAACTCGACAATACGATCATCCACATCAAGACCAACGAGATTGCCAAAAAGTTCGGTCTGACCCAGGGAGCTTTCTCAAAGGTACTTCGCCCCTTTGTGGAGAAGCGAAAGAATCTGGCAGTTCAGCAGCAGGAAAGGGTTGTCATTGATGACCAGCAGTTCATTTTCGATATCGCTCACTTGCCGGATTATGTGGATCAGGGTTTCTTTCAGCGGTACGGATTCTTTGCTGCGCAGAACAAATCCGGAAACAAGATTTTCTATGTCTTCCGCACCCTGGATAATACCCTGGTCAAAGTGGGGAACTTTTACCTTGAACCATTGTTCCAGGTGTATGACCTTGATCCGACAAAGAACAAGCGGATCGTCGAACTGTTCCATTCCGAGCTGAACACGGCCGAGTATGTCGAATTCAAAAGCGGCGACATGGTCGAACTGCAACAGTTCAAAAAATTCCTTTGGAACAACGGGGGTTACATCTTTACCAACGGCAAGCCTTTTCATCATGAGAAAATTCTTGAGAGTATCGCCCTTCGGTTCCCCAAATGCTGGGAGTTCTCAACCTTTGGCTGGCAACCGGAGGGCTTTTTCGCATTTGCAAACGGCATCATTTCCGACAATTCCTTCGTTCATGTCGATGATCTCGGTCTGGTGAAGTTCAGGGATGTGACGTACTATTCTCCGTCATTCAGCAAGATTTACAAGGATCAGAGAGCCGACAACGACCGTTACGAGTACGACAGGTACCTGGTTTACCGCCCGGAGCAGAAAACCTCATGGGAACAATGGGCTGAGCTGATGTACAAAGTTTACCAGTATAACAATAATGGAATGTGGGCGCTACTGTTCACCATACTGTCGGCTAACCGTTCCATCATATTCCCGATCGAGCGTTTCTTCACCTCCCTTTTTTTCATTGGCCCCACTGAATCTGGCAAATCCCGGATTGCGGAAAGCATCCGGGCACCCTTCATGCACGGGGCACCACTTTTCAACCTGAACTCTGGTACCGATGCGGCGTTCTTCACCAGCCTGGAAAGATTCCGGGACATCCCGGTAATCTTCGAAGAGTACAACGATTACCAGATTTCCGATGTGAAGTTCCAGGGTTTGAAAGCGGCCGTTTACGACAACGAAGGCAAGCAGAAACGCAAGGATGCATCGAGCCGGGATATCGATGTGTCAAAAATCAACGGGTGCCCGGTCCTGTTGGGGCAGGAAGGTCCGGAACGGGATGACGGCGCCCTGGGCAACCGGGTTGTCCAAAAACACGTGCCGAAGAAGGAGAACTGGACGGATGAAGAGGTTACCATGTATAAGGATCTGAAAACGCGGGAAAGCGAAGGGCTGAGCAACATTGCCATGGAGATCATCCGCCGGCGCGTCGTCGTGCAGAAACACTTTGCCGCCTACATGCGAGATGCACAGAAACAGGTGAAAAGCGACATTCAACGGGAAGGCGGCTCCTACCAGACCAGGATCATCAATACGGTGAGCCTGTTCATTGCCATGGCCAGGATGTGGGAAGACCATGTGAAGGATCTTCCCCTGCCTTTCACCTTTGATGAATTTTATGAAGATGCCAAACGGCAGATCATTCGCCAGAGCGAGGATCTGAGTTCCAGCAACCGGCTGGCGATTTTCTTCAACACCATAGGGATGCTCTATGCCCAGGGGCAGATCATCAGCGGAAGGGAATTCGATATCTCGCAGGAACAGAGCGTGACAATCATCAAATCGAAGACCGAAAGAGACCTTATACCTATGGATGGCGGCTCTGCCCCGGTGCTTTACCTGATCGTGAACGATGTAATCCAGATTTACCAGAAACTTCATCAGGCGGAAAGTTTAAAGATCAATGCGCTTAGGATGTACCTGAAAGATCACCCGGCGTACATCGGGCAGGTAAACAGCCACCGGTTCATATACCAGGTCGAATCATGGGAGACGGACCCGGCATCCGGATACAACCAGCGGGTTATTAAAAAGGCCGAGAGGGTCACCAGTTGCATTGCCTTAAAATATAAACTCATTGAAGCTATGGGGATCGACCTGCAGCGGTTCAAACCGCCTGAACAAACCTCCCTGGAATTGGGAGACACTGCTAATTTGTCACATCAGCCAGGAGAACAAAATGAACTGCCTTTCTGAAAATTTACATGGGAAAGTCTGGCGGCAAAACAACGCCCTACGTCCCTACAGCCCTACAAATAAAGTAATAAAATAGTAAATTATCATTTATCAGTATGTTATCAGTGGATGTGTTTGTCGGGCGGGTAGGAATTCCGTAGGGAATCGTAGGGCGGTAAAAAACCGGGATGACTCTGTAGGTAGGGCTGAATTTTCAGCCCTACACGCCTTACGATCTCCCCTCAAAAGTACGAAGCTTAATAATCAGGCAGTTAAAGTCAAATAAAGGCCTTTGTAGGGCTGTATGGCTGTAGGGACAGAAAATGGCCCCTACCCCCAAGCAAGAAAAAAATGTTGAAAACGGACCGCAACGGTTGGGAGTACTATGACAAATTGCCGGAGGGTTTCCGGCTGGCCACCATGGATGATTTTCACATCCGGGGCAAGAAGAAAGTGGGGATGCAATACCTGATCCAGCGCGCCGACCAAAAACACTTCGAGGTTCATTACATCCGGGAGTTCACCCGGAGCATCAACCTGAAGCCATTCCTGGATCACCGGATGGTCTTCGTCAAAGGATGATGACCTTTACTATTCTGAGCAACGAAAATACATTTGCCCATGACTGAAAAAGAACGCCCCACCATCACCATCAAACTGAAGCCCTACCTTCAGGAATACCTGATCTGCTCGCTGAGTACTAACACTGCTTCGAAGGGTAACATCATCGGAAAGCTGCTTAAACCGCTACTGGAGATCCGCCCGCCTGAGGTCGTACCGGAATTCCCGACGGGTCCGGAATATATCACCTTTGTGCTGCCCTATTACAACGACTTCTGGGTAAAGTCAAACCTGTGGGTCAACGAGCGGAACCAGGCCATCTTTGAAGGCTACCTGGAATGGCACTTCAAAGACCTGTTCTTTCATTACATGAATGACAAGGTCCGGTTTTATAAATCTTTCAAGAAGTGCATCCTTCAGTTTTGCTATGATCACAACATCACTTTTTCAAACCTGAACTACGAAATGCTGAAAAAGGACTACTACCGGAAGCGAAACCGCAAAAAGTCAGAAAAAAGTTGCTCACTTTTTGTCCCTGAGATGTCCCCGGATTGTCACTGCGTTTTTCTGAACAAGAACTGAAATGGGAAATATACCACGGCATACCGGCATCAACATCGGCGGACTGAATTCCATCAGCTGGATCTTCAGGGAGGATGTCGGCATTTTCAAATTGTACCCGGCAACACTCAGTTGCCTGATCACCCCCAAATCCGGCAAATCCTGGAATGCTCTTTATGGCACCCCGGAAACGATCCAACTGGAATCCGAACAACAGGATACCCCGGCCGGGATCAAGTACGTTTACAAACTGAAGATCCTTGTTCCCAAGGACCGTGCCCCGGTGGAGAGCGAACTATATGCCATGACTGGCCGGCGGTTGATCCTTAAATCCGGTGACAAGAATGGCATTATCCGGATTTTCGGCAGCCTGGACAGCCCGATGAAGGTGACCAGTAAGCTGCTCAAACCGGCCGTCATGGAAGGCTTCAACGGGTATGAACTTCTGTTTGCCGGTGAGTTCTCAAATCCTGCTGCGTACTATCTCGATCCATTCGGCCCGATCCCCGATGATGAAAACCAGGATTGACTACATGATCTTTTCAGTCCTTTATTTGCCGGAGAGACCATAATAATATTGTATCCTCGAAACAGGATACAATGAATCCACTCCTTGCAGAAATCCTTTCCAGCCCCTGGCTGATCAATACCGAAAGATCGGCAGCATACGCTTCCGTACTTCTTTCGTTGATCAAAGGGGAGCAAATCTTTGAAGGGGATTCTTCCCTGGCCCGGGAGAGGAACCGGCCTTATATTCTAGCCGGTTCAGGGAATCAAAATGAACGGTTTGGTTTTACCGACACCAACATCCCTGCAGGCTCTGTTGCCGTTATTCCAATCCGCTCGGAAATCCTCAAGTATGACCAACCTTGCGGACCCCGTGGAACGCAGTCGATCCTGAGTGACGTGAAATCAGCCGATCAGAATCCCGGAATTAAAAGTATAGTACTTGTTATCGACAGCCCGGGCGGACAAGTTTCTGGAACCGACCTTCTGGCCGAAGCCATCAGGAACTCAACCACGCCGGTCGTTGCCTTTATCGACGGCCTGACAGCCAGCGCCGCCTACTGGATTATCTCCGGTGCCAGCCGGATCATCGCCAGTTCCAACCTTGACCGCATCGGCTCCATCGGAACCATGATGATGGTTGAAGACCTTCAGCCGGCTCTGGAACAACTGGGCGTCAAATTCCATGAGGTTTACGCGACCCTCTCTGTCGACAAGAATGCCGATTTCAACCAGGTGCTGGATGGCAAATATGACGACTACCGCAAGAATGTCCTGGATGTGATCAATGCCAAATTCCTGGAGACGATCCGTTCATTCCGGCCATCCGTGAATGAAACCGCTCTCACCGGCAAGATGTTTTTCGCTCCCCAGGCGATGGAACTGGGGCTGATCGATAAGATCGGCTCTTTTGAGAAAGCGATTGAAACGGCTTTCTCCCTTGGAAATTCTCCTTTTGAACAGGCTCAAACGAATGAATCAAAAACAATTCAACGCATGAAATTCAAAGACACATGGAAAGCGATCCAGAACTTCTTCAAGTTGGATCCATCCAGCCTGGAAACCCAGGAACTGACTTCCGACCAGGTGCAGCAAATCAATGACCAGTTGGCCACCGTCTCGGCACGCAACGAAGAACTGGAAACGCTTCTTGCCGGTGAGAAAGAGGCCCACGCAATAACCCTGACTGAACTTGAAAAGCTTCGCGGCGAAGATGCAGCAGGGGAAACCATCGCGGCCAAAGAGGCAGACAAGTGTCCCGGAGAAGGCGAAGAAGCAACCGTATATGCCCACGACAGAATTGCCGATGATTTCTGCTCGAAACAGTAATGAGTACTCACAATAATTCAAACACGCAATGGCTGAATCAATTTCTTTAGAACAACTCAAAGCGGCGTTCGGAACCTATGTTGGGACGAATCAAAAGGATATTTTAAGGCTTTTGACTCAGCCCACCTATTCCGAGACATTCATGACCACCAAGCAGTCCCAGGATCTCGTTTACCGGGCCACCAAGGCGGTGATTTCGGATCTTGTCCAGGGCTTCCAGGAAGGGTGGACGCCCAAAGGCAAAGCTGCATTCACCCCGGTGGAGATCATGCAACGCCGGCACAAGATCGATCTTTCCTTTTACCCGGATGAAATCATGGATTCCTGGCTCGGGTTCATGGGGGATGAGTCGATTGACCGCAAGGCATGGCCGATCTCCAAGTACATCATCGAGCAGCTCATCATCCCCAAAGTGGCCGATAACCGGGAACTGGCCCTGATCGGCAAGGGAACCTATGTCGCCCCGGTGGAAGGAACCGCACAGGCGCTCGGCCTTTCGATGGACGGATTCGTCACCATTCTCAAACACAAGAAGACGGCCGGGAATTCCAACATCAACTTCATCAACCTGGCGGCGCTGACTGTCGACAACATTTTTGACCAGTTGGAATCCTTCGGCGATCAGGTCGGCGACCTGTACAAGGATATGTCGATGAACATCTTCCTTTCCCGCAAATGGTTCTCCGCCTACCACCGCAAGCGCCGGGACCTCCATGGCACCGACACGAACTACGACGGCATGAAGACCATTCTGGAAGGCACCAACCTGACCCTGACCCCGCTTCCTTCGATGGCCGGTGAGAATGTGATCTTCACCACCCCGAAGGAAAATTTCATCCGGCTGATGAACCGCAACAACGGCGCATCGAGCATCTCCGTGGAGAGCGTTGACCGCCAGATCAAGGTCTTTGCCGACTGGTACGAGTCCGTCGGATTCGGTATTGAAGAAGCAGTATTCGCGTATGTTCCTGCCACCTAAAACCAAGCAATCATGTCCATACCTCTTTTTGACCTTTTTAAACCCACCGTGCGCAACGCCGGTGGCGGCGGCGGGATAAAGTCCGAGATCATCCTGATCATGGAAAGCGACATCGACTGGTCGACTTTTCCCGACCGTGATGCCGATGGCGTGACCATCAGCTCAGATATCCCGCTGTTGACCGGGAAATTCATGCACAGTTTCTATATGACCCAGGGGACGATCAAGCCATCCCAGAAGAAACTAAAGGGCTCCAATCAGGACTGCGGCGGCTTCGAGATCGGGGTGGAAGGCTTTTACCCGGGAATCGAAAAAGCCGTGCAGAAATGGATTGCCAATTTCGGCATTGATTTCAAGGGGATCGTCATCATCCAGAACTGCGCTTCAGCCAAACGTTACCTGATCGGCGAACCCTGCAACCTAGTGCATCTCGAAACCATCGAGACAACCTGGGGGGAGGAGATCGACAAGGACAAAGGGCACAAGTTCGGCTTCATGTGCAAACAGGGATCGCCGATGGCCTTTTACGAAGGCGCCCTAGTGATGGATCCCAATCCTCCGGTCAATTAAAATGAACCTTCTGTAGTGTTTTCATAGGTGTTAGTTGAAGCCTGTCGGAGAGATCCGGCAGGCTTTTGTTAATTATTAGCCTATGTTTGATTGGATTTGTTCTACATTTACGGTCAAACAAATGAAGGAATTGAAAGGGAATAATTTGTATGGAAAAGAAGTGTTGTTTATAAAAAGCAATATCTTTGCATTAAACGCAAAGTAAATGGCGAATAGAGCAAGTAATAGGATCAAAGTTGTACTCGTTGAAAAAGGCAAGAGCAGTAGATGGTTAGCAGGAATGTTGGGGAAACATGAGTCTACAATCTCTCGCTGGTGCACAAATCAAGTCCAACCCCCAATAGATACCCTTTCCGATATTGCCAATATGTTAAATATTGATATCAGAGAATTACTTTCATCCACAAGAAAAAGAGTTAGATGATGGAAGAAAGAAATTGCCTCATACTTACACAATACCGACATGATAGTGATTACAATGACTTCATTGGAAAATATTACCATTTTCCAGCGACAGACAAGAAAAACTACCTTAAACAATTTTCAGCATTACCGATTGAAGTTGTTTATTACGAACCTGATAAAAAAGGGGAAGGAGTGTTTTATGGGTATGGCAAAATAACAAAACCGCCTTTCGTTGACAAAAAAACTCCTGATCATTACTTTGTTGAGATTTCGGGGTTTAAACTGTTTTCAAAACCTGTGTCGTTTAAAAATGTTAACGAAGAGATTCTTGAAAAACTATACAATGCTGAGTTCTATAATTACAACAATGCGGTAAGAAAAATTAATCCGAAATTTTTAGACGAGTTGTGTCTTGATGGAGGGATCTTATTAAATTTCAAAGCAGATGCTCACCTTATTCAGGTTTTAGGAGAACAGTTAATTGCATCTGAAAGAGTTGGTATCTTAGAATTAGTGAAAAATGCAATTGATGCCGGGGCTTCATATTGTAATGTGCGGATTGAAAATGTACCCAGTCTGCCTGAAATACCTGATACAATCTATTCTTTCACCGAGTACGAGGGGCCTGTAATTGTCGTTGAAGATGATGGAAGTGGAATGAGCAGGGAACAAATTGAACTAGGTTGGCTTAGACCTGCTTCAACCCTGAAAACAAGTGTAAAGGAAAGATTGAAACGTGAACGGGAAAAAGCAATTCATGAAAATAATTTAGAAACCTTTGAGAAATATCTGAAAATTCTAAAGGAAGAAAATAAAGGAAGGATTCCGTTAGGAGAGAAAGGTGTTGGACGATTTGCAAGCCATCGTCTTGGAAAAAATTTAATTATCAAAACAAAAATTGTTGAGAATGACTATGAGTATCTTCTCAAAATAAATTGGGATGATTTTAATTTCCTTGATGGAACACACAAAGATTTGGATGAAGTAAAAGTTACGCTTTCAAGACAGGCACCTTCAAGAAATTATGGAGAAAGAAATAGTGGAACCCAATTAATAATCTTTGGTGGAAGAGAAGGCTTTGAATTAAGCGTATCTGAAATAAAAGCAATCAACCAGGTAATTTTAAAACTAAACTCACCAAATCCAAATCCAAAAGCTAAGACAAAACCATTCATGGCTTCTTTCACCTGCCCGCAAGTGAGAGGATTGGATGAAGAAATTAAATACAAAGCGTTCGACCCTGTATTTACAATTTCAGGTTTAGTTGATGAATGGGGTAATTTTGAGTACGACTACGTATTTGAGCCACCCTATAATGTTCCATTAGCGAGTTTTAAATATAAAAATCAAAAACTTGATTTGAAAACCATAAACAAAGTTCAGTGGTTCAAAATTGAAAATAACCGAAGATTATGGAGGAAACCGGCTTGCGGCCCTTTTTATATACATATTGATATTTGGTACAGAGATAAACCATGGCTTGGTAGTTCTGATGACGAAAAGCAGTTTAAAAAATATTTGGAAGATTATGGAGGTATACCGATTTACCGGGATGGAATAAATGTGTTATCAGCAGAAGTTGGAACAGAAACCGATTGGCTTGGATTAAGGCAGCGACAAATAAAACAGACATATAGAATATCATATTACCATATGATTGGTAATATTGAAATTGACCAGACCACCAATATTGATTTGATTGACAAGACCAACAGAGAAGGTATGATTAAAAACCGTGCCTTTGGTGACATGACAGAACTTGTAAAAGCGATAACTTATTTTGTTGAGTTGGATTATATCGGGAAGAGGGATGAATACAACCAACTCACTGGTGATCTGGTAAGAGAACCTAAAGCACTTAAAGGATTTCCGAAGCAGTCTGCAAAAATTATATCCAACATTAATGCAAATTACGATATCGCTTTGGATCGTTACAAACTTTTTGAGGACATAAAAGAACTTGGGGATATAAGCGAACGCAAAGGGAAACTCGTTGAACTTTCTAAATCACTCAATAACCTTGAGGACAACCTGAAGCAAATTCAAGAGGTTCAGGATATGTTAACTGAACAAGCTGGTTTTGGGCTGGGGATCGCAGTCGCGCTTCATGAAATAAGTAAAACGACTTCAAACTTCTATTATGGGGTTCTAGAAGTACTTCAAAGTGGTATATTTGAAAAATCAAAGCTTGAAGATTTAATGGACACATCACAAGCATTGGAATCTGAAATATTAAGATTAAGCCCATTGCGTGCATTGCGAAACGAAGACCCAATTCAATTCAACGTTTCAAAATCCATAAGCTATGTTCATTCAGTTTTTAAACGAAGATTTAAAGCGTTGAATATTGATTTTGACTATAATCATGACCAGGATTTTGAAATAACAGCAAGATATGGTGCATTGAATCAAATTCTGACAAACCTTCTTGATAATTCATGCTATTGGATAGACAAACCTGAAATAACCGATAGGAAAATCAGGTTGAGAATTGATGAAAATGATAAAACAATTGTTGTTGCCGATAACGGCGAAGGAATTCATGATTCAATAATGCCATACTTGTTTCAGCCTGGATATAGTTTGAAGTTTCCTCCAAGTGGATTAGGGCTATATGTGTGCAAGCATTATATGAACTTGATGAAAAAGAGAGGAGACATATACTTGGCAAAAGACAGAGATAAAATTAAGGGATTGTCAGGTGCTCAATTCCTACTTGATTTTTCAAAAGTAATTCTCAAAGATGATAACCAATAAAACGATCAAAATATTCTTGATTGACGACGAATTCCCGAAAATACCTGAATTCACGGCATCATCCATTTATGATTCGGCAATCAATTCAGAAAATCTATATCACCTTGCCATTACTCAAACTTGGAAAGGCCTTCAACCGTTGCAGCAACTTATCAAGGACATTGTAACAAGTCAAGCGAGTAAGGACAACCATATCAGTCTTAACGGATACACAAAGCCGACCCAGTGTTTGAATGATATTGATAGCGGATCCAAACCGGATGTTTTAATTTATGATTGGGAATACGGAATGCCTAACCCAACTGAATCACAAGGTTGGCTTCTAGAGATACTTTCAAATACAGATGCTTTTGTATTTATCTATTCAAAAGTTAGAGACGAACTCCCACCGTTCCTAAACAAAAAAGTATTTGATGAATATGCCCACAGGTTTCAATTGTTCCTCAAAGGAAGCTCAACTCATTCAATTTTTTCATCTGAAGAGTTCATGCTGCAGTATATTTTGGGTAAGGTATCCGACAGCGGAAGAATAAAAATTCAGGGCTTTGATATTGAGTTTACGTCAAACGATTTCTTAAAAAAATCCTCGGATATTCTTTACCTTGAAAGAGTGTTTGGAAGAATGTATCTACTTGAAGAATTTAAAAAATATCAATTTACTCTTAATAGCGAAACAATTAATAATTTACTGAACGATTCCAAAGGATATTTGTATTTCAGTGAAGCAAAGGGGTTGCTGATTAATCCTGACGAAATCACATTAGTTAATAAATTGATTCCGCTTCAGGAATTATCATATTCATCTGTTGTACAGCAGTATTCAATCTACAAACTTGAAGAAGCCTTGGAAAAAGGAACAGCAATAATTTAACATTTATGCCAGCATTAAATAGCACACATATTGCCGTTTTACAACCGCTTATCAATCCTTTTCAAAGAAGTCCAACAAAAACAATAGAGACCGATTTAAAAGAGGGAGAGGGTCATAATGATGAATTCCTGAATTTCATTCATGATGGAATAAATAACAATCCACCTATTCAGTATACTCAAATAACTGTTACAGAGCTCACGGAATATGAAATACTAAGAGGAGGCAGTTGTCGACATAGATGCTTTCTTTGGGTGATTGATGCCATTAGTATTAAAATTATTTGGGAGGGAACTAGAAATGTTCTTCGTTCATCAATTGGAAAGCCCTTCGTTTGTCATACAAATATTACGGCCTGTAGCCAAGCATACATCGGAGGTGAAATGTATTTCTGTGAAGACGGAAATATTTATGTGAATTTTAAGTCAGACAGATATGGAAGGCCTGAAACTGAAGAAAAAAAACATATGGCAATACAGTATATTCGAGATGTCGGATATCAAAATGTAGTACCAATTGAATTGTGACACTATTATGCAACTTTATTCAATCGATATATTTAGCGGTGTTGGTGGTTTAACCGAAGGCATGCATCAAGCAGATTTTAAGACACAAATTGCTTTTGAAATTGATGTGTTCGCATCGAAGGCCTATGAATTGAACCATTGTGACACTGCCGTTATTACAAAAGATATTCGTAAAGTTTCTATTGCCGAAATCAAAAAAAAATTGAATGGCAAAAAAATACATTTGCTTGCCGGTTGTCCTCCTTGTCAGGGGTTTAGTTCCATTAGACGGCTGAACAGAACACAGCCTGTTGTTGACGACCGAAACGATTTGTTAATGGAATATGTGCGAATTGTAAAAGCATTAAAGCCCTACACAATAATGTTAGAAAATGTCCCCGGACTCGTAGATTATAATTTGTTCCGTAAGGCACTTGAGATTTTAAAAAGAGTCGGGTATAAGTGGATTGATTTTAAAGTTGTGAATGTTAAAAACTATGGAGTGCCTCAAAGCAGGCGAAGATTGGTTTTGGTAGGTTCAAGGTTAGGCGAAATACAAGTTGCTAAACCAGTAGAAGGAAAGCAAACAGTAAGACAGACTATTAGCGATTTACCATTACCTGAAGTTTCAAATGATCCATTACATAAAATATTTCCAATTCACACTCCCGAAGTTCAAAAACGGATTGAGTTAACTCCGAAAAATGGAGGAAGTAGAAAAGATTTGCCTGAAAAATATTCGCTTAAATGTCATAAGGCAGAAAATATTGGATTTAATGATGTTTACGGCAGATTACGTTGGGATGATTACTCAACCACCATAACTGGTGGATGCCTAAATCCCTCTAAAGGCCGTTTTTTACATCCGGAACAGAACCGTTGCATATCTGCAAGGGAAGCTGCTCTCTTGCAATCATTTCCAATGGATTATAAATTCCCAATAGATGTACCCAGAGCAAATTTAGCACTAATGATTGGGAATGCGCTGCCTCCCATATTCAGTTATATTCAGTCAGAAAATATTAAACAGCATTTGCTTACTCACCTCGGTTAATGTATTATCAGTAAAACGTGGTTCTTATACCGGGAATATCGCTATTTTAAACAAAACAATGCATCATCAATAAGTTCAGTAATGATCTGATTAGAACTTCGATCCATTATACCCCAAAGCGTTCATACCATCTTTTGCCTATTTTTATAGTTCCTGTTTCATGTCCTTTTCCTGATGTAATTGCAGCGATACCTTCGCCGCATGGACCATGAGATCTTCACCTGGCTAAACTCTGACCTGGATTATCCTTCAGGACTTTCACTGTACGACAGGTACTGCCACAATTCCAACTTGGGCAGAATACTGCGTATTGGGGGATCCACAGGGAAGAATCGGTTGACCCTGGCCTACGAGTTGGGCAAAGTCATTGGCCCCATGATTTCCAACCATTCAGTCAAATCCGAAGACCCCGGGAACCCGGAGGAACAAAAGCCACCGGCAAGAATCCCGGCCCTTCAGATTGACGATCTCCGCCAGCAGCAGAAAATGATCTACAAGATGCTGGATAACCTCCATGCGATTTTGGAATTCCGGCCAACCGAGGAAAGGAAGGAGATCGCCTTCCGGATTCTTGACCTTGATGACCAGCTCAAGGAAATGGCCTGCCAGATCGCCCACTATGAGAAACATGGGGTAATCCCTGTTAAGCAAACCCAGGAGACAAAGCGGAAACTTTCCGAACTCAATGATGCCGAGTTGATCCTGTGGCAGCGCAATCTCCGGACGTATGTGACCAGGTACAAAAGACTGGTGGAAAAATCGAAAACGCCGGAAACACTTTCCCGGAACCAGCAGCTTTTGGATCAATACCAGGATGAACTGGCAGAAATCAACCAACGCCTGAAACGATGAGCCTGTTTTCGACCGAAGATCTCAAAAGGAAAAAGGCTGATAAAGCCGGTTCCGGAGGAACGGCCTCCGTGGGGACGACCCATTTGACAATAGGCAAGGCGAATGAAAAATTGCACCAGGTGTTTGGTCAGGTTGCACAGAACCAGTCTGTCCATTACGTTTCCCTGGGTGATTGGTCAACGCATGACCTGCTATTCTTCCTGCTTGAACGTACTGGTCCTGCAAGGGTCTATTTCACTACTTGGGCAATATCCGAATATGCTATCCGGCAATTGTACCAGTTCATTGAACAAGGACTGATCCTGGAACTGAAAGGCATATTCGATTATCGCAACGGCATCCGCAAACCGGCCGAGCTGCAGTTCTTACAGAAGATCACCACCGACATCAAAGCGGCTAAGTGCCATGCCAAGGTCACCGTGATCGAGAACGACCATTGGGGAATCAGCGTAGTGGGATCTGCTAACTACACCCGGAATCCCCGCATTGAGGCAGGAGTGTTGTGCTGCGACAAAGTGGTTGCCGCATTTCACCGAGACTGGATTTTAAGTGAACTTTCAAACAATAGCGTATTCGATGGAACTGAATGAAACCATGCTCAGCGACCTGGAAACTTATGCTTCGCTGATGTTTGCCAAAAGCGAAATCGCCGTGATCATGGAGGTGGATCCCCGTGATCTGTCCGAGCTGATCGATGATCCGCAGTCTCCGGCCGGAAAAGCTTTTCAGCGTGGCCGGCTTAAGCGTGAAGCCGAGCTTCGAAAGGGGATCTTCGACCTGGCTCAGAACGGATCTTCGCCGGCACAGACACTGGCCCTGAAACTCGTGGAAAACGCCAAAGCCGACGATCTATGAAAAGCCTAATCTCTGAAACCACCATGGAGCGGATCAAGCTCTATTACCTATCGGATAATGTCGAGCTTTCCGATCATGACCAGAATTTGCGCGAGCGTTGGGAAGCGGCCTATTCCATGCTGATCAACCAGAACGGGACCAAACGGGAGGTGGTCAAGATGCTCATGAAGGTGTACGATATCTCCGATGTGCAGGCTTACCGGGATGTGTACAATTGCACCCGTTGTTTCGGCCCGATCCGGGGGATGGACCGGTACGCCCTGCGGGACATGGTGACCCAATGGGCCATTGAAGCCTACCGGAAAGCCTCGGTAAAGAATGACTTCAAGGCCATCGGCATGCTGCTGGACAAGATCATCCGGGCCAACAACCTGGACAAAGAGGACCTTGAGCTGCCTGATCCTTCGAAGATCCAGCCGCCGGTTCAGTTGCTGTCGATCAATTACAATTTTCTCAACACCGAATATTTCAAGCTCATTGACCCCAAGGCGCAGCAGGCTCTGCTGGAACTGAACGAAAAAGTAATGGCGCTGATCGATGCTTCGCCCATTGCCGATTACAAGAATATCCTGCTTGCTGAAGAACCAATCCTGGAAGATGCCCGAGATTAAGGTCCGACCGGCTCCCTACCTGAACGATCCCCAGGTGGCCGTTCAGCTTTCCCACAGTCCGCACAAAGTGTTCATTGGCGGCCGCGGAGTGGGTAAGACAACTATCATTGCCGAAGATATCATCCGCTACTTTGTTGCCATGCCCCGGGGAAAGATATCCCTGAACGGGTTGACCTATTTCCATATCAGGACCAAATCGCTGCCGCCGATCATCGACCACTTTGAACGGCGTGGACTTTACAGGGGTATCCATTATTTCGTCGGGCACAGGGCACCAAAACGAAATGAATGGCCGGAACCCTATGCCCCGCCGTTGGATTACTCAAACTGCATCCATTTTTACAACGGCTTCGTCGTTGAATTCAACTCCTTCGACCGGCCGGAGATGGCCCGCAGCGGTTCCTACGACGGTATGATCTTCGATGAATGTACGAAGCTGAAAAAGTCTGCCATCGAATCCGATGTGCTGCCAGCCAACCGGGGCAACCGGGACCGCTTCGGCCACCTGAGGTTTCACCATGGCACCCTGTTCCTGGGAACCATGCCGCTGACCCCTGACGGGGACTGGGTGTTTGAATACCAGGAACTGGCAAAAGAGATGCCTGCCCGGTATTGCTACCTTGAAGCATCCGCTACGCAGAATAGCAAAATTCTCGGTGAGATGTATTTCCGTGATCTCAAACGTGTTCTGCCAAAGATCGTTTATGACCTGGAAGTGCTCAACATCCGCCGCAAGCAGAACACCAACGGATTTTACCCGCTGCTGAAGTCTGCCGTACATGGCTACACCGATTCCTACGAGTACAACTATATTGACCAGGCAGTTCTGCCTGCAGCCGGGAGTGTCTTTGATTGCCGTGCCGATCGTGATTGCATCGGCAGTGAACCGCTCTATGTCTCCTTTGATTTCGGCACCTCGCAGAACTGTATGATCGTGGCCCAATGGGACCGGTTGCTCAATGAGATCCGGATCATCCGCAACTTCTATGTCGAGAATGAAATGCTTTCAGTCCTGGTTCAGCAGTTTATCGATCACTACAAAGCCAAACCCGTCCGGTATGTATACCTCTATGGCGGTTCCGACGGCAACCGCAAAAATGATGCTGCTTCGCGCAACTCTTACTTTGATGATGTCAGAGAACAACTGGCAAAGGCCGGGTGGGAAGTCCAGCTACGCGCCGAACTGTACGAGGCACACCACATGGATAAATTCCAGTTCTGGTTCAAGTTCCTGTCGGGGGAGCAACCGGGACTTCCCGCCTTCCGCATCAATATGAACAACGCCATGGAAACCTTTTTTTCCATGGACAATGCCCCTATTCTTCCGCAAGAGTTCAAGAAAGACAAATCGTCCGAACGCCGCAAAGATCAGCCCAGGTGGAAAGCCACCGACCTGAGCGATGCCGCGGACAATTTGTTTTACTGGCTGCTTAGCCCATTGGTAGGGGAGCAGTACCCCACCAATGAGATGATCCTGCTGCCCGGAAGATAGGGGAGCACGGATGACCGTTTATCGTTTCACCCTGTTTTTACATTCAATTTATTATATATTTAGCATCAATTCATATATCCGGTCGGTTGCGCCCGGTGCAATTGCATTTTTCGATAGGGCGGGGCGTGCACTTCGTGGAGATTTTGTAACTACAAAAGGGAAAATTAACCCGTTTGTAGTTAAAAATCAATAAAATGTACTTTCTGTTTTGTAGTGCGCCAAAGGGCGGACTGCTTTTCTTTGTCGGCGCAAGAAAAGCAGCAAAAGAAACGCCGGCAGGTTGATATCAGCGATAACCTGGCCTTCAGCGGAGTACTTTTTCTTTGTCGGGGAGGGTCAAAGAAAAAGGTACCAAAAAGAAAGACCACGGGAAAGCTTTTGTAGGTGTACCCTTCCTCCCAAATGCACCGTGACAACCTCCCCTTTTCCCTGACAGAAGGATTCATCTGTTTTTGTATCCAAGCCTGGTACCGGCTGTTTCCGGGCTTTGCTTCCAGCCTTTCCTGGTCGCACTCCGTATTTCTCTCCTGCCTGGTTCCACTTTTAACTTACTGGTCGTCCCTGCTGACGGGATTCCTGACCACACTGAAATGGATGGTTCGCCGCATGAACGTCGGGAGGATCATCCTGTTGGAAATGGATCTGCGCAGCTTCCTGTTCTTTCCCACCTGAACGTACTGCCAAACATTCATGGATATTTTTCCGGTCCTATTTGTATGCTAAGCTATGAGCTCATTACAGGGTGAAAGTTCCACTCATTCAAGGATTTTCCCGGCATATCCTCATTGCAATCCGGTATTCCAGTTCCTCCTTGAGTGCCCCTCCATGTTCTTCATGACACTTGCATAAAAATTAACCTCAAAAAAAAGTAACCATGAAAACATTTGTCAAGAAGTACATCGCAAAGGGAAAACAGGTAAAGGATCTGCAGATCGTAAAAATCTCCATCAGGATCGAAGATGTCCTCCAGCACGCTCATGAATACAAGGGCGAACAGTTCATCACCTTCGAGGTGGCCAAATTGCAGAACCCCGACAGCTTCGGAAATGACTACACGGTTTATGTCAACAAACTGGTGGAATCCGAAACGGCCGTCGAGAAATCGCAGGTGAACGAACCGAAAAAAGAGATCAAGGCTGCAAAGCCCGGCAAGAAAACAGCCAAAAGCGGCAAGAAGACTACTGAAAAACAGTCCGATGAATTGCCCTTCTAACCGGGGGAAAAGGGAGTCGTGATCGCCACGGCTCTTTTTTTTAGTCGTCGGTTACTGTTCCGGGCACACCAAAGGGCATCAAATCGCTATTCTACCTGAAATTTCTGCAAAAGTACCTATGGAAAATAAAACTGTCAAGGGCGACCTCCTGCCAGATCTGTCGCCTTTCAGGGTTATTCATCCCCCGAGTACTCGGGGGAATGACCCAACCCCTTGACATCATTTATTTCTCCCCGGTATGGCTGGTGGCAAAATTTCAGTACGAACCGCGGCCACAGCGCTGCATTAAACCATCAGCTATGGAAACTTCAAACAACAACCAGACATTAACAAACTATGAACGCCGGATTCCCATGAGCGCCTAGGCGGAAGACGACATCCCTTCCAGCAAACTGCTGCTCAAGGGATCGGCAAGCCTCTCGAACGCTGAACTGCTCAGCATCATCATCGGTAACGGCATCGAAGGAGAAAATTCCCTCGACATTGCCATGAAGACCTTATCCCAGTGCGGAAACAACCTCTGCGAGTTCTGGCGCCTGGGGGTTACCGAGCTTCAGCAGATCAAAGGCATCGGCCCGAAGCGGGCAGTTCAGATCGTCGCCATGTTTGCCCTGGCACGTCGCCGGAATGAGAGTGAAGTCATCCTCAAGGACAAAATCAAGTCAAGTACAGATGCCTTCCGGATCTTTCATTCTATCATCGGAGACCTGCCTTATGAAGAGTTCTGGGTACTGATGCTCAACCGGGCAAACAAAGTGATCCGTAAAGTCCGGATTTCCGAGGGTGGTATATCGGGCACCGTGGTGGATCCGAAGAAGGTCTTCAAGTTCGCCCTGGAGCTTCACGCCTGTTCGATCATCCTGGGTCATAACCACCCTTCGGGACTGATCACCCCCAGCGAAGCCGACATCAAGATCACCAAAAAACTGGTGGATGCCGGCAAATTACTGGAGATCGCGGTACTGGACCATCTAATCATCGGACTGGATCAGTTTTATTCGTTCGCCGATGAAGGCAGTTTGTAGATCAAAGGCCCCGGGAAACCGGGGCTCATTTTTCTTTTGATTGTGTTTTGCTTCTGTTTTTTGATGAAATTGCATCGGATTACTTTTCCATAGAAATCTTTTAACATGGTATAACTGTAAATAGATATTTGATGTTCCACCAAACCAAAGGAATAATTTATGGACGAATTCGATAAGATTGTAAAGACTTTAGAAAAAATCCAAACAGTATTCGGGTTAATAGGAGTGATCATTGTGATTACTCTTGTAATCGTTGGATTTTTGATTTATAAATACCTGGTAAAATCAGTTGAGGCAGTCGCAGAGGAAGCATCAAAGAAGTCCTTGATTAAGTTTCAATCCACTATAGATGACAAATTAGAGACAAAGCTCAAATTGTTTTTTCGGAATGAAAATATTAGAAATGATTTAACCATTCACTTTGCAATCAAATCTATTGAAACCAAACTAAGTATTTGGACTGAAACCTACCAATTGTATTTTGACTTTCAAAAAACATGGGATTTTGACAAGAAGCAACTTGATGATAAGATTGAAGAATACGATAGAATTTTTCAAGAGAACAGAGAGCATATTTTCTTGAATTCAGTATTTCTTGGTGGTTTCCTGACATCAAAATTAATTACCTTGAACAACTCAATTAGACACGCAATTCGTACTCAATACAGAAAAAACCATTTAGCGTTCCCTTTACAAGATGGGGCACGGACAGAACAGGACAGGAGACGTTACTTAGATAAAATTGATGCTATTTTGCCGGAAGTCGAATCATGGATAAATTTAAATCTAACTGTTGACCACAATACAAAAATGTGGGATTTCAATGAATCTGAACTTAAAATAATCGCCGAACAGAATAAGGAGAAATTTGAAGACTTATCAACGATAAAAGAAAATTAATTTTTTGTAAACAGCGGTTGGATCAGTTGAAGATCAACACGTTTGAGATAGCTCGTCGCCAATGAACGTATTATAAAAATTTCAATGTTAATGTGGAATGGATGTGCATAATGAAGTTCAGCGGAGTAAAAACATGTCCGCCATCCGCAGTAAAGGGACAAAAATTGAGGTAATCCTTGGTAAGTTAATGTGGGCAAAAGGGTTTCGGTACAGAAAAAACGACAAAACTGTTTTCGGGACACCGGATTTCACTTTTAAGGGCCTGAAAATGGCAATATTTGTTGATAGTGAATATTTTCATGGAAAGGATTGGGAAACTGAGAAATATCGAATTAAGAGCAATGTTGAGTTTTGGCACAAGAAGATTGAGCAGAATATCCAAAGGGATCTTCGGGTCAATGAAGAGCTGTTAAAAAATAGATGGAAAGTTTTAAGGTTCTGGGGTCAGGATGTCAAAAAGAATCCTGAATTTTGCATCGATGAAATCAGCAAAGCCATTGAGTCGCAAAAAAGCGATAAAGTACTCAGAGATAAGGGAAAGATTCAAAATTCAGGTTGACAAGGCCACTGATGACCAGTTGGCCAGTTTTACACATTATATTCATAACCAAAGGAACGGATCTGCTCAATGTTATCTCCAGGGTGCAATTGACTACTGTAGAGATTTTAATCTTGCAGAGGATGTTGATTTGTTTTCGGAGTATAATCCTATGATATGGGATATTCCCTTTCCTGTTCCGGAGCCACCACTTTTTAAGTTCATTGACCTGTTTGCCGGAATCGGAGGGATAAGGCTCGCTTATCAAAATCTTGGGGGAAAAAGTGTCTTTACCTCTGAAATTGATAATTATGCCAAGAAAACCTATGAAGCCAATTTTGGAGAGGTTCCTTTCGGTGATATTACCAAAATTGATGAGAACCTGATTCCGGACCATGATATTTTGTTGGCAGGATTTCCTTGCCAGCCATTTTCAATTGCAGGTGTTTCCAAAAAAGCAAGTTTAGGCAGGGAACATGGGTTTAAAGATAAAACTCAGGGTACTCTGTTTTTTGATATTGCCAGGATTTTGGAGGCAAAACAGCCTAAAGCTTTTATGCTGGAAAATGTGAAAAACCTGGTATCTCATGACAAGGGTAACACCTTCAAAATTATTGCCGGCACGTTAACCGATCTGGGTTATAAGATATTTTTCAAGGTCCTTGATGGAAAGTATTATGTTCCGCAACACAGAGAAAGGATAATAATCGTAGGGTTTAGGGAAGAAATATATGGGAACGATGTGCCTTTCACTTTCCCTTCAAAGTCCGAAGGTGATCAGATTTTCAGGACAATACTGGAGGATGAGCCAGAAGAAAAATATACATTATCTGATAAATTGTGGAATTACCTGCAGGATTATGCAGTAAAGCACAAGGCAAAGGGAAATGGCTTTGGTTTCGGAATGACTGATCTTAATGGAGTAGCGCGTACTTTAAGCGCAAGGTACTATAAGGATGGTTCTGAAGTTTTGGTTCCCCAGCCCGGTAATAATCCACGCCGGATGACTCCACGGGAATGTGCTAGATTAATGGGTTTTCCGGATAATTTTATCATTCCCGTATCTGATAACAGGGCTTATAAACAATTTGGAAATTCCGTGATAGTTCCAATGATACAGGCAGTTGCAGAACAAGTAACCAAAGTAATGCTCAATGAACAGAATCGTAAATGATGCAATTGAATCTGTAACCAAAAGCAGTAAGTCGTTTTGTAAGTTCATTTCTGCAAACGATGCAGGTAAAACTGGCGGACATCAGGAAGGGTTTTATATCCCGAAGAATTCCATTTCGTTAATGTTTGATTCACCAGGAGTAAAAGGAACCAACCTTGAAAGGTTTGTCACAATAAAATGGCAGGGTGATTTCGAGACACAAAGTCGATTTATTTATTATGGACAAGGTACCCGTAATGAATATCGGTTAACACGTTTCGGTCGTGGTTTTCCCTTTCTAACGGATGACCATGTTGGCGATTTGCTTATCCTATCCCACATCGGAGAAGATTACTTTGAAGGTTTTGTTCTAGAAACAGATGAAGATGTAGAAGAGTTCTTTTCAGCCTTCAACCTCTCCTCTGGTGACACAAACAAGTTAATTGATAAAAGTAATTTTGTTACAGCCCCTGTTAAAATTCTTGAATGCTTCAGAAATTACCTGAAGTCACTTACAAGGGATTTCCCGTTTACAATAGAATTGGCCACAAACGCGCGGGACTGCTACAATAATTCTTTTGGTATTTCGGATAAGATTATCCAAAGCAAGCCCGATGAAATATTATTACATTGGTTAAATGCTGAATTTGAATTATTTAAAACTATTGAAAATGATCGGTATTCCGCACGAATAACATCACCTTTTAAGACAGTTGAAGAATTAATAGGATGTGCAAATACAATTCTGAACCGAAGAAAAAGCAGAGCCGGGAAATCACTGGAGCACCATTTGGCGGAAATATTTACAAAAAACAGCCTGAGGTTTGATGTTCAGGTTATGACCGAGGAGAATAAACGTCCGGATTTTATTTTTCCGGGGGCGGCAAATTACCATGATGAATCATATGATCCAAACAGTTTGGTATTCCTCGCTGCAAAAACAACCTGCAAAGACAGATGGCGTCAGGTCCTGAACGAAGC
The DNA here is from genome assembly GCA_028706295.1 of Bacteroidales bacterium. Taxonomy (GTDB): domain Bacteria; phylum Bacteroidota; class Bacteroidia; order Bacteroidales; family FEN-979; genus CAIVAT01. The sequence goes on from JAQWBQ010000024.1 coordinate 25,126, forward strand.
TGACCGCATTCCGGAGAAACATTTATTTACACTCCAACAAGGCATATCTTTGAATCAGCTTGCCGAAATGTATAAATATAATGTCAGACTGGTTGTTCCTAAACCGTACATTTCCTGTTTTCCCACAAGCTACCAAAATCAAATTTTAACACTGGATCATTTTCTTGGCTATGTAAAAAGTAAGCAGGCATAGCCCATTTGCTTACTCAGTCATAGTTCTCAGGACTTCCAGCGCCTTTTTAACCACGAAATTTCCGCAAAATTACCTGCGAAAAATCCGCTTCGCTATAAAACTGTCAAGGGCGCCCTCCTGACGGAACCAGCGCCTTTCAGGTTTATTCAGATTGTGCCAATCTGACCTTCACCCTTGCCATTATTTATTTTTCTCGGTATAGCTCCCTGGCTAAAATTTCAAGTTTAACCAGGTGGGCCAGATACCAAGATAAGACCGCAGGGCAGCGGCAAATTCAATGATCAAATCAGAAATCTATGCCGCGATCACCGAAAAGATCATCGCCAACCTCGAATCCTGCGGCAGTTGGCAGCAAATGTGGCGCACGGTCTCCCCGGTGAGCCTTAATGGACACATCTACCGGGGCATAAACCGGCTGATTTTGGCCAACGACCACTACCAGAGCCGGGTTTACGGCACTTTTCAGCAGATCAGGGCCAATGGCGGCCAGGTCAGAAAAGGCGAAAAGTCCACTCTCGTCGTATTCTGGAAGCGTCTCAAAAGCACGGATCCTGTCACTTTGGAAGAGAAAACAAAGTATCTGCTTCGGTACTATCACGTTTTCAACAGTGAACAGGCTCATTTCGATGAGATCGGCAAACAGAAGATTGAAAAGATGAACGGCTCCACACTGCATCAAACAGTAATGGAAGCTGAGCAAATCATTGCCGGTTACAGAGATGCGCCGAGGATCATCCACACGAATTCCGAAAATGCACCCTGCTACTACCCGTCCATCGATGAGATCCATCTTCCGCCGATGTCATCGTTTGTCACAGCAGAAGCTTATTTCAGAGTGGCTTACCATGAATATTGCCATAGCACCATGCACGAATCCCGCCTGAATCGCGCGGAAGGCAGAGGCAACAAATTCGGCGATGAAAACTATACCAAGGAAGAGCTGGTGGCCGAACTTGGCAGCGCCTTCCTGGCAAACATGGCAGGGTTCTCAGACCTGCAAAATACCACGGCCTACATCCGGAACTGGTCAGGACACCTGCGGGAGAACCATAAGTTGATCGTGTGGGCTGCATCCAGGGCAGAAAAAGCTGCCGAGTATATCCTGGGCGTCCACAATACGGAATCTTCGGACGATCAGCAGGAACAACAGGAATCTCTGGTGGAAACAGAGACTGCAGCTGTTCCCTTTTAATCATTCAGAGGTCTTCAATCAGGGCCATGGGTCAAAAGCTCATGGCCTTTTTCATGTTCCAACCATTCATTCATTCAACGGCGCGCCAGAAGCCAAAACAAGTCCTTAGGGCAAAGGCAATAAATATGAGTACACGTTACAAGGGCGATCCCCGGCAGATCACAGCCAGATTCTCCAGCACCTGTCACACCTGTGGAAAGAAAATCCACAAAGGAGAACAGATCATCTTTTGGCCAAACGGCAAAAAGGCCGGTCATTTGGCTTGCGATGAAGCGGATTACCGGCAATCGTTGGCTTCTTTTGAAGATGAAGATGCTTACAACCGCATGTACAGATAAGCAAACGGGGGCGGAAACGCCCCTTTTTTGCTCGGATGCACTTTTTTCTTTCAATCCTGCAAGAGAAAAAAGGTGCCAAAAAAGAAACCCGGCGGGGCAGCTTTTGTGAAAAGCAAGCAAAACCCAACGCACCTCTAATACTCGAAATTTCGGCAAAGTTACCTGCGGAAAAACCCGTTCCGTGTACCCCGGACTGTAAAACTGTCAAGGGCTTCCGGTGAAATGACCGTCGCCTTTCAGGTTCTTTCATCCCGCCTTCGTCGTGAATGACCCTAACCCATTGACATTATTTATTTTCCTCGGTGGCTGCCTTCGGCAAAAATTTCATTATTAACCGTGGGCGACCACATAAATTCAAACGCTATGGAACGCTACTATCAAATCTTTGTCGATCAAATGGATTCGATCTACTTCGAAGGCTACTGTGAACAAATGCAACAGTCCAATCCCGAAAGGCTTCAGTTCGAATGGAATGAATTCCTCAGAATGATTAAATAACGAGGGTCCCGGGAAACCGGGACTCTTTTTTTTGTTCTCGCAAGGGCCTCAAAACGGACTTCCCATCGGACATCACAGCGCTTGTTACTCAAAATTTATGGCAAAGGTAACCTCATGAAAATATCTGTCACTAAAGGCGTTGCCCTTCGGGTTCTTTCAGCACGCCATGGCGTCCTGACCCTAACCTTTGTTCCAGAATTTTCATTCCGGTTTTGCAGGTAGCATAAATTTTAATTAACCGGCGAGCCAGAAGCCATAAACAGTCCTCAGGGCAGAGGCAAACATCATGTCAAAATTAACAGCAGAATTAACCAAATCAGTCAGCGGCAACGGAAACGGCAACGGCAACGGAAGCCATGTACCCAAACAGATCACGGCAGCTCCGGCTCCGGTGGCCGAAAAGAAGGAACCCGAACCACCGGCACCGGAACTCAAAAAGGAGCTGACATTGATGGAGCGCATCCTCAAGGTGGAGAACCTCCAGCTGGTCATTGAAAAACGGGGAAAGCTGGTCCAGACACGCAGCGAACTGGAGCGGTTCCAGACGGCCTCCAACGATTTCAACTGTTCCATGAGACTGAACGACTCAGACGGAAATGTCTTCACCACCAGTTTCACTCCGGGCATCAAGAAGGTCATCGAGTTTCTCAAGTCCTCCTTCGACGCCAGCATCGCCGAGACTGAACAAAAGATCACCTTCTGAAATTTCGGGAGTTCCGCCCGCGGGCGGAACTCCTTTTTTCATGTTCGTCAAGCCTAAAAAAATAGTGTCCTTTCCCAAAATATCTCCCCGCCGTAGTATTGCCCCATGAATGCATCATTTATCCGTTTATGGGAGGCGTTGGAGATCATGGATTCCATGGATGTCCATGGCAAACCCGCCAGGTTCCAGGTCAAATTCGTAACTGCAAACCGCACCACCAAAGAGGGCGGCGAGATCATCGAGCTGAAGGATGCCAGCAAATGCCCGGTAAGGACAAAAAACGGGCAGGAGATATACCCTGAGCGGAAAAATCTGCAGGCCCCGGATCGGATCACCAAAAATCCCAACCACTGGGAGAACTCGACCCGGAACGTCAGGTTGCCGAATGGCCAGAAACGCAAGCTCCATATCCGTTTGATCATTGAATTCAACAACATGAAAGTCTGTTACTGATGAAACAAACAGTCATTCACGAAAACGGGATCACCTTTCTGCCGGGAGCCAAGGCGGTCGCAACCTCGTACAAAAAAACAGAGGATGCTGTCACTGAACAGGTGGTGATCCCCAAGGATTACAGCGCCTGGCCCTGGTCTCCCTGGGGCGATGACAATTTGTTTCCTCAGAATGTTTTGGCGGACCTTGAAAAGAATTCCATTGCCATCCGGGCCCTGGAAAAAAGAAAGACGGTCCACTATGGCCGCGGAATCCTGGCCTACCGGGATAATGGCAAGGATAACCAGGGCGCCCCGGTCCGAGAGCCGGTGACCGACCCTGAGGTGGTCGAGTTCCTGCGGATCAACCGGCTGAACTTTCAATGGATCGACCTGATCGGCAGCCTGGAGATTTTCGCCAACGGCTGGATCGAGTTCATCCTGAACAAGGGCCGCGACCGGATCAACCGGTTGTATGTCAAAGATCCGGCCTATTGCCGCAATGCGAAGATGGACTCAGATCATCCTACAAGGATTCCCTTCCTCTTTTATTCCGCCCAATGGGAATATTCTCCCAATGAAGAGGATGGTTCACTGGTAAGGATCCCGATGTTCGATCCGGCAAGGTATGACGGAACCCGTTACCAGGATCCGCAGTTTGCCTACCCGGTGTTCTATCGGTCGTTCAACAAATCCTATTACCATCTGTCGGTCTGGAACGGCATCCGGGAAAGTGGATGGCTCGGCATTGCCAACAAGGTGCCGCGCCTGAAGCAAGCCATCATGCGCAACCAGATGACCATCAAGTACCACATTGAAATTCCCGACGACTATTTCACCAATCGTTACCCTTCGCCGGATTATACCCGGGAGCAACGAGAAGCCGCCCGCACCAGGATACTGGCCGAGATGAACGACTTCCTATCCGATGTCGAAAACTCAGGCAAGGCCTTCGTGTCGTTCAACTTCTTCAGCAAGTTCAAAAGCGAGTACCTCTCCGGCTGGAAGATCAACGTGATCGACAATAAGCTCAAGGACGACGCATATTTGCCCGATTCGCAGGCCGCCAATTCTGAAATACTGTTTGCCATCGGGGTCGATCCCTGCCTGGTGGGATCCGGTTTGCCCGGGGGAAGCCTGGGTGCCGGCAGCGGATCGGATAAGCGGGAGGCTTTCTGGCAACTCAATGCCGAGATGGGCATTTACCGGCAAATCAGCCTGGAGCCGCTTTATTTCATCCGGGATTTCAACAGATGGTCACCCGACATCGAATTCGATTATGTGACCGTGGACACCTCCCAGACCATGCAGGACCATCCAACGAAAATTGACAAACGCATCGACAAGAACATCGCATGATCCACCTGATTGATAACCTTTCGCATGTGCTGTCGGCTGCTTCTATCAATGTAAGCAACACGATTGAGAACTGGCTTCCCTATATCGGCGAAGCGCAGGAAAGCTTTATCAGGCCTGTTCTGGGTGATGTTCTTTATGGCCAGCTTCAGGATGCCATGGCGCTCGATCCGGTTCATGCGGATGACGGCACCACGGTTGAAAACCTGGCAAAGCTGCTGGAAATGATCCGCAAGCCGCTGGCCTTGTATGCCCTTTGGCTTGGGGCCGATGAGTTTGGCGTGAGTGTCTCCTCCCAGGGAATCCAGGTCATTGAAACGCCGACCCATAAAACGGCGCCTCAATACCGGGTTCAGAACCTCAAAGAGAACTGGATCCGCCGGGCCAACACATCGCTGGACCTGGCGCTCAAATTCCTCGATGAACACCGCGCGGATTACCCCGGATACGTTCAGCAGGATGCCGAACTGTTTATCCGCAGTACCCCGGAGTTCAACAGTGAGTTGGATATACGCGAGAGCAGACGGGTTTTCATAGCCCTCAAACCTGTCATCCGCTCTGTGGAAAAGAAGTATATACGACCTGCACTTTCTTCGGAATTGTTTGATGAGCTCAAACAGGCCTGGAAAACCGGCGATGTGTTGTCCAAAGAATTGGCTGACCTGATGGATCTGATCCGGCCGGCGCTGGCCCATCTGACCATGGCCCGGGCGCTGATGGAAATCTCGATCGACATTCTCGACTGGGGAATTTTTGATACGGCCGGCAATACCTTTTCCAATGTCTCGTCCAAACAGGCTTCCAACAAAGAGCGAATTGCCATCATGGCAGAGGCCAATCAGCGCGATGGTGAAGCCGAGCTGAAAGCCCTGCAGCAGTTCCTGGATGAGAACGCCGGCGAAGATCTCTATGCCTCTTATTTTCATTCATCCCGATATGCAGGCAAGAAGATGGCCGTGCATCGTAATGAATTCAACAATAAACCCGATAACTCCTTTTTCCTTGTATGAAACCGGTTGAATTTCTCCTGCAGGATGTATTTGATGTGATCAAGATCATCACTATTCCCGTTATCGGTTTTTTCCTGTACCAATTTTATATAGGTGTGATAGCCCTGAAGAAGTCGGTCGACAAACTGATCATCCAGATGCAGTGCCGCGAGACTTATTGCGCTGAAAAGCACAAGGAGATCGGCGAACACCTTTACCGCCACGATGCCGGGATTGAGGAGATGAAAATAACCCTGGGTGATCATGGCGAAAGGATCTCCAAAGTGGAAGGACAACTCTCAAAATAGAAAAAAATGAAAGAACGGATTTTCAAGAACTGGAAGACCACCCTGGCCGGTATTGTGATGCTCGGAGCTGGACTGGCACTGGTAGGAATCGGCAAAGCCACGCTGACTGAATACGTAGTATTCGCACCGGTCTGCTTTGCGCTCATCTTTGTCAAGGACCCTTCATTCAGGCAGTAACATGGCAAAGATGGAACTGTTTGCCCCGAAAATCCTTGCCTTTGAAGGCGGGTTTGTCAATGATCCCACGGACCGGGGTGGCGCAACAAACATGGGTGTGACCCTGGATACCTGGAAGAAAGTAGGCTATGACAAGGATGGCGACGGGGATATCGACGCCGATGACATCCGGAAACTTTCAATACAGGATGCAATGGCTGTTTTGAAGCTCAATTACTGGAACCGTTGGGGAGCGGACCAGATCACCAACCAGAGCATTGCCGAGATCCTGGTGGACTGGCTCTGGGGCAGCGGCAAGTGGGGGATCGTCATTCCCCAGCGAATACTCAAAGTGCCTGATGACGGCATCGTCGGTCCGGCGACCCTTTATGCTGTGAATTCCGCAAACCAGCGCGGACTTCATGCAGCTATCTTCCAGGCCAGGGGGCGATTCATCCTTGACCTGGTTAAAAACCATCCGGAACAAAAGAAATTCTTAGACGGATGGATGAACCGTTTGAACCAATTCAAATTTGTCGCATGATAAAACCGGGTTTTCTGATCCTGCTCATAGTCGTTTCGATGACCGGGTGCATTTCTGAGCAAAGATGCCAGAAACGCTATCCACCTGTTGAAAGAACCGAAACGGTCATTCAGCATGACACCGTAACCAGGGTGAAAGATTCACTGATCCCACTTCCGGCTGACAGCGGTCTGATCCGGGCGTTGCTTGAATGCCGGGAAGGGAAAGTGGTTATCCGGCAGATCGAAGAGATCAAGCCCGGGAAGAGGATAGTTCCGTTCATTGATCTGAAGAACAATATCCTGACTACCGGGGCAAAGATTGACAGTAGTTCCATCTATTTTGCCTGGAAGGAGACCCATATCCGGGAAACAAAGGTTCAGGTTAAAGTCATCGAGAAACCGGTCTATACCGTGACCGGCTTCCGGAACTTCCTGATCTGGTCGGGAGGAATTGGCTGGTCGATCCTGCTGTCACTCATTGGCTTTGCCCTGGTCAAGGCATTCATCAAAAAGAAGCTCTCTCTATGAACCAGGTTCAGATTGACAATATCTACAAGTTATTACCATCGACCTGGAATGAGTTGACCCGGGAGCAGCTTCTATATGTGTCCGGATTGTTCACGTCAAAACTTCCCCTTATTGAATTCAGGATGAAGGCCCTCTTTGAATTCCTTTCTGTGAAAAGAAAGCTATTAAAGAGAGTTGCCCCGGAGGATGCCTATGTCCTATGTGAAAGCCTTGATTTTCTGAACAAAGAAGTCACCCTGACCAGGAACCTGCTTCCGGTTCTTAAAACCGGCCTGAAAAAATACTATGGTCCAACCGATGCAATGGTGTATTGCACCTTTGGAGAGTTCACCCTGGCCTGTTCAGCCCTTGATGATTATCAGAAGACAGGAGAGGAACAATATCTTGATCAACTCGTTGCAATCCTTTACCGGCCTCAGAAATTCTGCTGGTCCATCGGGAAATACTTCACCGATATCCAGGATCCCCGGGCGAAGTTCATGAACCGGACTTTGAAGAGGAGAGTCGGAAAGCTCAGAAGTATTGATCACTGTGAGAAGTATTCTGTTTACCTTTTCTTTAATGGTGTCCTGAATTCATTGCCCGCCCTGTATCCTTATGTTTACAGCCAAAAGGATGAAACCGACAGCCAGGATACCGGCTGGGCATCCCTGATCATCTCACTTGCCGACGGCAAAACCGATGATAAAAGTCTTGAAACCGTAATGAATTCTAACCTTTACAACGTCTTCATTGGTCTGAACAAGAAGGCCAGGGAATATCATGAATACCTTGACAAAATAGAAAGCCATGGCAGATATTAGCAGTTACATTGAGTATTTCCGAAGGATTGCCGCGCAGCATAAGGAGATCAACGGGTTTTATATGATGGACATAAACGAGATCCTCGATGGCCTGCGTTCTACAGTCAAATATCCCGCACTGATCCTGGAAAATCTCTCCGGCAGCTACATTGCTTCGAATCTTGATAACCCTCTTGAGGTCATCAACGGCGGCTTTCTGATCATCGATCATCTGCCTAATCCTGATGATTTTCAGGGAGAAGTGGCCCTGATTGATCGCATGAAAAAGATCGGCCACCAGGTTATTGCCCGGATGCTCTATGATCATTTGAAGTGTGAGCAGTTGACAGAAAAAGCGATTCCGGGGTTTGATGTCAATACCGTAGGTTTTGAGGTCGTTGGACCGGTCTTCGATAATGATTTCGGAATCCTATATTCTTTCAAACTGGAGGATTTGCTCGACCTTGAATATAAAGAAGAAATGTGGGTTGCCGGATAATGAGCCATCAGTCATGCAGACACCTGATGGGAAAAGCATTTGATCTTGAAGAAGGATAAAGGGAAACGGAGAAGTTAATCGTATTCATCCCATGGGAAAGCGCTTTGTAGCTTCCCCAGGAGGAAGATGTCCAGAACAATACCGCAAAATCCTCAAAACTCCAGCTCGAGTTCAGGTAGAAGACTCCACCGGTTAAAGCCCTGAATCCGGAAATAAACGTGTCCTGAAGCGGTTTACCGGCAAAGCCGAAACCATTATAGTAATTGCACAAAACAGTCCAGTCGTTTTCTGTCGGTATATGCCAGCCGGGAGGGCAGATGCCCTGTCCTGCCGGCACGTCGTCATACCGCATCATCTCGTCCCATTGGTATAGTCCGCCATATTTTGAACATTTGACAGGGTCATTTCCGTAGCAGAATTTTTCATCTATACAGTTGTCGAACTGAACCTGGGAAGAGGGAATCTGCGCTCCCCGGTTCAGGTTGGCAGCCATCCAACACTGCGTTCCGATCTGAACCGTGGGATAGGTCTTGCCATCGCGGATATCGTTCAGCATATTGCCGCAAATGAATGGGGCTGTAGCCTGGACAATGATGGTTTTCGACTTGTTGGCGCTGCACTGGAACACGTTCGTATAGGTATAGGTGATGGTCTTTGTACCGATTCCTGCAACAGCAGGGTCAAAGATGCCTGCCGATACTCCGGCACCGGAGTAGATCCCGTTCAACGGGATGCCGCCCTTGAGCTTGATTGGTTTTGCATTGAGGGTGGTGATCGTGTCGAAACACGGAGTGAATGTGATAAGCGGGGCAAGGGATCCGCTCAGAATGATCTTATTGGAGGTGGCCGGATTTGATGAAACACAGCTTAAGGTTGAAGTCATGACGCAACGCACGCTGTCATTGTTCAATGGGTTGTAAGTAAATGTCGAAGAGTTGGTTCCGGCATTCAATCCGTTGACCTTCCATTGGTAGGACGGGTTTGTGCCGCCGTTAGCGGGAGTTGCCGTAAAAGTAACCGAAGATCCCGGGCAGAATGGGTTGGGATTGGCTGTGATGGATACCGATGCAGGCAGTCCCGGTATGCCTGTCATGACAAGTGCATTTGAGGTGGCCGGGTTCCCTGATACGCAGGCCAGGGAAGAGTTCAGAAGGCAGGTGACGACATCGCCGGAAATTGGATTGAAGGTGAAGTTAGGGCTGTTTGTACCTGCATTAACCCCGTTTACTTTCCACTGGTAACCGGCTAACGGGCCGCCGTTGACCGGAGCGGCTGTAAATGTCACTGAAGTCCCGATGCAAAATGGATTGGATGAGGCGGAAATAGAAACGCTGACCGGCAGCAGCGGGTTCACAATCATCGATATGATATTCGATGAAGCGGGATTGTTCGAGATGCAGACTGTTATGGAAGAAGTCAGGATACATTGTATCTGGTCGCCATTGACAGGGGTATAGGTGAATACAGGGCTGTTGCCGCCTGCATTCGATCCGTTCACTTTCCATTGATAAGCAGGCGAAGTTCCAGGGTTTGTAGGTACGGCTGTGAATGTAACCGGAGTTCCGGAGCAGATGTTATTACCTGAAGCGGTAATGGAAACTTTGACGGAGTCGCCAGGGTTTACTGTTACGGTAAAATCAACCGGAGTCCCAGAACAGTTTCCCACTTTGGGGGTCACTGTATATTTGACGGAGCCAGGTGTGGGCAAATTATCGATAAGAATCTGGTTGATCACCAGCCCGGAATCAGCGCTGAAACCCGTAATATTACCCGAAGTCAGGGAAGAAGTCCAGTGAAACATCGTACCTGTAACATTGGAGGTCAGCGAAATATTGGTGCTTTCACCGGAACAAATGGATTTAGTTAATTGATTATTGGTGACTTGCGGAACAGAGGTGGTAATAAGTTGGGCGGTGTCGTAACCGGAGCAGGCATTACCGTTGGTGACTTTCACACAATAATTACCTGCAGTACCGGTAATGAATGTCTGACTATTGCCAACAACCAACCCTGTTCCCACATTCTTCCATTCATAGGTGCATCCCAAGCAGAAACCAGCATCAAAAGTCGCTGTATTGCCAGTGCAAATCGTTTGGTCTGGACCCGCGGAGGTTGCAGGACTTGGATAAATGGTGATGGTTCGCCATGAAGTATCGGTGCGATTATCATTATGACGGACGTAAAGTTCAACAGTATATGTACCGGGGTTTGAAAAGAGATGTGCAGGTGTTGCAAGAAAAGAAACATTTGATCCTCCCGATGCAGGATCACCAAAGTTCCATCTAATAGTATCTGCCGGAGGCCAGATATCTCCTGAGAAATGAAGAGAGTCACTCTGGCAGCCACTTCCTAAATAATGAAGGTAGGCTTTGTATTTTTGAAGAAATTGTGGCAAACCATAATAGACATTATTTCCATTCAGGCCTATTGCATTTTTCTGAAAATTGCATCCTGATCCATAGATTTCAGGATTATGGATAACCCCAACGGAGTCTTTGGAAAATATGGGGGTGTAAATTTTTAAATCGGGACCTAATTGTAAATCCTCATAAGTTGTTGGAGCAAATGTCGAGTCAACAATGGCCTCAGACATCATGAACTGAAGAGAATCTGTTTTTGTTGCATCATACTGATATAATAAAACAAACGGAAAGTTGGATACAGAATTATAGGGCCAATAGGCATGAAGGTAAAGAAAATGGTTATCGGATGAAAAACATTCTTTACCAGGGATATATTTTACATTTCTGTATTTTGGATAAAAGTTAAAAATTGGTGTGACAACTCCTGTTTGATCATTAAAATTGCAAAATTCAGCTATCGTATCTCTCATATAACAAGCTACTAGTCTGTTACCATCCGGTGAAATTTTGAGCCATCCACCATATTCTCCAGGGGAATAGGATGGATATACTGTGCTGGGGCTGATAACAGGAGGTAAATTTATTCCGGAATCGGTAATTTTGTATGAAAGGTATACTTGCGGGTTTACACTCCGAACAATAAGCCATGCATCCTTATTATTATGATGTCGTGTTCCAGACATCCATGATGTTGCATTTGCACCGCCAGGAACAGGTATGTTTTTCATTCCTACCACAACGTCCCCATTGCCAGAGTTCAATTGCATATCAAGCAGGGAATAATATAACCCTTGTGAAAACAAAGGCGCATAACCATAAGAAGGAATACAGAAAACAAAATACTGATCGGGATTGGCCAGACATTTTATGGCATAAACGGGCTGACCAAAACTGAGTGAACCAATCAAACCGAAACCGTTAGGCATTACCTGGTTATTTTTATCCCATATGTATCCACCATCTGAATAAAAAAGAAGATTTCCCAGTGAATCGGAGATGCTAACGGGAGAGTTCTCATTGCTCATGGCACAACCTGATACCGGAACCGGAGGGAATATGTTAAAATCAAGCCCGGCATGACTGCCGAATCTCCATTGATTATTTTCACCTTGAGAAAAACAAAGAAAGGGTATTAACAATGTCAACAAGATGCATAGGTCAATCCTGTCAAGCAATCGTTTATTACCCTTTCTCGACATAAAAATTTACAGAAACCCGTCGCTAAAAATTTATCTGGGATACCGAAACTCCACCAGCAAGATACTGGTCAGTGGTCAGTAAACCAGAAAAACCGTTTTGGCTTCCACCTCCCCCTGACTTAGTAACCACAATCACAATTCTCCAACGCTGATAATTTACGTCATAAGGTACTTTAATGGAAGTAGTAAAATAGTTGGTTGAATTAACCGTGGCAGAAAATGGCCCGTTAGGATCCGGACACCCTGGAACGAATGCACCTAAATCATTATCATATACATATATATTATACGTGTATGTGTAGCCAGTGTAATTATCATCACGGAGATAAAAGGACCCTGAAGATTGAGCGTTTGCTATTGTTCCTAAAGTGACAAAACAAAAAGCAATAAATCCTATTTTAAAAAATTGAGTTTTCATCTTTCATTGTATTTTAGAGTAATGAATTTTACTTGTAGATTATATGTGATTGTCCCACAGAAGGTTTCTTAAAAGAATGATATGACTTCTGTGGGAACGATTACTCGAAATTATTTTTTCCGAGTTTCTGGATGGATTGTTCTAGTAGGTTGTAATGCTTCAATTTCATGACATGATTCTTATAGATGAAGGTGAATTATTGATAAATAGCAAGAGGCCTACCTATTCTGCTATAAATCAATCATTTTAAAATCATTCGGCCAGATATCAAAAAACATTCATGGAATATACTCAGTTGAGCCAAATATTATGTAACTTAAATGGATTCAATAAGTTAAGGTACAAAATAATTCATAAAATTTGCAAGCATATTCAAAATTACAGTAAAATAATCAGATAGAAAATGATTGAATTGTTTAGATCTGGTTTTAACATAGAAATCTCTAGGTTACAATCATGGTGTAATAATAGAACCGATTAAGATGTAAAGATAGCACAAATTAAGCAATCTCAATGATTGTCACGTGATAAATCATCTATTTGTTATCCAGCTTATTTACCTGGAGATTTTCAATCAAGAAGGCATCTCACCGGAAATGCATTTGCCCTTGAGGAGGGATACAATGAAACAGAAAAATTAATTGAATTCATCCCATGGGAAAGCGCTTTGAAATTTCCCCAGGAAGTTGATGTCCAGAAAAGAACCGCAAAATCCTCAAAGCTCCAGCTTGAGTTCAGGTAGAAGACTCCACCGGTTAAAGCCCTGAATCCGGAAATGAACGTGTCCTGAAGCGGTTTGCCGGCAAAGCCAAAACCATTGTAGTAATTGCACAGAACAGTCCAGTCGTTCTCCGTCGGCACATGCCAACCGGGAGGACAGATGCCCTGTCCTGCCGGTACGTCGTCATACCGCATCATTTCGTCCCATTGGTATAATCCGCCATATTTTGAACATTTGGCAGGGTCATTTCCGTAGCAGAACTTTTCATCAATACAGTTGTCGAACTGAACCTGGGATGAACTGGTCTGTACGCCACGGTTCAGGTTGGCCGCCATCCAGCACTGGGTTCCGATTTGAACACTAGGATAGGTCTTGCCATCCCGGATATCGGTCAGTGTATTACCGCAGGTAAATGGCGCCACTGCCTGGATAGTGATGGTCCTGGTTTTGCTTGCGCTGCAAAGGAATACATTCGTATAAGTGTAGGTGATTGACTTTGTCCCGATACCTGCAACAGCGGGGTTGAAGATGCCTGCTGAAACACCGGGGCCGGAATAAACGCCATTCAAAGGAATTCCGCCTTTCAGTTTGATTGGTTTTGCATTGACTGTTGTAAGGGTATCAAAACACGATGTGAATGTGATAACCGGTGCAAGGGTTCCACTCAATATGATCTTATTTGAAGTGGCTGGATTTGCAGAAACGCAGCTCAGGGTTGAAGTCATGACGCAACGCACGCTGTCATTATTCAATGGGTTATAGGTAAAGGACGGAGAATTTGTTCCGGCATTCACTCCGTTTACCTTCCATTGATAAGAAGGAGTTGCACCTCCATTACCGGGAGTAGCAGTAAATGTTACCGACGATCCGGGGCAGAAAGGATTGGGATTGGCCGTGATGGATACCGATGCAGGCAATCCCGGGATGCCTGTCAGGGTGATGGCATTCGATGTGGCAGGGTTACCGGATACGCATTGAAGGGAAGAATTCAGAATGCAGATGACAACATCACCAGAAATGGGATTGTAGGTATAGGTAGGACTGTTGGTACCTGCGTTAATCCCATTTACCTTCCACTGGTAAACCACAAGCGGTCCGCCATTGACAGGTGTGGCAGTTAATGTTACCGAAGTCCCGAGACAGAACGGGTTGGATGAAGCGGAAATGAAAACACTGACTGGAAGTTGCGGATTTACTGTTATAATTGCTGCGCTACTTGTCACTGGATTTTCAGAAGTGCATTGCTCTGAAGATGTAAGCGTACAGGTGATCACGTCATTGCTCAGTGGCACATAAGAAAAAACAGGGCTGTTTGTTCCCATGGGGATTCCGTTTACCTTCCATTGATAAACGGGTGATATCCCTTCATTGACCACTGATGCCGAAAAAGTCACACTCTCTCCGGTACAAACTTGAGGTGGATCAGCAGTAATAACAACCGATGGTGTTACAGGAATATTGACAGTCATTTCCAAGGCATCTGTTATTGCTGCCCCATTCCAGTTATTCATGCAGTCTACTCTTGCAAGTCTTCTGTACCAAGTTGTTTGTGTATGTAGTCCTGGTGAATAGTCTGGTGAATTGGCACCTGCAATATCACTGAATCCATTAGTCGGACTTGTTGTTGATAATTGCCATTGATATTCCAATGTGCCCGTTTGACCTGAAGGAAGTGTTATATTTATCAATGTTGAAGGTATGAATGAACCACAATTTACCTGATTGCTCCCAATTGTACCAGCATTTGTCGGATCAATGCAAGGCGGTGTATATGACCATATTGCTGTAGAAGTTGTCGATGTATGGCCAAAACACTCTGCATAAATATTATCAGTTCCAGGAACCGTTCCAGTCCTTGAATAACAGTATTGAGCATCACCGGACGCATTGGTGTACGCATAGCCTGCAATACTGCTGATCCCGCTGATGTTAAAATTTACAAGTACACCCCCAACAGGATTGGAGAAATTATCTTCTACATGGGCAGTAAAACAAAGAGTTGAAACATTTAGCAATCCGGATAATGTGGGCGGTGAAAGTGTCACAGTTCTGACAGTATTGACAGGAGACAGCGAGCACCCTCCTGGATAACCATATGAATCGGAGGCATTCCAACCGTAACAAAATATACCGAAAGGTACCGTACCATTTAAAGTATGTGACCCGTCATTTAATTGGATTTGCGCTCCATAATAATTTGTCGTTCCAACTTGTAAAAACGCAGATGACGGAATCAATATTCCGTCAAGGTAAATAGTGCTAATAGCATTTTCAGGAGCAACAATGTTGATCCAGTGAGAAATAAATCCTGCAACGGTTGCTATCGTATAATTTGTCAAAAATTGCTCTCTGGGAGGGATCAGCATCATAAAAGGATCACCGGTAATGTTTCCTGAACAGCCAATCCCTTTGGCATATTGAGCTAATAAAACTGCGTTTGAGGTAGAAATAGAATTGTATCCACTAAGGCTTAATTCGTAATAATCACCTGAATTAATCGTCGCCACTCCGACACCATTAACTATGATGTCAGTGCCGTCCTGAGCAGAAACTAATCTGAATATATCTCCACTTGCATCCCGACCAGCCAGCGGGACTGTAATAAATTCTTTTCCCCATGAAGTATAAGGGAATAGCTGTTCAACTATATGATCAGCGGAACCACACGTGATATCTGGGATGTTGACAATTTCAGCAGAACCAAAAACGGCCACCGGATAATTTGATTGTATCCTTGACCCAGTAACATCATCCCCAACATTAGGCTCTTCAAGATGAAACGTCTGTCCCTGATTTAATGATATTACGGTGGTTGAATTTGTCTGGTGATTATAAATTGTTAATGAAGTCCCATTGGTTGTTGCGATGATACTAAAACATGTGCCTTGATTAGCAACGGATGTTTTATACGTAATGATTCGATAATCTGTGCCCAAGGCATTAACAGGTAATGCTAAAAAGGCATCCGTAGTAGCAAAACCCTTGTTTAATCCATAGACGGAAATGGGATTGTCAGAAACTATATGTATGCCTTTCTCTTCAATACCTCCCAAAAGAGATACATCAACCGGAACAGAAAGTTGAGTTACAATACCAGGGGTGACTGTAAAATTCTGAGTAACACCTGGAAATACTGAGTATAGCGAACCATTTGTAATAAAAGTCGAAGATATAAAGAGATTCAGGAACCAGGGTGATCCATTGGGAGGAAAAGCAATCCAAAATTCCGTGCCAACATTAGTAGTAGTTTGCGAATTTGAGTTGGCAAAAAAAGTAAAACAGAAAAAGAAAAGTAGAAATATTTTTTTCACCTGTACAATAAGGCAAAGTATATTAAACACTTAAATAAGTGATACATGATCTACTGAAGTGAGGAATACTAGATCAAGATAAAAGTAGAATGGGAAGGCCCATGAAAATTCATCTCAATGAGCCTTCCCATTTAAATTCTACCAGGAATTGACGTAAATCGTCGAGGGATGGACAACATTATTCCCATCTGGTTCTAAAATGCCGGACCAACCTGTTCGATTGTTGCCGGAACCAACTGGTTCTCCATTTTTTGCAACAAATAACACAACTTGGTACCCGTCAGATGCATACATATAAAATGTAATGGTATAGCCATTGTATGTCTTTGTCCCAGGCGCATGGTAAGACCCAATTTGTTGCGTTTGTGAAGCCCAATAGTTGTTGTACGGATCATATAAAAATATCCATACATCATAATAGTCGCCAGATTCATATTTGGGATCAGTTATTACATAGTTGAAGCCTGCCGATTGGATTTGAACTGTCTGGGCTGTTATTGTTGAACCTGCCATCGCAATCAACGAGAGGAACACAAGAGAAAAGAAAAGTTTTTTCATAGTGATAGAATTATTGACCAATAATAATTTTCTAATGGATTTATTGGCCTTCAATGCTTTATCAAAAATCATTAGTCTAATAGAAAATTAAAGACCACAATAGAGCTATCATGGACCAATGTGTTGATGGTACCATGACAGCAAACTACTCGAAATTATTCTTCCCGAGTAAGAAAATCGAATTGGAATTCTTAATTCTATTTATTCCTTTTTTGCAGGTACAATCAAATCTATCCCCCATTTGAATTGGTTGAATGCTTTTTCATTTTTTCTTTACAAAAATAGTGAAAATGGACCTCGAAATCAAGGGTTTTATGCTAGTAAAACAATTGTGTGCCCATTCTGTCCTTTTATATTATTGTCATTGAGCCTTTCTTTGCTCAATGCAAACCTCCCAAACCAACCTTTCCGAACGTGAAGTAGCCGAAGCCTGGGCTAAGATCACAATTATCAAATGGAAGAAGAAACTTGCTTCCAGTAAGATCGGCGATACCGGAACTCTCCTGCGAAGTTTCAAATACAATGTTCTTGCCTCGGCACAGGGAAATGTACTGAAAATCTCCCTGCTTTTCGAGTATTACGGTCGCTTTGTCGATATGGGAGTCGGCAAAGGCGTCAAGATCGGCGATGTGAAAGAATCTGCCGCTTCACGCAAGCTTTCCGGGAAAATGCTCGGTAACCGCCGGCGACCGAAGAAGTGGTACTCAAAGACCTTCCATGCCGAAGTGATGAAGCTGAGCGAAATCTTCGCCAAGGAATACGGGCACCGGGGTGTCGTGGCAATTACTGAGAACCTGTCTGATAAATCCATCCAGAATGGCTAAGAACGAAACTTCTACCGCTACCGTTATTTTCAATGGTGAAAAGGCCAATGCCACGTTAAAACAGTTGGAAGCCGAAGCCAGGAAACTGAACGCTGAACTCCGGCAACTGAATGTCAATTCAAAGGAATTTGGGGACAAGGAGAAGGAGTTTCAAAGGATAAACGGCAGGGTCCGGGAAATCCGGGGTGAGATCAACCAAACAGGAGGCGCTTTTTCAAAGCTTGCCGACCAGGCCAATAAATACCAGCAGATCCTGCAGATGATCACCGTTGGCCTGATCGGGTTTGGCGCTTCGGTTGTCGGCCTGATCAAAGGAAATGCAAAACTTGAAGATTCGCTGGCCGATATACGCAAAACCACCAAACTGACGGTCGATGAAGTTAAAAAGCTGAATACAGAACTGGGAAAGATTGACACCCGGACTTCCAGGAGCGACCTTCGGGAAATGGCTGTGGTTGCCGGTCAGCTTGGCATTGCCCAGAAAGATATCCTCCCGTTTGTAGATTCTATCGACAAACTCAACGTCGCTCTTGGAGCCGAAATCCAGGGCGGGGCAAGCGAGGTTGCAACCCAGATGGGAACCCTCCGGAACGTCCTGACCGACATGAAGACCTCGGCAGTCTCCGACGACATGCTTCGCCTTGGCAATGCCATCAACGTGCTGGGGGCAGACGGATTCGCCACGGCACCGGTTCTGGTCGATCTTTCAAACCGCATAGGCGGGGTCGGTATGTCGCTCGGGTTATCTTCCGCCGAAGTGATGGGCATCTCTGCCACACTCCAGGAACTTGCTGTTTCCACCGAACGTGGCGGAACGGCCATGACGAAGATCCTGATGAAGATGACTTACAACACCACCGACTTTGCGAAGGTGGCCGGGATCCCGTTGCAGGAATTCACCAACCTGGTGAACACCGATCTTTACGGCGCATTCGTTAAAGTGGTCGAAGGCTCGAAAAGAGGCGGAGAGGGAGCGACAATACTGGGCAAACTGATCCGGGAATTGGAAATCTCCGGCGCCGGCGCTTCTGAAGTCTTTTCAAAATTGGGTGATAATACGGAAATGCTCCAGCAGAAAGTTGCCCTGGCCGGCAAGTCTTTGCAGGGTACCGATGAAATCACCAGACAATTCAACGACAAGAACACGACCCTGGGAGCTACCCTGGATAAACTCGGGAAAGAATTCTACCGGCTGATCACCCTGCCCGGAGTCACCGAGTTCCTGAAATCCATGGTCGGTTCGGTTGTCAATCTGGTGGCATGGTTCAAGGCATTGCCGGAGTGGATTGACAAATACCGGATTCAGCTCATTGCAGTTGCTGGCGCCATCGGTGTTTACATTGCGGCCCAGACAAGATCAATCCAGGTCGCCATCCTGAACAACCTGACCCTAAAGGAAGGCATCCTTCTGAAAATGAAGGATGCCGTGGTACTTGAATACCTAGTATAACGTTCTTTAAATAACATATCAAATAGTTTTCAAGTCGTCCATTTTGTACTTCCACCTGAAAACCACGGGTTCATTATTCATTTCTTCAATTCCCTGACAAATTCTTTTCATTAGTTCT